>JAILEP010000002.1 GCA_024697825.1 Acholeplasmatales bacterium
TGGTTCAAGCTCTTCATCATATCAGTATGATGTAACATTCCATCATAATTATTATTATAAGTGTGGTTCTAGACTTCCATTTACTAGAAATTCTAACTTCCATATTTATAACTGCTATTATTATGCTTCAACAGGAACTAATATGCAGATTTATAATACTGCATATGCATTTATTGAAAACTGTTATTTTGACAATACAAATAAAACATTTACTACATCTAATAATGGTGTAATTAAGCTATACAATAATATTGTTAATTCAACATCTTATGTAGGCGCATCTTCTACAGTAGTATATGCTTCAACAAGAGATGAGGAAGTAACAAACACTTGTACAAACAAGAGTACAACATCAGGTGATTCAGCAGCAGGTACAAGCTATGTAAATTTCGATACTGATTCTACATTATTCTATTATGATTCAGAAAATAATAAATCTGATGTAACAAGAATGGATGATGCAGCTGATGTTAAAACAGTAGTACCTCAATTAGCAGGTGCAGGTCTTATGACCCTATCTGAATATGAGGAAGCAGGAGCAGTAAAGCTAACACTTGGCTCTTCAGTTGGTACTTATACTGAAAATTCCACTGAATATTCAGCATATAGAGTTGTTGGTATGCTAACAAATGTTGATGATTCATATGTTTCAGCTGCAACTATTCAGCTTTCTATTGAGACTGAAACTAAGGCTGGAGTTACATCATCAAAGCAATATGATGTAACTACCCTATATAAGTCATTAACGAAAAATGGCTCAACTATTTGTGCAGAAGCTGATGGAACATATTATTTCTATTTTAATATCTATGGCTTAACAGAAGCGTATGATGGCTATTCATTTACTGTAACAGCTAATGTAAATATAAATGATGAATTATTATCTAAGACATTAGATACATACACTATTTCATTAGGTGAAGCAGAAACAACATATATTGCATTTGAAGAAGTAACATCAGATGTTACAAAATCAACTGAATATTCAAATTATACAATTAATGCGACTTCAGAAAAAAAAGTTTCGGTAAGTTCACTTAGTAGTTCATTACAATTTGATTTAAATGGTGAAACTATTACATCTGGTATAGCATTAGGCGGTGTTGGTGCCCAAACATATAGAAATGTTGAATTTACAGTAAGTGATAATGCAACTATCAAGGTATATTATAATGGTGGAGAAACTAGATATTTAGCTTTATATGATTCAAGCTATACAAAATTAGAGCAGGCTACTGGAACAACAGGAACATCGGTAGTACAAAACTATACTTATTCAACTGTATCAGCTGGAACATATTATATAGCATCAGCCGGATCTGGAATTCAGGTTTATGCAATAGTTATAGAATACAATTAAAGGTGGATGATAGAATATGAAAAACTATATTAAACCAATAATTGAAGAAGAAGTAATTGAAACAGAGGATATTATTATGGCATCTACAGAATCTACTGCAGAGGTGGATGCCACTAAGGGTGTAAGTATTACAGATTTATTCTCTTAAAATAGTAAATGAACGCTATTAAAAAATGGCGTTCTTTATTTTTACTTAAAAATGCATTATAATAAATTGAATTATTTAGGAGATATATAACAATGAAGAAATTATTATTAGGATTAATTCCTTTATCTGTTGCCTTTTTAGCAGCATGTGGTGCAAATGATGGCAGTAGTTCAAAAACTGCATCTAAGGCTAGTACAGTAGCTGCATCAGGACAAGTAGTAGAAACAAGTACAACTGCAAGTGTTTCTAGTAGTGTAGTTGTTTCTAGCTCATCTAGTGCAGTAGCCTCAAGCTCAGCTGAATCAAGTGCAGCTGCCGCTACAAGCAAGGCAGGAGGAGTAACTGTTGAATCTAACGGAGATGTTGGAGGAGATTACTCTTGGGGCGCAATAAGCTGGCAAAACTAATTTAACAAAGGGCACCATTTGGTGCTTTTTCTTTTTCTCAAATCTATTTATTACTTAAAAGCTAAAATATAGTAAAAATAATAGACATATATATCAGATACGTCCTAATTTACAAAAAAACTATAAAAAATATAGGTAATGTCCTACATTTGTCTACCACAATGTTTTAAACTATGCGTGTAAGACAAATCTCCCAAGATGGAAAAGGGCTCTGGAAACAGAGCTCTTTTCTTTCTTTGTATAAAAGTAAAAATAAATAATTTAAAAAACCATTACTTGTGTCCTACATTTGTCCGAATAGGTATTATATACTATGCGTGTAAGACAAATCTCCCAAGATGAAAAGGGGCTCCGGAAACGGAGCTCTTTTTCTTGTGTAAAAGTAAAAATAAATAATTATTAAAAAAATAAAACGTGTGTCCTACATTTGTCCGAATAGGTATTATATACTATGCGTGTAAGACAAATCTCCCAAGATGGAAAAGGGCTCTGGAAACAGAGCTCTTTTCTTTTTTCTATAGGTTTTATTCAATAAATTCTTTATTTTCTTGGGTCTTTCTTTTCCTGCCATCAGGGAACCAACCTCGTTGAACTCTTTTTTCTTGTTCAAATAGCTCTAAAATGCTCCATAAACAAGAAATACCTAAAACAGCTAAGCTACATCTAGCAATATAATTATCTACGAAAATAGAAAGAATTATTGTGCTGATCCCAGCTATTAAAAAGATTGGCCAGACCTTTTTTGTAAAATAATATTCAGCCTTAATTACAATTGGATGGAAGATTCCAATGCATAAGAACGTAATAATACCTATAATAATACCATCGTAAAACATAATACACTCCTTCAAATTATAGTTAGATTATACTAACCAAAATGGTTAATTTCAATATTTTTATTAAAATGTTACAGCTGTCCCACATTTGTCCGAATAGATATTATATACTATGCGTGTAAGACAAATCTCCCAAGATGGAAAGGGGCTTCGGAAACGGAGCTCCTTTCTTTTATATATAAATAAAAAAACCGCAGGCTATACCTGCAGGTTTAAATTAAGCACCTATGTAAGTTTCCTTGAAAGCAGAAGGAGTTAATCCTGTTACTCTCTTAAACGCTTCTGTGAAGCTTGAAAGGTTTCTATATCCTACCTTTTTATAAATGTCAGTACAAGAAACATCTCCTGCATACATTAATGCTTTAGCCTCACTAATTCTTAGCTTGTTTAAATGTACAACTGGTGTATCATTCATATAAGCCTTAAATGCTTTAGTGAAGTATGCAACTGAATATCCACTCATTTCAGCTAGATCAGCAATGTCTAGATTTTCATTTTGGAAATTATTGTACATATAAAGAATCATCTGCTTGATGTTCTTTCTATATTTCTTTTCAGGACGGCGGTTATCAGCATTTTCTGATAAGCCAACCTCAGCCATAGTTGTTGCAATTAGTCTTGCTAGATTTTCAAGACGGAACTCATCTGGCTTTTCCTTTGAATATTCATTTTGGAATTCTCTAATAACATCCATAAATGCTGGTGGAACATTAAAGCGTGTGTAGAAGTAGTGATTGCTCACTCCCATCTGACTCTTGATTTCTTCCATGAAATCAAAATCAATTGTAATATCAATACATGCGGATTTATCAAGTGGATAAACAATACCATGTTCAGTAAATGGATTTACTGGGTAAATATAACCAACCTCACCAATATAGCATGCCTTATCGTATACTAATAAAGGAATAGTCTTTAATGGAATAATAAATTCGTATTCCTTATGATTGTGAGAGAATTCTGGTAATGTTTCTCTACCCTCTACATAATGATATTCTGCAATTGAGAAATTCTTTAAAGTAAATATTGAGTTGTAGTTTTTTATGTGGTTCATATTTAAACCATGTGCTTGTAAGACTCCCATATGCCCTTCTCCCTAACGTAAACTATTTTCGCACCTTTTCTCCTAAGCGCACATTAAATATACCAAATAGATTTTGTTTTAAACACACCAATATTGGTGAAAATTTCAATTTTTTGTTCACAAAAGACCATAATTTCAAAAAAAAGTTCATCTTTTTAGACTTTGGTTTGAATTTTTATCAACATTTGATCTCTATATTAAACCTTATATTATAAATAAATATATATGATATAATATGTACAAATACTGGAGGATTAATTTATGTTTCGTAAAATGAGAAGATTTGCTCAACAAACAACAACTGAGGAAGCTATTAATATATTATTAAATGAAAAAAGAGGAGTTTTATCATTAATAGGTGATGAGGGCTACCCTTATGGAGTTCCTATGAATTATTATTATGATAAGGAAAGCGGTAATATTTATTTTCATGGAGCTAAGGAAGGTCATAAGATAGATTCTATAAAGAAGAATAATAAGGCTTGTTTTACTGTATATACTCAAGGAGAAAAGCGCGAGGGTGAATGGTTTTATAGACCCCAATCAGTAATCTGCTTCGGACATATTAATTTTATAAATGATATTGAATTAACAAAAAAGCTACTTTGGCCTTTAGGTGATAAATATTTCCCTAGTAAGGAATATACTAAAGCTGAAATAGAGGAATCATTAAATCATGTCCAGGTATTAGAGCTTGTGATTGATCATATGACTGGAAAGAGTGTTAAGGAGAAATAATTTTTAAATGGGACTTGTGCTTGAGTCTCATTTTTTAGTTTTAGGGGGTTGACACCTAAAATATTTGTGATAAAATTAAATTGTATCAAATATAATAGATTTCTAGGAGGTAGAAAGAAATGGCAAAGATTTATGAATTAACAGTTCCAACACCAAAGAATGGTGATTTCAGCTTAAACGAATATAGAGGTAAGGTAATGCTTATCGTTAATACTGCAACTGGTTGTGGTTTTACTCCATTATATGAACCAATTGAGAAGATGTATGAGGAATTCCATGAAAAGGGCTTTGAGGTAGTAGATGTACCTTGTAATCAGTTCAATGGACAGACTCCAGGTAATGATGATGAAATCCATGAATTCTGTACTATGAAGTACAAGACTCAGTTCGCTCAGATGAAGAAGAGTGATGTAAATGGAGCTAATGAATTACCACTATTTACATATTTAAAGAGCCAGCAGGGCTTTAAGGGCTTTACTGGTCCTAAGGCCCCACTTATGGATGGCATGCTAAGAGGATTTGATCCTGAATATGACAAGAAGCCAGATATTAAGTGGAATTTCACAATGTTCTTAGTAGATAGAAAGGGTAATGTTACTGACAGATTTGAGCCTACTGCAGACTTTGATGATGTTAGAAATAGAGTATTAGAGCTAATCTAATTTTGGAGGTTTTACTTATGGAAAGATTTGATGTCGCAATTATTGGTACAGGTCCTGGTGGTTTAGAGGCTGCAATTAATTGTAGAATTAGAAATAAAAGTGTTTTATTAATTGGTAGCAAGGATTTATCTTTTAAGATGTCTCGTTTAGAAAAGGTATCAAATTATTTAGGACTTGGCACTGTTACTGGTGAAGAAATGAATAAGGCCTTTAAGAAACATCTAGATGAATTCAATTTAGATATTACAGAGGATAAGATTCAAACTGTTTACGCTATGGGTGATTATTTCGCTCTTCAGGGTAAGGAGGTTATGTATGAGGCATCTTCAGTAATTCTTGCAACAGGAGTTGTAGCTTCAAAGCCATTAAAGGGTGAAAATGAATTCCTAGGTCGTGGTGTTTCATATTGTGCTACATGTGACGCTCCACTATATAGAGGTAAGGAAGCCATTGTTGTAGGATACTCTCAAAAGGAGGAGGAAGAAGCTAACTTCCTTGCAGAAATTGCGAAAAAGGTGTATTATTTACCTGTTTACAAGGATGAAAGACATCTTGATTCTAGGATTGAAGAAATCACTGGTAAGCCAACAGAAATCAGAAGAGAGGATAAGACTTTAACTCTTGTTACTGATAAGGGTGAATACACTGCAAATGGTGTATTTATTCTAAGAGATGCTGTATCTGCAGGCCAGCTAGTACCTGGTCTTGAAACAGATGGAGCTCATGTTATTGTTGACCGCTCAATGAAGACTAATATCAATGGATTATTTGCCTGTGGTGATATTACAGGCCTACCTTACCAAATTGCTAAGGCAGTTGGTGAGGGTAATATTGCAGCTTTATCTGCTGTAAGCTATTTAGCTACTTTAAGGAGGAATTAATTATGCCTAATAATGAATATGATTGCTTGAAGCTTGAGAATCAGCTTTGCTTCCCACTATATGCAGCTGCGAGAAATATAACATCTGCATATACACCATTTTTAAAGCCACTTGGCCTAACTTATACACAGTATGTAGTATTCTTAGTATTATTTGATCATCCAGAAATCAATGTGGGTGAGCTAGGTAAGACTCTATACCTAGATTCAGGTACTCTTACTCCACTTTTAAAGAAGATGGAATCAGAGGGCTATCTTACTAGACATAGATCTAAGGAAGATGAAAGAATTACAATTGTAAATATTACAGAAAAAGGCCTTGAAATGCGTGAAACATTAAGGGAAGTACCTGCTAAGGTTGGCTGTAAGCTAAAGCTTGAACCAGAGGAAGCTAAAGAGCTTTATAAGCTTTTATATAAGGTATTAGGAAATAATTAATAAGTCGAATGAATAAACAGAATGTAAGTTCTGTTTTTTCGGCTTTTAGGAGAATTATGAAATATATATTAAGAATTAAAGCTGTATCACAGTGTATGGGAATAAGAAGAGCGACTCTTGCCTATTCAGAATATAATGATAAGATTATTAATTTAGCTGATACTGACCAGCCTTTAAAGAAATTTAAAAATATTGAAATTAATAATAATAAAATTACATGTAATGGATCTACGCTTGATCTAGTATTAAATGAAGAAATCTATTTCTATTTAAATAGAAGTGTAAATACTGGTAATTCTATAGAAACTGAACAAAATGTTTTGGGAATAATGCTAATGGAATTACACGATGATGCTATAAGCTATTATGAAAAAGAAATTAATGATGGCTATATGTTTGACCAGTGGAATGGTGAATTTGAATTCATTATTGGTTTAATTTATAGTCTAGTATTAAATAATAAGAATGAATCAGATTCTTGGTTTAATAAGGCAATAGATAAGAATTTTAAATATGGTCTTATTTAATAAACTATGCTAATATTAAATAAAGAGGGTGATTTCCTTGGGCTTATTTAAGAAGAAACAGAAATTTGAATCTAAATATCATATAGATGAATTTGTATCCTTCCATGGAACTACATTCCAAGGAAAAAGTGAGCTTAAATTTGGTGTTATTTCAGCTGTAAGACAAACAGAGGATGGAATAGTATACGATATTAAGGTTGGTGGTGAGGCAACCTGGCTTGCAAAGGATATTAAGGAAGATAAGATAGTAAAGAATGATTAACGAAGCTTAGGCTTCGTTTTTTTATTTTTATATAAAATCTAATAAATTAATAAAAAATGTTATAATTTTAGTAATGTAAAGTATTACTTGACAATATTCTAAGTGGTATTTGGTGGTTTAAGTTTTTTTTAAATTTTATAATATGGGTAAGCTTGGGTTATGCTATTAACCCCAGAAGGGAGATTTGTTATGGAAAAATTAATATTTGATTTAGATGGTACATTATGGGATACTAAGGATTCCTATTTATATGCTTATGATAAGCTTGTAAAGGAATTTAATATAAGCCCAAGATTACCAGATGAAAAAATTTTAGAATATATGGGTATTAGATTAGATTTATTACTTGATGGTCTATTTAAGGGCTTAGATAATTTAGAAGAAATTGGTAAAAGGGCTGTTTATTATTCAATAGAATATGTAATTAATCATCCTA
>JAILEP010000003.1 GCA_024697825.1 Acholeplasmatales bacterium
TGGTTCAAGCTCTTCATCATATCAGTATGATGTAACATTCCATCATAATTATTATTATAAGTGTGGTTCTAGACTTCCATTTACTAGAAATTCTAACTTCCATATTTATAACTGCTATTATTATGCTTCAACAGGAACTAACATGCAGGTTCAGTCAACAGCCTATGCATTTATTGAAGGCTGCTACTTCGAAAATACAAATAAGACATTTACTACATCTGATGGTGGTGTAATTAAGCTATACAATAACTCAGTTAATTCAACATCTTCAGTAGATGCATCTTCTACAGTAGTTTATGTAGATGCTAGAGCACAGGCTGTTACAAACACTTGTACAAACAAGAGTACAACATCAGGTGATTCAGCAGCTGGTACAAGCTATGCTAATTTCGATACTGATTCTACATTATTCTATTATGATACAGAAAATAATGTTTCAGATGTTTCATTAATGCTAACAGCTGAAAATACTAAGATTTATATTCCACAGTATGCTGGTGCTGGTAAGCTAGTTCAGTTAGATTATTCATTACATCATACAGAAACAAATGATGCTCCTGCAGAGGATACTTCATATAAGGCAACTTATACAGAGACTGTTCCTACAACAGCTGGTGTTTATGGTAGAGTAACTACAACAGTTGATTCTGAGGTTGCAGAATCTGATTATACTAATTCAAATTATGTACAGTGCTATGATGATGGTTCATTCTACATCTATGATGCAGGTTCTACTTCTACAACATATGCATATTACATGTTTGATAACACTTATACATCAGGAACAGTTACATATACTGTAACATTAAGAACTGGTGATAATGTTGGTTCTAAGTGGAACTTAGTTCAGTTTATGACTGCATCTGGCAATATCGCAGTTAGATCTGGTGGTACAGTTGCTGATTATAATGGTATGTTCTGTTACCAAGCTAATGGTGGTACAGAAACTCAGATTTCTTCTACTAAGTGGGCTAAGTCAACAACTTATACAATTATTCTTACAGTTAATTATGATACTAATACAGTAACATTATCAATCAATGGTGAAACAGCTACATTAACAGGATATACTCCTGAGGCTATTACAGGTATTCAGTTCATGACTGCTAAGAAAGCAGCAGATAGAAGCTTCACAGTTACTTCTGTTGTTTGCAAGGTAGATTAATACTAAAACAAAATGGACTTCGGCTGAAGTCCATTTTCTTTTGCCTATTAATATGTTTTTACCTTATGCTTTAGATTATCAAAGCCCTCTGCACCATCATGAATATAAATAGTCGCATTAACTGGAAGTACATTATCAGTTAAGCCCTCAGGGGCATTACCCTCAAAATATATCTTCTTTAAATTCTTATTATATTTAAATGCACAATCACCAATTAAATTAACATTTGCAGGAACAGTAAGCTTAGTTAATTTATCATTATTATAAACTGCATATGCATCTATTCTTTCTAAGGTATTAGGAAGAATTAATTCCTCTAATACTGAATTATTAGATATTGCCATACTTCCCATTGAATTAGTTTGATTATTACTTAAATCTAATTCAGTAAATGAAGAATTTGAATATGCATAATCTGCTAAATAATAAACAGATGTCGCTGCTATATATCCTTCCTGACAATGAGCATGACCAAGTGCAGAATTAACAACATTATAATTTTCCATAAACATTGCGATTAAAATATCTACTACTGCCTTCGCATTTAAATCATTTTGTACATATGATTGAATAGTTGTAATTGCACTTACTCCATCACTAAATGAATCACCCGTTTCAAGCTTTTCAATAATGTACATCGCAATTGTATAAGGTGATGTCTCACCAGTAAAGAATGATTCATAGGTTGGGACCCAATTATTTAAAGCAGTAATTAATTCATCTAGATTTTCTCTACCTAAATATTTTTTACCTGCATATCTATAAAAACAATTACTGATAGCCTTTTGATCATATGGTAATAAAATATCTGTGCCATATCTTTCATATCCCCATGATTCAAGCGGAATCATAGTTATTAAATCACCAGAATTAATTAGATTAAATATATTAGTATAATTATTATCATCACTAGACATAATCCTTACATTAGGTGTTTCAAAAGTATATACAAATAAATTATCATGATCAATTAAATCAGTCTCATTTAAATAAGCTCCTGTTAAATTCGCAACGGCTCCGCCCTTAGAATGGCCCATAAGTAATAGCTTAGAGGTATCCTTATTATAATCAGAATCATTTTGGATATAATTAGTAATTACATCTACTGTTTCAATAGCTGATATATTAAAGCCAGTATGTGACCAGCCCTTTGTTAAATCATAATTTTCATCCTCTTCATATGGATTACCCATATTAAAATCCGAAAACCATTCATAACCAACTGAGCCTCTAAGTGATGCAGAATATAATGTAAAATCATCATATACTAGCTTACCAATAATCATTGGCGTTTTATTATAATCCTCTGCGGTTGCGACCCACCTAGATTCGCTTTCATCAGAATCATAAAAATATTTAGTCATATTTTCAAATCCTAATAATTCATAAGCGCTAGTCGCTTCCTTTTCCTTGCTTGCCTCACTTAAGCCATACATTAGCTTTGCAATATCTGGTGAGAATGTATCAGAATCTATTTCAAAGAATGATTTAGAAAAATCATAATCATATGTTGCCTTCTTATTAATACCAGTAAAAGTAAATGATAACTTTTCTACATCAGATGTATTAGTTACCTGATAATCATCTAACACATATTTTTCCTCACTACTACAGCCAACAAGTAAAGCTCCTGTTAAAAATATCGGTAATAAAAGTGCTTTTTTCATATTAATCACTTCCGTTCTCTATCTATATTATAGCATAAGAAAAAGGAGTTTTAAAAAACTCCTCTTAATAATTAAAAAATGGATCATAGATAATTGAATCATCAGTACAAATAATGCTAATGTTTTGAATATTATTATTACCTGTAATTACTTTAAATTTATCTAATGTACAATTAAAATGAATTTCCTTTAAGTTAGTACAATAATTGAATACATCCTTTCCAATTGTTAATACACCACTACCAATTGTTATATTCTTTAGGTTAGAACAAGATTCAAAGGCATTATCCTCAATTACCTGACAATTATTTCCAATTGTTACATCCTTTAGTGAAGAACAATTTTTAAATGCATTAAAACTAATTCTATTTACATCATCACTAATTTCTACCTTAGTTAATAGCTGACAATTAGAGAAGGCATATTGATCAATACCTGCAACACTTGTAGGCATTTTAATTGATTCAATATTAGAATTAGCAAACGCAAATTGACCTATTAAATAATGATTAATAGTTTCACCATTATAATTAAATGATTCAGGTAATACTAAATTCTTTTCCTTTCCGTTATAGCCAATTAAATAATATTTATTGCTGTAATTTGCAAATATATAGCCATTTTCATTAACTACTATAACAGATGAATCATCTGAAGTCTTATGAACAACCTTAAAATCAAATCCAGATGAAATCTCATTAAAGCCAAGCTCATAAATTTCTTTAAAACCAGTAGAACTATCAAATACGTCATAACCTAAACCAGAAAGAGATTTTGGTACTCTAACGCTGACAAGTCTAGGGCACTTTAAAAAGGCTCCTGTACAAATATCAGTTACACCCTCAGGTATTGTTACCTTTACTATATCAGAATTATAGAAGGCATAAAAATAAATACCAGTTACATTTCTTTCTTCACCATGATATGTAACAGTTGATGGTATTTCTATATCAGTATCATTACCCTCATATCCTGTAACATATATTTTGTCGTTTTTATTTATAAATAAGAAATCATTCTGCTTAAAAATGATTGATTCCTCTTCTGCACTTGTATGCTTAATAGAATAACTATTTCCAATTGCAGATGTAGATGTTAAATCAAATCCATAATTATTATAAATCTCAATTATTTCATTATAGGTATTATATAAACCTATTGTCTTTAAATTCTTAGGTAGAGTTATTGTTCTTAATGAGAAACAACAATATAATGCATTATCTCCAATTGTTTCTAATGAATCAGGTAAATTAATTTCCTTAAGGCTTCCACATTCATAAAATGTCGCTTTTGGAAGCTCAGTTATATTTCCCTTCATTGTGACACTTTCTAAATTATCACAGCCAGAAAACACTCTTTCTCCTAATGTATTAACATTCTCACCAAGTGTTATTGTTTTTAAGGAATCACAATTAGAAAAGGCATAATCTCCAATTGATGTAACAGTTGATGGAATTTCTATTTCCTTAAGGCTAATACAATTCATAAATGTATCTTTGCTAATCTCACTAATATTAGGTAAGCTGATTGTTTCTAATTTTGTACATTCACCAAACGCTAATTGACCAATTGATGTAACTGAGCTTGGTATTGTAATATTCTTTAGGCTAATACATCCTGAAAAAGCCCAATCGTTAATTTCAGTTATTCCATCTGGAATATTAATGCTTTCTAATGACTTACAGCCTAAAAACATAAAATCAGAAATTTTTCGAATGCTATTAGTGAATGTAACACTCTTTAAGTTATCACAACTAGAAAATACACCAGTGGAAACAGATATTACTGAATCAGGAATTACAATCTCTTCAAGTGAGCTACAGCCATCAAAGGCATATGATTCAATCATTTTAACAGAGCTTGGAATCTCAATGCTCTTTAGCTTTTTACAACCGTAAAATGATTGAGATTGAATTAAATCTACACCATTTGGAATATTAATTTCTTCTAAATCTCTACAATAATAAAAAGCCGCCTGGTCAATAAATCTAACAGATTCAGGTACATTTACTGTCTTTAAATTAATACATTGACCAAATGAAAATTTACCAATTCTTTCAAGTGATGTTGGAAGCTCGATTTCCTCTAAATTGAAACAATTAAAGAACGCATGCCCCTTAATTTCCTTTATAGTATTAGAAAGCTTAACACTCTTTAATTTGAAGCAGCCCTGAAACATTACATCGCCAATCGAATCTATTTCAGCTTCAATAGTAACACTTTCAAGGTTCTCACAGCTTACAAAGACACTATCACCCATACGTTTAACAGTATTAGGTATTACAATGCTTTTAAGATTCTTAGAATTTGCAAATGCGCTAGTAGCTATTTCAACTACATTAGATGGAATTACAACATCCTCAAGTGTATCATCATTTAAGCTGATTAAAACAATACCATCATCCTCGGTATTGTAAGTAAAATGATCTAAGAATGAATTATCATCTAAAGCCACACTTGATACAGGTACGGAATTAGAATTATTGCCATCACATGATGAAAGCAGGGCAACTGCCCCAGCACTAAATAAAGCCATAAGGCCAATAAACTTTTTCTTCATTTTATAAATCTCCCTTTGTGCAAACACACATCACAAATTATAAACATTTATAAAATAATAGTCAAATATTTGGGTATTTAATATATCCAAAATTTGAAAAGGAGGCCTAAGCCTCCTCATCTAATACTTCTTTAAATTTCTTTTGCATAATTGATAATAAATACATTTTTACATGATCCTTATCTACATTAAATATATCCATTACATTACGCTTATATGTATTTAGCTGATTATTATATGCAGGGTCATCAATATTAGATGTTTTATAATCGATAATATTATAAATACCATTATTATAAATCATTAAATCAATTGAGCCCGTTGTGCCTAAAAGCTCATCATAATAATCATATTCCTGATATGCAATACCATCACTTCCTAAATCCATAATCGGAAGCTTTAATACCTCATCAATTAAGGCACGATCCTTTTCGTTTTTAATAAATGATGTATCCTTAGTCTTAAAATCAGTTAGCTCAAGCATTCTATGAAGGTATGTACCATAATCCATAACCTCCAAAATTGCAGGGTCAACCTCCTCTGTCTCATGGATTTTAGAGGCTCTTCTTTTAACCTTGATATCAAAATCAATACTCTTATCAGTTACTACTAAATCATCAAGTGTTGGAATCTTCGCATTTTCAATTACAGGGAAATCCTTAACATTAAATGTGTAATTTCTATCCTTAAAATCTGATGTTGCATATGATGTTTTAATAAAATCCTTAACATCATCATAAGCATAAGCTAGGGCTGGGGCATAAAGCTCAATAAGCTTTTCACGCTTTTTAGCATCAGCCTTATTGTTTGGTGCCTCATCTGGAATAGCCTTAATCTTATCTATTTCTAAATCAATTAACGCCTTTAGCTCCTCGTGATTTGAAACAATTAGCTTTTCTTCCTTATTATCATCATCATTATCATCATCTAAATCCTCTTCGATATTTTTACTTAAAATTTCAAATAAGGAAATAAATGAATCACAATAATGTCTTTTAACTACAGAATAAATTTTAGCTTCTATATCATCATTAAAATCATTTAATATAAGCTTATTTTTATAATATAAAAAGATTTGATTTAATAATTCAGTTTTTAAATTATAAATATTTGCATATAAAATTGATTCATATAAATAATCACATAGACCCTTATAATATCTATAATCATTGATATTATCAAAATCCATTTCAGTTAGTGGAGTTTTGGCATTCATAATTGAATTAATTGCGTCTGAATAGAAATGATATGACTCAGAATCAATTGCCCCTCTATTAATCATCTTTTGAATATAATCCTCATTAATCATATCAAAGTGTGGACAACAATCTAGCATATCATATAATGTCTCTTCACCAGTTCTTGGTCTATCACCAACAATAATAATGACATTCTCAGCTCTTGTTAGGGCTACATAAAAAAGTCTAACATGCTCATTGATATCCTCATCTGGCTCATCACTATATTTTTCTGCAAGCTCAGGAATACTTCTAATAGTTTCTTTACCATCAGCTAAATCATGATGGTAGCTATGAAGTAAAATACCATATTCTTGGCTAAATTCGTAATCAGCCTTACCCATATTATTAGTAGATAGCTTATTATAGCTTACTGGCATATAAACAATCTTACGCTCTAAGCCCTTAGATTTATGAATAGTCATCATATCTACAGCGTTTTGTGTATTATATAATGATGATGTAGAAAAATCTAATTTATATTTTTCCATATTATTAAATAGCTTAATAAATGCACTTAAGCCATCACCTGCATGCTCATTGGTTGTAATAACCTGGTATAAGGATTCAATCTTAGAAATATTGTTTTCAACATCTCCAATTTTATATAGCTTATCAATTACACCAAATTCCTTAATTAAATTATTAAATATAATACTAAATGGTAAATCCTTATTATTATAGGCAAAATCCTTTAATGCTAAATAAATTTTATCATTAAATATCTTTTCTAAATATTTATCAGATTTAAAGGTTACAATATCAAAGATTTCTTGATCACTATATTCAAATAAATAGCTTCTTGCGATACTTGCAAAGATATGCTTAATATCAATCTTTGTACGATTGATAATATGATCAAGCATTTTAATTAATGATTCTAAAACAATGATTGCGTCGATTTCAGTTAAATTGACAGAAAGCTCACTATTAAGTGGAATATCATATTTAGAAAATAGCTCCTGATACATCTTATAGCCACTCTTAGTACGCATTAAAATACAGAAATCTCCATATTTACATTCTCTAATACCACCAATAGATCTATCATATACCCTAAAGCCTGATTCAACCTTTTGCTTAATATCATTTATAATGGCTAAAGCCTCCCATTCCTTAGAGCCCTTTTCATATCCATCATCTTCGATACCTGAAATTGATGTAATACGATAAATTCCCTGTTCAGGATAATCCTTACCATATAAATTGACATTTTCATCATAATTTAGGGTTTCATTATAATTATCATAATTAACAGAGCCATGGTCCTCTGTCATATAGAATTTAAATATATAATTAATTTCTTTGATTAGCTTAGGACAAGAACGGTAATTCTTATTCATCGCAATCACACCATTATTACTATCTAAGCCCTCATATAGCGCCTGTCTTCTTCTAAATATTTGAACATTAGAATTACGGAAGCCATAAATAGATTGCTTAACATCACCTACACAAAATAGATGAGCACGGCTTGGGTTTTGAGGATTTTCCGCTATAGCCTTTTGGCTTGGAGATGTAATCGCATCAATAAATATTTCTTGGAAATCATTAGCGTCCTGATATTCATCTACCATTACATATTTAAATCTATTTCTTAAATCCTCTAAAATATCAGAATATTCATCCTCTGTTATTAATCTTAAGAACATTCTAGAAATATCCGCAAATGTATAGCAATTGACACTTCTCTTATAATCAAATAGCTTATTATCTAATTCCTTTAAAATATCTAAATAGATTTCAATATCACTAGAGAATTCTAAATATTTCGAATAAGCTAAATCAATATCAGATTCAATGGCACTAAATTTACTAAGGTAGGCTGAATAGCCCTCCTTCATAATCTTCCAAGGTCTTAATATTCTTTCCTTTTCATCCTTATCACAATCCTTAAAGCCTGCAGGATTATTACTAAATATCTTCTTAGACTTACCATTTTCATCAACCTTAAATGTTCTTAAGGCATCTAATAAATCCTTATCCTCTAATTTTAATAATGCTAAATATTCCTCATAAATAGCCTGAGCATATTCTTTATTTTCGAAATCTAAATGCTCATAATCTCTTCTAAAATTAATAGGATTACTAAAGATATAATTGATTTGATTAATATCTAAATCCTCATCAAAGAATGAGCTATAATTTTCGGCAAAATCAGCCTTATATATTAAAAGGAGGATTATATCCTTAATATTCTTAATAATTGATTTATAAGCCATTTTAAAGCTATTAAAGCTTAAATATTTATTTCTATATTCATTAAAGTCTAAAAATTTAGCCTTAGCAGCTGGAGTAAGCTTATCAAGCTCCTTATTAATATCCATTAAAATCTTTTTAGTATTAGAATCATCCTGCATATTAAATTTCTTTAATGATTCAAATAATCTAATTCTTTTATCATTATCATTATAATAATTTAATAGAATTTCATCTAAAAGCTCACTCTTCTTAACCTCAATAACACTCTCATCAATAACTGTAATATCATCAGATATTCCAAGACGTCCAGCATTAGATTTAACCATATATTGTGAGAATGAATCAAATGTTTGAATATGAGCACTAGCCATTTCAGTTTTAATATTTGGATCACTAAATCTAGCGATAATTCTTTCCTTCATTTCATGAGCGGCATTATTAGTAAATGTTAATACTAAAAGCTCAGAAGGCTTAATTAATTTATTATCAATTAATACAAATACTCTTTCAGCTAATGTCTTAGTTTTACCACTACCTGCGGCAGCGGGAATAATCGCATCAAATTCTAAGGGTAGGTCAATCGCTTTTTGTTGTTCAGTATTAAAAGCCATGTTATTTTACCTCCTTAGGAAATTTTTCATTTATCTTATCTGTATAATCCTTTGCGTCACTCTTTGAATGATAACAAATATCCTTGTGTCCACAAAATGCACAAAATAAGCGGTTAGGATCAAAATATTCAATATTTGATGATGATGGGGCAATCTCAAATTTAGATTCCTTAATATTTTTAATTGCCTTAAGCATTGCATCAATTGAATCATTTATAGAATCCTCTAGATTGTATCTATCTAGGGCTACCTTATCGATAATACATTCATCAGAATCTACCTCATTAAATAGCATACCCTTATATAGAAGATCTCCACCATATTGAGTAAGCTTATCCTCTTCATTCTTCTTACCGACCTTTATACCACTCTCATCAAAGCTATACCAATAATCAAGTGATGCTTTACTAACACCCTTAATACGTGTTTCCTTAGCTAAATTATCATAGCTAAAATTACCATCCTTATCGACAAAGGCATCCTTTAATGATTTAAAATATGGCTTTTGGATGCCAAAGCCTCCAAATGTACCACCATTTGTATATTTATCTCTATTTGGATTTTGCTCAATTGCATAATAATAAAGTGGAAGCTGAACAGATTTACCTAGGAAGCAGGTCTTTGGTCTAAAGCTTTCCGCACCTGTCTTATAATCAATAATTGTATAATAAATGTTTCCCTTACTATCATGGCTCCAAATAATCTTATCGATATAGCCCTTAAATTCATAAGCTTCATCATTATCATTTAAAGTAAAAAGAATCTTTTGTTCTGCATCATCATTATTTCTAACAATCTTAACAATATTATAGGTTTCTCTTATTTTAAGAATAATAGGCTTTAGCCAATATTTAATAATATCAAGCCAAGTGCGCTCCTTACCATCAAATTCAAGGCCTAATTCCTCTACACCCTTAATATATTCCTTTTCGGCCTCATTATATAAAGCATCAAAATCAAAATCCTCACGATTGATATGCTCTAAAATAGAATGAATCATTGTACCCTTAAAACGTGCATGGAAATCATCATTTGTAATAGGCATAATCGTATCTAAATAATATTTAAATGGACAATTAATATATTGTTCTAAGTTAGTAATAGACCAAGTCTTACCATCAGGATGGATTGAAACATTTATACCCTTAAAGCTATGGTCATAGCCCTTAAGTCCATCAAGCTCCTTATTATAAAATACCTTATCCATTTGATATGTATGATATAAACGCTTAGCCTCTTCTGTATATAAGCCATCCTTATTTAAGGTTTTTTCGGTAATATCCTTCTTCCATTTTAATTCTTCAATAAAATGAGAATCATAAATAGAATCATTTAAATGCTGCTTAACACGTGATAAAAAGACAATATTATTACAATAAATAAAATTTCTTTTCTTTCTTCTATCTAATAATGTTTTAACATAGCTTGGATTAAGCTCACATTTAACTAGCTCATCATCAAATAAAACATTGTTATCATCATAAACTCTATAAAAGGCACCAAACTGGAAATTAGTTACATAAATATAAGGAGTTTGTGAGAATGTATAATCAGATTTAATAATGATACCTCTATCACTTGTTGTAACTCTAAAGGTATTAGATGCTAAAATCTCAAGTAAATCAGGATAAGCATTATTAAAATCGATATTATATAAATCATATTTATCCACAAGCTTCTTTAAAGCTCTAATTTCTTCTATTTCTAATTCATCTTCGGTAAATATAAATTCCTTCTTATCATAAATATCAGATACCTTATCCTTAACACTCTTATATCCAATCATTGGCTTTCTTACTACCGCAAATGATGGGATATTAAAAGCTTTACTAAATAATTCAGTATAGAAAATATCCGCATCATCATTAATTAGAATTTGAATTTGTGATTTAGCATCAGGATTTTCATTTAGCTTTTTCTTTATATCTGAATAAATATAAAAATATTGTAAAAATTTATTTTCAAAATAGAAAATATCAGGATGATCAGTATCGCTAAAATAAGCAGAGCCTACCTCATCAAGCGTTAAATCAGTAAATTCTAAATTATGACGCTTAAGCAAGGCCTTAGCCTCATTATCCTCTTCCATTTCAAATAGATAAATATTATATTTTCTTAATTCATATTCACCATATGAATCAGTAGTAATATAATCCTTTAGCTTATTATATAAATCTAAAAGCTTTTCACTATTATTAATATTTCCAATTCTAAGTAGCTTAATAAATTTCTTAGCCTTGTTATATTCAATACCAAGCTTTAGCATAAAAGGAATGGGGTCCTCCTTAAATGATAAGCCAATCTTATCAATTAAATCGTCCTTAGTCATAAGCTTAATATTTAATTTATTTTGTCTCTTATAGCGTAAAAGCATTGGGAAATAATCATAATCAGCAATTATGATGCTATTATTCTTAATTGACATAGTACCACTCCTTTTAACGATATAACAATTATAGCATAAGACTATCTAACTTGCATAAGATTCAAGGACTTTTAATTCCAAAAAATGAGTCACCGAAGTGACTCATATTTATGCCTTTGCTGGCTCAAGCTTATCCTTATTCTTTTTAGATAAGTCTTCCTTAATGCTATCAAGCATTTCGGCCTGCTCCTTATCCTCAGTTTCTTCACTTAAATCAATATTATCAAGCATATCCTGAAGCTTATATTCCTTAACTAAATATTTCTTAGTCTGGAATCCAATTAAAGCAGTAAGAGATGCATTAATAACACCCTGAGTTGCAGAATCTACAACTGTACCAATTGCAGAACCAATAACAGGAATACCCTTAGTTGCCTTACCTACTAGGTTTGCAACACCAGTACCGATGTTACCACTAAAGCCATAGGCAATAATTGCAGCACCGATAACCTCCTTATAGATCTTAGCAAGCTTAGCATCACTTGGTCTATATCCATATAGGAAAACAATATCCTTAATTAGCTTTAAATCATATGTACAAACAAATAATGTATCAATCTTTTCTGATTGTGATAAAGCTGTAATAAATCCAACCTTAAGTGAATGCTCTCTAATCATCTTATTAGCAGCACTTCTTACATCCTGATCATAAATCTCAGTTAATACCTGCTTAGTTTCATCATTATTATTTGTATGACGAGCAATCGCAAGCCTACCAATTCTTTCACTGCTATACCAGCTAATAACATTAGTCTTAGTAGAAACCTCAATCATCTTATCGGCGATTTCTTCTCTAAGCTTTCTATTATATTTTTGTGCTTTCTTAGCATTTGTTGCATTAACATTAGTCATAAAGGCCTTAGTTCTACTTAATTTAACAACTGGAACTAAATAAACGAATATAAATATTAATACTGCGATTGCAATAGCTGCATATCCAGCATATTCATTCATTTCATAAACCTTCATTACTACTGAAAATAAGCAGAATGCGACAATTATTCCAATACATGCAGTAAAAAGAATAAGGAATGTTCTCGCGGCCTTTAAATTTTCAGGCTTTGAATATTTTTGTTCATATTCCTCTAGGGTCATTTTTGGTTCTTCATTTTTAGCCATAGGAATCCCCCCTTAAATCAATGTATTCTTATTATAACACAAGATTACAAGAATTCTTATTTAATTATAGTAAAAGCCCAATCCAATTGAATTGGGCTTTCATTAATTATTTCTTTATAATATTATCCTTTTTAGGTGCATCATCATTATCAATAAATTTAGACTTATCATTGATAATATTTTCACCTAAGTCGACCTTAATATTTTGTTTAGATGATGTATTAATAATATTTTCATCATCATTAATACCAATATCCATTATTTGATTATTAATCTCAAAAATAAGATTAGGGTCCTCAACGTGTGCTGCATTTAATAGCTCAGCTCTTTCCCTAGCATCAATTGGTAATTCCATATCAATGATATTATCCTTATCAAATGCCTTATCCTCGTCTAACTTAGTATTATGCTCCTTCATAGGTAAATAATTAGTATGGCTATTTCTTACAGTAATACCAGGATAATGACGATTATTATCTCTAGCACAGCGAATAGTAAATGTTTTTTCATTGTTATTTAGCTTAGCTGCTAAATCCTTACCATATGTCTTTTCATCATATTTAGTATTAAAGAATGTAAGCTTGCCAAGTGGTTCACCTGCCATAATCTGCTCAACACGTCTTGTGTAGAATGATTCAGGAATCTTAGTATCCATATTCTTCTGTAGGTAATTACAATGCTTAATGGCAAAATTTCGAACCTCGCGCTCAATTTCTGCAGCTGCGTCATAATCCTTAGGAGTAGGATTATTAGATAATAAGGCATCTATTCTACGATCAGCCTCCTGGCGCTTTCTTGCATATAATGCATCGAAATTTCTCTCTTCATTAAGAGCAGCTGTCTCTAGTGTCTTAACAGTAGTTTTAGCTTCCTTTAAATCTAAATTATTAACATTAAAGCTATCTAAAACAAGCTGATATTCTCTAGTATCGATATCACCTCTAAATTGATGGAAGCCTCCGACTTCCTTGACAAATTCTTCAGGTTCTCTAATAGACTTAACTAGCAGACGCTCATCATTAGTCAAATCTGGACTATTCGGATCTATTCCATAAGCCTGGATATACTTAGTCGCTGCCATAGCAAAGCCCTTAACTGCAGGAATAAGCTCTTGAGAAATTGTTTCATCCTCAACTGATTGATAAAGTTTAGCAATCTGATTCTTATCGCAAATTGCAGAAATCATTATAGCAAAACGTCCAAGCATCTCTGATGGCTCAAGCTCATGACTATTGATATATTCATAATCATGGAATGTAGCAGGTTCAACAACCTTACGAGTAATAGGATCAATATGATTATCAGCAATTAAGCTTTCAATAGGTACATCATCATTTACAATAAAAATTCTTGAGAATGTTTCAACACCATTTTCAGCAAAATTAACAAACTTAGTACCATAGTCATTGGCAAACTGACAAAAATTCTTGGTACTTTCTACTACTATGTGATTATTCACAGCATTTTCGTTATCAATACTTTGAAGGAATTCTAATCCTCTAAAGTTAGCACCAAAGGCATCATTTTTCTCCTTATAGTCCTTTGCTAGAGAACAACAATTAACAACCTTACGATATTTTTCATAACGAGTATCATTTTTCTCATCAATCTTATATTGATGTGGGCCCATGCTCTTAGTTATTGTTTCCCTAATACACTTAGCTGGATGATCTATGAATTCATCCATACTCTTACCACTATTTTGCATTAGATTATAAGCATATACTAAGCCATTCATTTGTCCTGTTAAATATGGATCAACCCTAAACTCATAAGGAAGAGCACCATTTCTAGTTACATCAATATTAGTTGTTGTATCAACAGTCTTAGGGAAATATTTTTTACATATAGCTGCAAGCTCACGTAAATTTTTCATCTCTTGATTATATTTAGCCTTCTGCTCCATTAGCTTAGTAAGCTCTTTATTTTCTTCTTCGACAAGCTTAGCCTTTAAAGCCTCAAGAGCTGCCTTTTTAGCTTGATCAGCCTCAAGATTAATTTCAGCTTCCTTCTGCTTGATATCTTTAATGATTCTTTCAATACTAAATGTAATATTTCTAAGCTCTATGATACTCTCACGAAGACCTTTGAAGGCATAATCCTTGATTGTTTCCTCGCCGCCTAATTGCTTAACATTCATTGCCTTAAGCTTTTCAAATCCAGCCTTTAAGCCTGCTTTGGCATTTTCGTTATACTTAAATTCTATCTTTTCATCATACTCTTGACCAGCTCCATCCTTAGGAATTAAGTATGGGAATTTATTACCATAAATATTAAGTATTTCTCTATTATAGTATCTGTCATTTGAGTTATTAATTGGTTGATCGAAGCGTTCATGACGACGATTATTTGTTTGATTCTCTAGTGTTTCTCTTAATACATTTAAATCACCAGCAATACCAGGCTTTTCATCCTCAACCATTAGCTTAATTTCAGCTAAATCATTATCAAGATTCTTGCCCTTTACAAAATCGCTCTTCTTGATTTCGTCAAACAATTCAGCGTACTTATTAGTTTTAAATTCAGCTGGGTCTACATCATCT
Source organism: Acholeplasmatales bacterium (assembly GCA_024697825.1). Lineage (GTDB taxonomy): Bacteria > Bacillota_I > Bacilli_A > Acholeplasmatales > Anaeroplasmataceae > Anaeroplasma. The sequence continues at coordinate 15,531 of JAILEP010000003.1, forward strand.
AATACAAAAGCGTCATATTCAATTTCAGCTTCTAAGTCAATACCTGACTTTTCATCAGCTATAACATCTGCAATATCATCGACAAAATAATCTAAAACTGCAGATTCTGCAATTGGATGAGCCTCTTTGGCATATTCAAATACTGCGGGAAGTTTTTCCTTTATTTTTTCATATAATTTATTATAGCCATATTTTTCAATATCATTTAAATTTTTAATATTGCTAGTTTTAAATATTATTCTTGCCGCATCCTTGCTAGGAATATTTGAATTAGGTTTATTAATTTCTTCTAAAATCGTATTTACTCTTTTTTTGATAACAGAATCATCTAATTGTTTAAGCTTCTCATTTGCATTAAAAGATTTATCATTAAGGGATTTTCTATTAAATGCATCAACAGCTATATTTCTAAGCTTAGAATCACCATAATTTTTTTGAATATCCCAAATAAGATTTTTAGTTATATATCTCATTTTACCCAAAGCAATTATATTATTTTGTACATCAATCATATAATCTGCTTTTTGATATTTAATCTTTTTGGCTTCATTTAGTTCCTTAAGTAAATCCTTTATTTTCTTTTTTGGCATACTACATACCTCATTTCTTAGATTTCAGGAATATTTATATTTTTCTTTTCAAGGGACTTATCCTTCTTATCTTCAACCCTTTCAGATTTCTTATCATTAATATCGATACCTAAATCAATCTTTAACATCTTTCTTACCTGTTCTTCAATTTCCTCAGGTCGTTCATTATTGATATTAAATTCCTCTTCTTCTATTTCATTGATATTATTAATATTGTTAATATTATTGATGTTATTAATGCTATTAGGATCTGGCTTTGCATCTAAATCAATTTTTAAATTAATCTTGTTTGTAGGGTTATCAGGAATATTAATAACCTCAATATTAGGATATTCAGATCCTAAATCAGCGCCATGCTCAATCTGATAAACTCGTCTTGCCATTTCATCACGTTCATACTCATCCATTTCAGGAATAGTAGTGATCTTACCATTCTTCATATTATCAAGAGATTCATTAACAGCATCAAAGTATGACTTATTAATATATCCAGTTTGAGCAAGCTTATAGAATTCATTTTTCTGCTTTGCAATAACATTATCTAAATATCTAGATGCCTTTTCCTTATTAGATTCAGCACTATATTTAGCCGCTGCATCCTTTAATTCCTTATTGATACCCTTAACAACTGGATCAACCTTATCATCAAGCTTTTCCTGATAAATATATGCTTCGTATTTAACAGCCTTCATGGCATCCTTTATACTCTTAATATCCTCAGGACTTGGCTTACCAGCACGATATAATGTATTAGCTAAATATTTATCTGGTTCATTAAATGCTTCTATGAACTCACGATTAGTATGCTTAAAATCATTTGGATGAGCAACATAATATTGATAAGCTGCAGTTAAGAAGGCTGTATCCAAATTAACTAGCTCCTTCTTTACAAGCGCTGGATTCTTATCATTCATACTATAAAGCTGAGTACGCATGTCATAATACTTTCCTGTTATATTTGCAAACTCAACGTTCTTATTATCATACATTAGCTTAGCGCCTTCAGGTAATTTATTAACTGACTGACCGTTAGCATCCTTTCCATAATTATAAAAATAATCAGTATATGATTTTGCATTATTACCACTAACCAATAAATTATAATATGTCTTCTTAGAATCATTATCAATGAAGTTAATATTCTTCTTTAGCTCTACACACTTGTTTTCAATATCCTGTCTTAATAATGTATCAACTTTTAAATTATCATCTAAATTAGCCTTATCAGATGCTAATAAGAATGACATAACCTTATTGAATTGCTTATATTCAGGAAGGCTCTTATAATCAGTATTATTATTAGTTAAACGATCAATTACTTGATATAAGTTAGCGTTAGGATCTACAAAGTTCTTATTAATAATTTTATCTTTAAGCTTATTTGCTAGTTCAATTAGCTTTTCTTTTCCGCCTTCTTTAAATAAATCCGCAGGGTCAATAAAATTATCAGATGCGATACTCTTAATATCCTGGATAGCCTTTAGATATGCAACAGCCTTATACTGTCCCATAAATGCCTTAGGAACATTTGGATATGAAATGTCTTCAAGATCTGCTTCAGGTATAAATTCCATATCATCATTGATCTTATTAGATATTTTAATAATTTCTTCAGCCTTTTTATCTAAAGCCTCAACCTGCTTATTAAGCTCGTTAACCTGCTTCATCTTTGCGATGAATTCAGCTTCCTTTTCTGGATTATTATCAAGTTGTCCAGCAAGTATATTTAATTCTCTAACATTTTTTAATAAGTTATTCTTTGTAGAATTGTATGCTGAGAAACTAAAATCTGCATGCTTATTTAATTCAATTAAATTAGCCATTGCCTCATCACTAATTTCTAATTTAGCACTAGCTATTGTTTCATTATAATTTGGATTATATGGATTAACTAAATCCTCATTTTCTTGCTTTATTTGCTCATTTAACTTGCTGTGATTAGCTGCATATGCTTTATTTACTGAATCTGCATTATTCACAAAGCCACTGATGAAATCTAATGAATAACGACCTAAATTTTCATTAATATTATTTAAATTCGAATAGAAATATTCATATGCATCAAGATCTTCTTGATTCTTACTTGCATTAACAAGAAGATACTTTCTAGCCTCTAAAACTCCTGCAAGACTAGTTAAATGCTGTTGACCTAAATATGTCTTTAATCCAGCAAAATCATTTAATTTAGTATTATCTAAAATTTTAACATTTTGAAGATTTTCATTATTTGTAAATTCATTCTCAATTAGATTAATCATTTCAGGAGAATAATAATCACCTAAGCTTACAGTATAATTACTTCTTATCTTTTTGGCATCAATATTATATTGAGCTACTCTTTGATTAATTGTAGTTTCACTACTGCTTGGATGAAGACGAGGTGCACCAATAGCATCACCATGGTAATTAATAGCGTCAACTAAAGCACGATTTCTAGCAGTATTAATTGAATCTATAAGCTTATCTCTAAGATTAGTATCATTAATCCTCATTAGCTTTCCAATTAATTCTTCACCCTTAGCATCCTTTAAATATGAATTTAATAGAGATACAACCTTTAAATCATGCTGAACCTTAATAATTGCCTTTTCAGGTTCACTAAGGTTTGGAGATTCCATTTGCTCGCGTAATCTCTTAATTTCAGCTACTACATTACTAACTGTAGTTTCAACCAATACAGGCTGATCCTGTACAACTATATTTTTTACAAACTTAGATGTATCAACTCTAATATCAGCTCCATATGTTGAAATAGTATTTATAATGGCATCCGCATTATCACGTACTTGTCTTTCCTTAATACCAGCATCAGCTAATACTTCATTCTTACCATAAGCTTTTCTTTCATCATCATTTGCAAATAGACGTAAATTACCAACAGGCTCACCTAAAATAATCTGCTCAGTTCTCTTTCTAAAATAATTCTCATTAATCTTTCCAGATTGGTACTCAGCCTTTAATCTATCAATTTCAGCCTTTTGAATAGCCTCCATCTGTACACGATTAGCTTTCATTCTATCATTGATATCCTTTAAATCAGCTTCAGTGTAATCATCGCCAGCCTTTAGCATTTCCTCTAAAACTTCATTAAGCTTATCATTGAATTCCTCCATAGACTTAAGCTGGAATTCAAGATATTCTGCATTAATTAATTCTTCGTTTTCCTTTTGATTAGCTATACCTAAATTACTATTTGGAAGCTTTGATGCAGCAATTATTCTTGAATCATTTAGCTTTGAAATAGGGTCATTTGGTAAATCGTTCTTAATTTGGTTAAAGCCATTATTAAATGTAGTGGCTAATTGATTATTAGCAAAATTTAAGCTTAAGCCCATATCATCTTCGCCAATAATATTAATTGCCTTACATGCTTCCATAGTTGCAACTGTTAAGCAAGTTAGCTGCTCATTCATCATCTTAGGATCATTTGCATACTTATTAATAATTGCATCATGAAGCTTTTGATACTGATTCATAACTGCATCAATATCTATAACCTTATCCTGATTCATCTGATAATTAGGATCTTCTGCAGCCTTATTAACCTCATTATTAAATTCGTTAAGCTTATCCTTATAATTAGTTGGATTTGTTACAAGCTTACCTTCATTATTTAAATACTGTCCTACTCTAATACTAGCTATCTTATCTGTATGGTTTGCAAATAAAATATTCTTATATAATTCTACATTATGCTTAGTAGCCTCTTCCTGAGCAGCTTTTGTTGCATCAGAATTAACCTTCTTATTAAGATCATATTGCTTAATAACATTATCTGGCTGCTTATTTAGAACACTATTTTCTAGTTCTACTAAAGCCTTAGTATTAGCTAGATTATCAGGATCCATGGCAATAAGATAATTAATTGTATTAATATAATTTTTCTTATTAACATCTAAATCATCATTTGAAGGAAAAATACTATCTAATGAATCACCAAGTGTTTCATCATTTACATGACCTGTAATAAATCTATTCTCATAGTCATCTAATACCTTCTTAGGATCCTTTACAAAGTCATCAAGCTTTGTATTAGTCTTAGTTAAAATTTCATTTAAAGCTGCTGTACCTATTGCAACACTTAAACCATTTAGCTTACGTCCATATGAAGGCTTAACAAATTCATTATATTCAATAGGTCCAAGAGCCGTATTCTTACTATTCTCATTTTCAAATCTTTCAATTAAAGTAGTAAGATGACGAGGACGCTGATTAATAGTTGAATTTAAATCCTTTAGAGCTGCATTAAGCTCTTCATCTTTTAAGTTCTTATAATTTCTATAAAAATTCTTAAGCTTGTCTCTAACAACCTTACCTTCTGTAAATAAGCCCTGATTCTCAGGGAAGAATTTTAGATAGTCATTATATGCATTTAAATTACTAGAAAGCTTAGCTGCTGCTTTCTTACTAACTGAAAGCTTAGCATCGACAGGACTCTTTGTAGCATCCCTCTTTACAGATTCAAGCTTGCTGTCCTTATTGAATTCTTCAACCTTATTCTTGATATTTTCGGTCTTTTCCTTATCTGTTGCAAAGGTATCATACATTGATGTAAGGAAATAATTAATTGCTTCCTCATCAATAGTCTTAGAACCCTTCTTAGCTCTTAAAAATGCATTAAGCTCATCTACATCAACACCATTTTCTGAAACAGTATTAATATGATCAACATTATTCTTTACAAAATCATCTAGGCCCTTTATTTCTCTATTAGGAATTTCACCCTTTCTGATAAGCTCAGATAATGTTACTACTGCAAGCTGTATAATATCCTCACGTTCGCTATCAGCACAAGCCTGTAATATTACGCTTGTATTATCATCTACAGTAGGCATTCTATTGCCTTCTGATTTAAGACCTATTCTATCCATTTTAGTGGCTAAGGCCTGAATAACAGCTTTATGTAGCTTATCATTACCATTAAAAAGTCTATCAATAACTGTAATTACAGCCTGAGTAGCCTTTGCTCTTTGAAAAGATGTATGCTTGTAATTCAATTCACCCAATAATTTGTCAACTATTTGCTTTATAGTCATATCTTTTTCCTCTTTCCCACTTTAAATTTCTTTAACCTTATTGTCAATAACAGAACCCTTCTCATTTACAAGGTCCTTCTCATCCTCTTCGATAAATTCAGATTTAGAGTGATTATCATTTTCACCTATATCAATAGAAACCTTCTTTTTATATACATCCTTAGGATCTTCAATTCTATTATCAAATTCATCAGGATTATCCTCAAGAACTTTATAAATATCAACCTCTTCATTATTTTGAGCATTTAATCTAGAAGGCATATGATATCTTGCCTCACTAGAATTATCATCAAGAATATGAATACCTCCTTCATGATTTTCAATATTCACTTCATTTGGAACAACATAATTATGTTCAAATGCTCTATTTTCCTCTGCCTCCAATGAAATGGTTTCATATTTATTAAATCCATATTCAGGCTTCTTAACATTAAGATCCTTAAATATTCTGTTATCCTTTTTAGCAAGCCTAAATGCCATTGTCTGCTTTTCATTATTAAGTCTAGCTACAAGTGAATCATATTCAAGCTTAGCCGCCTCTCTAGATTTATTATTCTCGATAGCTTCTTTAATATATTCTTCTTCCTTAACTGCTACAGTACTACCAAAGAATTTAAGCTTACCAACTGGCTCACCAGCCATAACCTGCTCGATTCTCTTTCTGTAGAAGCCTTCAGAAATAAATCCCTTATCAAGATCATCTTTTAGAATATTACAGTGATTAATTAATGAATTCTGATAATTTCTTTGGAGTGCCGCAACCTGCTCATAAGCCTCAGGTGTAGGATTACCACTTAGTAATGTATCAATTGTACGCTCGTTCTGTTTTCTTAGAGCTAGCTGATTAGTATCAAAATTCTTTTCACGAGTTAAAGCTTCCTTTTCTAATGTTTCTACTC
>JAILEP010000010.1 GCA_024697825.1 Acholeplasmatales bacterium
GTCTAGATTTACAAAGCTTATTCAAGTTGACCAAATCAATGCTGAAAATCCAAAAATTACTGTTATGAACCAGAGTGATATGTTAGATTTACCTGATTTAGTAGATAGATTTATTAATTACTCTGCATCTCAGTTACATCTTTACTATAATAGAGAAATTATCGCTAGATGGTTTGCTGGTTTAGCAACTGGTAAATTAATGATTCTAGAAGGTATCTCAGGTACAGGTAAGACTTCCCTACCATATGCTATGGGTAAGTTCTTCCAAAATGATACATCTATTATTTCAGTACAGCCTTCTTGGCGTGACCGTGCTGAATTAATGGGTTACTTAAATGAATTTACTAAGAAGTTTAATGAGTCAGACTTCTTAAAGGCTGTATATGCTGCTTCATACTCAGATACTATTAATCTAATAGTACTAGACGAGATGAACTTAGCACGTATCGAATATTACTTTGCTGAATTCCTATCAGTAATGGAAATGCCAGATGTTTCTGAGTGGAAGATCGATATTGTTCCTATTTCAGAGCCAACTGACCCTAAGAACTTAATTAATGGTAAGATCTTAATTCCACAGAACCTATGGTTCATTGGAACAGCGAACAAGGATGACTCTACATTTACAATCACAGATAAGGTATACGACCGTGCTACAACTCTTGCAATTAACAAGAAGGCAGATTTCATCGATGCACCTTATACTGAAAATATTTCAATGACATTTGAATATTTAGATGATATGTTCAAGAGATATCAGAATGGTTTCAACCTTTCTGAAGCTGCTTCACAGGCTTTCTCAGAGCTTGATGAATTCATTCAGGAAAAGTTCAAGATTGCATTCGGTAACCGTATCATGAAGCAGATTAGATTATTTATCCCAGTTTATATGGGTTGTGGATTCTCAGAATTTGATGGTCTTGATTATATGTTAACTTTCAAGATTTTAAGAAAGTTTGAGTCTCTAAACTTAACATTCCTAAAGAAGGAATTAGATGAATTAATCCTATTAATAGATAAGCTATTTGGTAAGGATCAGTTCAAGGTATCAAAGGATTTCATTGCCGATCTAAAGAAGATGGCATAGTAGTAATTTCTATACTTATATAGAAAGAGAAGTTGGTAGGTGAGTTTATGGCCAAGGACGATTTTAATAATGATGAGCTTGAGACTTATTATTCGAAAATATATGAAGAATTAGATAAGAATACATCAAGTGACCCTTATGGTAACTATGTTCTTGGTAGAGTTAAGGGTGGTGCTAAGACTGTTCTAAATAAGAGCCAGTCTGAGATCAGAAACTTCGATATGTCTTATCTAGATACAATCGAATCTGTATACCCAGCCATGCTTAAGATCATGCGTAACCCTAAGAAGTCATTAAGATATGAACAAGAGGTTGTTGCGGTTGAAAAGGCTAGAAAGGTAAATGCTGATACTGTTAGACATTTATCAAGCCATACTCATTTTATTAAAGAGATTAAGAAGAATGGCGATGTTATTCCATCTAAGGTATTAACTACTTATACAGAGGAAGAATTAGCTATTTATGAGAACAGATTCATCAAGTCTTTAGTTAGACGTTGTGAAATGTTCCTAGAACGTAGATATGAAGTAATGAAGGTTTCTCTTGAATCATTTGAAACTGAAAGATTAGATGTTAAGAATGAATTCAAGATGTCAGGTCAGGATATTACTGTATCTGTTAGTGTTGCTATTAAGAATGACTTAACAACAAATGTTGAGACTACTAAGGAGCAGTTTAATAGATTATGTCGTATTCGTGAAATGATTCAGGGCTTAAAGGGTACTGAATTCATGAGAGCCTTAGCTAAGGCTAGACCTGTTTTACCTCCTATTATGAAGACTAATATTATCTTACATAACCCAGACTTTAAGTTATGTTATGGTTTATGGTTATATCTAGACCGTGTAGATAGTATTGCAACTAATATTGATATTAAGGAAAAGAGCTATAAGTATGGTAAGGCATTTGATAATGATATCAATGAAATCATGACTTTAGCTTTAACATCATTCATTAAGAATAGACAGATTGATGGTATTTATTCATCTAAGAGATTACAGTCATTAAAGGCTCCAAAGCCAGTTGTAGATAATACTCCTGAGCTTGAGTTAAATTTAGAGGCTGATAATAAGAAGATGGAAGACTACACAATGAACGAATTATTGCTATCACAGACAGCAAAATTCTTCGAGGCTTCTATGGAAGGTATCCAGAAGACTGGTACTACATATAATGAATCTATCCGTGTAGTATATCGTCAGATGCTAGATATGCTAGACCAGATCTACCCTATGGCATTTGGTGTAGCTGATGATGAATTAGATTCAAAGGATTTATATGAACAGCTAGAATATGCTAGACGTCAGTTAATGGTATTCAAGATTGTTCATCAGCAGAAACAGATGAATATTGCCCGTATGGGTAAGGAATCTAAGCGTATTGAAAAGCTTATCGCTAAGCTTGAGGAAAAGATCAAGAGAGAAGAAGCTAGAGAGCGTGAGCGTCTTGAGCGTGAACGTCTTAAGGCTGAAGCTGAGCGTCAGGCCGAGCTTGAAAGACAGAAGGCTATTGAAGCTAAGAAGCGTAAGTTTGAACAGGATGCTATTAATAAGGCTAAGGAAGTTGAGCTTCGTCGTCAGGAAGAGGCAGAAAAGAGAAAGAATGCTTCTACTGCAGAGCGAGAGGCTATGGCACGTGTATACGATGCTCATAACAAGAAGCGTGAACACTTAAAGGCTTTACAGGAAGCAGATAACCAGAACTGGGATGAGTTAACTCCAGCAGAAATTGCTGCTCAGGAGCCAACAGAATTACCAACTCGTCACCGTGATGATTATGATGAATTAAGTGATGAAGAATTACAGGCATTAATGGCTGAAAATGAAATGCTATTAGACCAAATTCCAGAAAAGGATGCAGAACTTCAGGCTGAACAGGAAAAGGTTGCTGAGGCAGAGGCTAAGGCTAATGCTGAACCAAAGAAGGCACCTGCTAAGAAGGCAGCCAAGAAGAAGGAAGCTCCTAAGAAGAAATCAATTGAAGAAATCGATATGGATAATCTATCAGACGACGACCTTGATGCATTACTTGCAGGTATGGATGATGGTAATGTTGATTTCGGTTCACTTGATAATGATTTAGATGATGAGCCTAAGGCACATACAATTAGTAAGGGTAAAAAGAAAGCTCCTAAGAAGGGTGAACCAGTAGAGGAAACTCCAGTAGAAGAGCCAGTTAGCGAAGAGCTTGCAAATAATGAAGAGCCTACAAATGAGGCAGAAGCTTCGGAAGAGGCAGCACCAGTAGAATCTCCAGTTGAGGAGACTCCAGCTGAAGAAGCTGCACCTACTGAAGAAGCTCCAGCTGAAGAGGCTGCTCCAACTGAAGAGGAGCCTGTTGAAGAACCAGTAGCTGAAGAGCCTAAAAAGTCTCCTAAGCCACATGGTACTGATGCAGACCTTGAGGATTTATCAGATGATGATTTAGAGGCTTTAATGGCTGAAAATGGATTATTTGATGAGCCTGAAGAGGCACCAGCTGCCCCAACAATTCAGAAGAAGGGTTCAACTCCTAAGAAGGCCGCTCCAAAGCGTCAGACACCTAAGGAGGATACCTTAAGTGATTATGAAGATGCACCATCAGTTGATGATGATATCTCTGATGATGATCTAGACGCATTAATGGCTGAAAACGGCTTATTAGATGACGACAACGATAATAGTTTATAAGGTTGTGATTAACATTGGAAAATAAAGACCAGGTTACTGAAAATATAAGTAATGGTAATGAATCTTCCGATGGTAAGAAAAAACTAAAGAAATCTAGTATAATAGGGTATATAGTAAGCATTCTGTGCTTACTATTATGCTTATATATTACCATCGAAGTAATAAATGCAAATACGAATAATAGACCACCAAGAATCTTTGGTCTAAGCATTTCTTACGTTCCGACTACTTCGATGGAACCAACTATTGATGCTAGAAGCTATATCTTGTTTAAGCAGGCTGATATTGATGATTTTAAGGCTGGCAGTGGAACTGCAGAGGAAAATCATACAAATATGTCTGGTGATATTGTAATATATTACAGCTCATCAGAGGATAAATATATTGTTCACCGTGTTGTAGAAACAGGTGAGGATGAAGAAGGCAAGTACCTAATAGTATGGGGAGATAATAACTTGACTAGTGATACCGATAGTGATGGTGTTCTGAAGGTGAGGGATAGTATGGTTTATGGTAAATTTGTAACAACTGTAGGAATACTTTCTATCCTAAGCGGTGGAACAAACACTAATGTCATCTTCTTTATTCTAGTTATAATCTTCGTTATTATGATTGGTATGCAGGTTGCTCAGATATTCATTAAGAATAAGACTAATGATATCAAGAAGAAACAACAGGAACAGAAGGATCTTCTAAGAGAAGAAATGAAGAGACAAATCTTAGAAGAAGAAATTGCTAAGCTTAAGGCTCAAACAGAAGCCTTAAAGAATAATAAGCAAGATGAATCACAGGAAGCTAAGGTAGAAGATACTACTCCTAGTGATGAAAGTGCGGAATAAAAATTATACCCAGTTCAATTTGGACTGGGTTATTTTTAAAAGAAAAGGTGTGAGGTAATTATGATAATAACATCAGAAACTAATCCAAAGATTAAATTATTATTAAAATTAAATACTTCTAAGTATAGAAAGGAAAATGGCTTATTTATAGTAGAAGGTAAGCATTTAGTTACTGAAGCCAGAAATAAGGGTGTTTTAGTTGAAGCCTATTCTATAGAAGAAAAGGATGATTATATTACCTTAACTAAAGAATTAATGAAGAAGGTATCTAATACTGATACCTTAGTTACTGAGATAGGATTATGTAAAATGGTAGAAGCTGATTCCTTATCTAATAAGATATTAGTGTTAGATGGAGTTCAAGACCCTGGTAATATGGGAGCTTTAATGCGTAGTGCTAAGGCATTTAATTTTAATACTATTATATTAGGTGTTGGCTGTGTTGATATATATAATGATAAGGTAATACGTGCATCTCAGGGAGCTATATTTAAATTAAATTTTAGACATGAGAATTTAGTAGAATTCCTACCTAAGCTTACTGATTATAAGGTATATGGTACTAATGTAGTAAATGGTAAGCCTTTAGATGAAGTAGAAAGGGAAGAAAAGATGGCTATTGTCCTTGGTAATGAGGGCAATGGTATATCTGATCAAGTAAATAATATTATTAATACAAATATCTATATTCCAATGGATAATACAGAATCCTTAAACGTAAGCGTTGCAGGTTCTATAATTATGTACCAATTAAGACAAGACTAATGTCCAATGTTATAATATATGTTAGCAGTATAAATACATACTGTTGACAATTATTATAATTTTGTGTACAATGAAAGTAGAGAATTACTTTTGACTAAAATTGTATCATTTTATAGATATTGGCTTTTTTTATTTTTTTATCTATTATGATACCAAAATTAGTCCTATTATAATTGAATATTATAATAAATTTGCATTAGAGGAGTGGTCTTTATGGATGAAAAATTAGAGAAATTATTAGAGGAAAAGAGAGCTTATATCTTCGATCTAGATGGTACTTTAGCAGATAGTGAAAAGCTACAGTGGGAAGCTCATAAGCAGGTATTAAAGGATATGTTTGGTGTAACACTTGATGATGAGCATATTTATACATATCTAGGTATGGCTGAGCCTGCATTATTCCAGGCATATGAAAGAGATTTTAATTTCAGTATGGGTGGAGAAAAGGGTTATGCTAAATATGCAAAGAAGCGTGCTAAGGTTGCAGAAAAACTAGTTCTTAAGAACGCAACTGCATTTAGATATGTCCAGGAGGTATTAGCTTCTGGTGGTTTAGGTAAGAGATGGTATTTAGTTACTGCTCAGAACCCACATCTAGTAGTTAAGATGCTTAAGAAGTGGAACTTTATGAGATTCTTTGATCCTATGAAGAATGTATTTATTTGTGATGGTGAACATAATAAGGCATATTATTATGATGAAATTATTAAGATTTTAAAGAATGCTAAGCCTGAACAGATTGTATTATTCGAGGATGTTAACAAGTGGTTACAGGAAGGTAAGAAGAGAGGCTTCAAGACTGTAGGTATCGATAATAATTTCGGTCCAGAAAAGCTAGAGGCAGACCTAGTTGTAAAGACTCAGGATGTTGCATAAATAAGAGATTTAGAGGATTCAATCGAATCCTCTTTTTTTTATGGACCTAAGGGTCCATTTTTCTAATTTTAAATTTTTTTAAAATATCTGTTGACAATGTAACCGACCTACTCTATAATTAAAGCATAGTAATCCTACTAATAAAGTAGGAATACAGGAAATCAGGTGATGTTATGACATGCGAATGTAATATGGATGACTGTTGTAGCGAGATGTGCTACGGTAATTAATTTATAACTTATTAAGAAATAGAAGGAGAATATTAAAATGAGCAAGAAATATAAGTTTGAAACATTACAATTACATGTTGGTCAGGAAAATCCTGATCCAGCAACAGGTGCTAGAGCAGTACCTATTTATTTAACATCATCATATGTATTTAATAATTCAGAGCATGCAGCTGATAGATTCGGCTTAAGAGATGCTGGTAATATATATGGTAGATTAACAAATCCTACACAGGATGTATTTGAAAGAAGAATTGCAAGCCTTGAAGGTGGAACTGGTGCTTTAGCTGTAGCTTCTGGTGCAGCTGCTGTAAGCTATGCAATTTTAGCCCTTGCTAAGCAGGGAGAAAATATTGTTTCTGCAAACAATATTTATGGTGGCTCTTATAATTTATTTGAGCATACATTACCAAGATATGGTATTGATACTAAATTTGTAGAACCAAATCCAAATGAATTTGAAAAGGCAATTGATGATAACACAAGAGCCTTATTTATTGAAACATTAGGAAACCCTAATTCAGATGTAATTGATATTGAATCAATTGCAAATGTGGCACATAAGCATAATATTCCACTTGTAATTGATAATACATTTGGTACTCCATATTTAGTCAGACCAATTGAATATGGTGCAGACATTGTAGTTCATTCTGCAACTAAATTTATTACAGGACATGGAACAGGCTTAGGTGGAGTTATTGTTGATGGTGGCTTTGACTGGGATAAGTCAGGTAAGTTCCCGCAATTTACTGAACCTAATCCATCTTACCATGGAGTAGCCTTTACTAAGGCTGTAGGTAATCAGGCCTTTGTTACATACGTTAGAGCCTTATTATTAAGAGATACAGGTGCTGCTATCTCTCCAGTTAATGCCTTTGTTGCACTACAGGGCTTAGAGACATTATCTTTAAGAGTAGAAAGACATGTAGAAAATGCCTTAAAGGTTGTTAAATATTTAGCTAATAACCCTAAGGTAGAAAGAGTTCACCATCCATCTCTTGCCAAGGATGGCACTTTAGAAAAGGAATTATATAATAAATATTTCCCAAATGGTGGAGGTTCAATCTTCACATTTGAGATTAAGGGTAGCGAGGATGACGCAAAGAAATTTATTGATCATCTAGAGCTATTCTCATTACTTGCCAATGTTGCGGATGTAAAATCATTAGTAATCCATCCAGCATCTACAACTCATTCACAGATGAGTGATGAGGAATTAAATGCCTCTGGCATCTATAGAAATACGATTAGATTATCAATTGGTACTGAGCATATTGATGATATCATTGATGATCTAGAAAATGCATTTAAGAGCATTTAAATCAATTAGGAGGAAAAGAATTATGATGATGTGTATGATGAATAATAAACAATTTAACATTATTAGCATTTAATAATTCTTTGCTTGTATTTTAGTTATTTAGAGGGCGGAATTATTATTCCGTCCTTTTATTTTGGAGGAAAAATGGCAATTATATATAAAACAACTGATACCGGTGTTGATTTTAAAAGAGTCAAGGAAATACTTGAAATTGCATTTGGTGGAAGAAAAATAGATGATCAGGATAAAATAGAAAAAGCCTTTCTTCATAGCCAGCATAAAATATATGCTTATGATGATGAAAAGCTAATAGGATTTGCTAAAGCGACATTATATATTATTGACCAGCTTGTGTCAGATATCGCTCTAGCAAATCCTATTAGCTTT
>JAILEP010000058.1 GCA_024697825.1 Acholeplasmatales bacterium
CAATTAAGACAATGATGTTATAATAAAACTATAAATCAAACAATTCGCGGGAGATATTTGATTGGAGGAGAAAAAATATGAAAAAGAGAAGAATTTTATTAGGAGTTATTGCGGCAACGGGATTATTTGCTTTAGCTTCATCATCCATAATATCCAATAATATCTCTTCAAATTCATCTATTGTATAGATATTATCACAGGATACACCAGATATATCAGTTCCTATGAATACTACAATATTGTAATCCGATTTGATCTTAGCTTCCTTTTCAAGCATTTGAGCATGATGCTCATTTTGCTTATATGGTGAATGGAAGTCTAGGCTTTCATCACTACCCTTTGGACTAAAATACCAATAATCATCATTTTGATAACCACTAAGTTTTCCAATCCATCGTTTAGTTTCTATTACAAATACGCCTTTACTACAAATAAAAATATGGTCTATTTCCGTAGTATTATTACCAGAGCCTAAGATTATACCATTTATAATAAAAACATCCTTAAAACGACGTAAAATGCTAAATACCTCGTTTTCTCCAGCATTACCTAGATTACCATAGATTCTTTTATTAGTATTTACTTGTTTATTATTATCCTCATAGTATTCATCATTACTATTATTGTTTTGGCTTATTCTTGCAATAACACCAATAACTGCAATAATAAACACTATAAAGATAACACCAATTATTATTCCAATTGTAGTTCCCATAGTATCCCTCTAAAATATTATAGCACAAAAAAGAGGAACATTGCTGTTCCTCTGTATTGCAATCAGATGGTGGGCCCTTGGGGACTCGAACCCCAGACCCACTGATTAAGAGTCAGTTGCTCTACCAACTGAGCTAAGGGCCCATTTTAGAAAAATATGATTGCGTAGAAATTATACCAAATTAAAATTATAAGTCAATATCAATTTGGTATCTTTTTTAAACAAAATCGCTTGCCTTCAATTGTAAAGCCTAAATGAAAAGAGCTCAAACGAGCTCTTAACACTAATTAATATATTTTTTCTTGGACTGAGAACGTACATCTCTTCTATTCTTATTAGACTTATTATTCTGATCATTATTAGGCTTAGGTTTATTATCCTTAGCCTTTACATCAGCCTTTGGTCTATAAGGTTTATTTGGATTGCCTCTTCCATCACGAGGCTTAATTAAGCATTTCTTATCATAGCCAATTAAATCAGTTCTTCCACATTTAACTAATGCTTCATAAACTAATTCATAGTTTTGAGGAAGCTTATATTGCATTAAAGCTCTCTGCATAGCCTTTTCGTGAGGATTCTTTGGTACATATACCTCATCACCCTTAAATGGGTCAATACCTGTATAATACATACAAGTTGATGCAGTACCAGGTGTTGGATAGAAATCCTGTACCTGCTCTGGCATATGACCTGAATCTCTTAGGTATTCTGCAAGGTTTACTGCTGCATCTAGTGTAGAGCCTGGGTGTGATGACATTAGGTATGGAACTAAATACTGGTCCATTCCAAATTTCTGGTTTAGATCCTTATATCTATTAACGAATTCATCATATAAGCCACGACCTGGCTTACCCATTCTTTCTAATACTCTATTATCAACATGCTCTGGGGCAACCTTAAGCTGACCTGAAATGTGATATTTAATTAATTCTTCAAAGAATTCAGGATTCTTATCATACATAATATAATCATATCTTAAGCCTGATCTTACGAATACCTTCTTAATACCAGGAAGCTTTCTTGCTTCCTTTAAAATATCTAAATAATCAGTATGATCTACAACTAGATTCTTACATGGATCATATCCAATACATTCTCTATGTGTACAAACACCATGCTTTAGCTGCTTACCACAAGCAGGATGATAGAAATTAGCTGTAGGTCCACCAATATCATGGATATAGCCCTTAAAGTCCTTATCCTGTGATATTGTTTTAATTTCATTTAGAATTGAATCCTTACTTCTAGATTGAATAATTCTTCCCTGATGCATAGTAAGTGCACAGAAATGACATCCACCATAGCATCCTCTATTAGAAATAACAGAGAATTTTACCTCATCAATTGCAGGGACATGACCCTCTGCTTCAATAAGTGGGTGACATGCACGCATATATGGAAGTGAATATGTCGCATCCATCTCTTCTTGAGATAAAGGAAACTCAGGTGGATTTTGTACTACATAATAATTTTTATATTTTTCAACTAAAACCTTACCTGTAATTGCGTCTGTATTCTTATACTGAATTTGAAATGATTTAACATAATTCATCTTATCAGCTAAAACCTCATCATATGATGGTAGGAATACTGCATCAGGTGGTAATAGATCAGGATCCTTAGTTTTCCATACAGAATTTCTAATATAAATAATATCCTTAATATCTAATCCTGAATCTAATGCGTCCGCAACCTGAACAATAGTTTTTTCACCCATACCATATAATAATAAATCGGCATGAGAATCTAAAAGAACTGATCTTCTTACAGTATTATCCCAATAATCATAATGATTTAATCTTCTTAATGATGCTTCAATACCACCACATACAACTGGTACATCAGGATAAAGCTCCTTAAGCTTAGAGCAGTATCTAATTAATGCTCTATCTGGTCTTCTTCCCATTTCTCCATTTGGTGTATAATAATCCTTTTTTCTTCTCTTTTTAGATACTGAATAATGATCAACCATTGAATCAATATTTCCAGCACATACTAAAAAGGCAAGCCTTGGACGACCAAATAGCTTAAAAGGCTTATCAGAATTAATATCAGGCTGTGATACTATACAAACCTTATATCCGAAATTCTCTAAGACTCTTGAAATAATTGCAGGTCCAAATGATGGGTGATCAATATATGCATCACCTATAATATATACAAAGTCTGGCTGCTCCCAGCCATATTCATGCATTTCCTCTAATGTAATTGGTAAAAAAGGCATAACCCCGCGCCCCCTTATATCTAAATTTAATTAATCCCTAAATTCCTCGCTTTCATTTTAACATAATAATTAATTTATAGCATCTTAAATATTTAATATTTTAAGATTTAGGATTTTATGATAAAATAAGTATATATTTAAATCGATTGGAGATGTGTTTATATGCCTTTCATTAATTTGTTATTAGAAGCGAGCACAGCTTCTACAGCTAGTGAAACAACTGAAACAGTGGGCAACGCCAATATTCAAAACTTCATAGAAAACTTTGAGGAATATGTTGGATATTTTGCATTATGTTGTGCATATATAATTGAAATAATTGGTATATTAGTAATCGTTGTAGGTGTTATTAAAGCTGTAATAACTCTACTTAACAAAAATATTCCTAATGGCAATGTAATTATTAAGCTTGGTAATTCACTTGCGATGGGTCTAGAATTTAAGATGGGTGCCGAAATTCTAAAGACTGTTGTAATTAGAACAGTTCAGGAGCTTTTAATCTTAGGTGCTATTATCCTTCTTCGTGCCGCTATGGCTCTTCTAATTCATTGGGAGGTTAAGACTGAGAAGAAAGAAATCTCAAGCTTTAAGAATGACCACGATAAGGATAAGAAAAAAGAGGAAAAAGCTACTAAGAAAAATAAAATTATGCCTGTCCCTCTAATGACTGAGGGTCGTACTCAAACAGAGACAATCACACCAAATGAAAAGGAACCGGAGGTTTAATCCGGTTCCTTATTTTATTTTTCTTTAATTTCTCTTGCCTTAAGCTTATTGAGTCTAGAATTAATCTTATTAATTAATTCAGTAACCCTTTTATATTTATCCATATAATCCTTTAATACTACATTTGATTGTGATTTTAAAGCATTAATCTCATCCTCTAGCTTCTTCTTTAAATCAGCTTCAAGCTTAGATGATAATTCATTATTATCACTAATCTTAATATCCTTTAAGGAATCAGTCTTTTCCTCTAGTTCCTTTAAGGAATTCTGATAAATGCTTTCAAATGTATTAATAGTTGTATGAATATCATCAATTTGCTTATTCATAGCCTCACTAAAGGCATTGACCTTTTCAGTATATTCATTAATGAAGGTATTAAGACGTCTAAGTAGGAATTCATATGATTCTGATAAATCATTTAAATCGTTTGCCTTAGAATCAATAAAGTCTTCGATTTCTTCAAGCTTATAAGCTTCATTTACATCAATCATCCTACTTTGCCATCCTTCCCTTAATACTTGCAATTTTTTTAGATAGAGCCTCTTCCTTACGCTTATAATAGCCAAGATTATTAATAGCGGCTATATCTGAATTATCTAAGAATTCCTTATTATTCATAATAATTCTTCTAATATCTGAATCAGTATATTTATCAGTATTAATGTTTTCTCTTATATCAAGCATAATACCCATATCATTATTATCTAATACAATATAGATAACTCTTGCAAGATCATATCTCTTCTTAGCCTTATATGAATTAGCAATTAATGCTAAATCATGAGATTTATTCTCTCCATTTAAATGCTTATCAATAATAGATAAAGTCTCTCTTAAATTATCAAAATCCTCACCTGAATAGAAGGCCATATTATCCGCTGCGGCCTTAAAATCAAGCTTCTTAAATGAATCTCTCGCTCTAAAATAGAAATTAGCCTTAGCTGAAATTAATTCCTCTAAGAATAAATTAACATTTTCTGGAATAAGTGGAGTAATTAAAGATACTAAGGCTTCCTTAGTCTTTTCACCAAGCTTTGTCTCATCTTCTATTTCTAAGAAGTTAGTTTTACATCTTGTAATACCAACATATAGCTGATTATAGAAGATTCTTCCCGCTCTTGAATATTCCATATCATCACTAAATAGATTTTCATATTCATGAGCCTTATTAGTAACTAGCTTATAAACAATGACGAAATCCTCTTCTCTACCCTTAGATTCACTAATAGTAAAGATTTTATCAGCTGGTGCTTTAAATTCATTAATAAGCTCCTCTTTAGCCTCTAAATCTGAAACAATATACATAATGTTTCCATTTTTTGCCTTAGATATTTTGGCAAGCATTTCCTTACCAAGCTTTAAATCTAAAAGTAAATTACCACCAGTTTCAAATTCCTTATCCGCATTACTTACAAGTGGTAAATAGCCCTTTAAATCCTCAGTTCCAAAAAGCTTTTTACCCATTTCTCTTAAGGCCTCAAGCTCTCTACAAATAGCGCTAGAATATCTAAATGATGATGAAAGAGTCTGAGTTTCATAATTATTAATATCATTTACTAAATAAATAGTTTCAACATTTTCCATCTGTAGGAAGGTTGGATTGATAGTCTGCTCAAAATCGCCAAAAATATGGGCAGCTCCATGATTCATATCATTATATGTAAGTCTTACAATAGTATGAACCTGACGCTCAGTCATATCCTGAAATTCATCTGCGATGATATTTTTAAATATTCCCTTATCTAAAATATCATCCATATTAAGTGATACTAAATAAGCTAAATCATTATCATCATATAGCTTATTGTCATCCATATATTTTTGGAAGGCCTGACACATATCATATAAAACCTTGACCTCATCATCAAAATCCTTACGAGTATTACCTCTATATCCTTCTGTTAATAAGGCCTCTCTCTTAAATAGAATGTAATAATCTATATATCTCTTTGATTCTCTAATTGGATTAACAAAATCAAAATAATTTAAGAAAAGCTCGTATAATTCAGGCTCCTCTCTAAATCTTGATGGCATATTCTTAAAATCTAATGAATATCTTCTAACTGCAGTATTATACCAATTCTTAAAATCATATTCACTGCCTAAATCATCAGCGTTTTCTACATAATTATTTAATAAGGTCTTAATAGCCTCAAATTCCTTATCACTAATTTTTAGGCTATCAGTAAAATGAAGGCTAATCTCCTCATCAGATACCTTATTGATAATCTTACCCTTATAAATACCTCTATAGAATAAATATGGATAATCATCACCATATTTTTTTACAATATCATTTAAAGCTGGAATAAAGGCCTTATTCATATTTAAGCAGCCCTTTTTATACCAATCCTTAAAGGTATTAAAATCACTAATATTATTTTCTAAATAATCTAAATCCTTAGGCTTAGAAACACCATTTTTAACATATTTAGAATCCTTTAATGTATAGCCATCAATTTCAATATTATTAGATGCTAAAACATTAATTAAGAAATCCTTAGTAGTATAAACATTCTTTCTAATCGGATTTTTATAATCATTCCAGAAAATATCAGTAATATATGTTACATAATCAGAAAGCTTCTTACTATAGGTAATAAATACATTATCTCTAATACCAAAGCTTTTAATATTATTAACTGGGGCGCCCTCAATATAGGCATGGATTGCGACATCAGTCTTACCAGTACCAGCCGCGCCTAATACTACATTATAGCCACTATAGGTAGAAATTCTTTTTTGAGTATCAGTTAAAACATATTCCTTCTTCCACTCAACAGTCTTTGCTAAATCACCCTTAATATCAAAATCATCTAATGATTTATTTAAAGGTAATAAATATAAAAATTTATATTCAGCCTCTCTAAGTAATCCCTTAGATTCAAAGAAGATAATCTTAAAATAAGATCCATCTGGCTTATATGATTTTAAGCCAGAATAGATTTTATCTAAGGCTTCAATTTCATTTCTTTCCTTAAAGAATGATGATATCTCATCAGGCTCAGAGATTCTTAAGAATTCTCTGAATCTATTAATCTTTTTAATAGCATCTCTATTAAAGCTTACATCAAAGCTTTTATCATCAGGAATAAGCTCATCACCTGCAATACCATTATCGATATGGGCAAGTCTTTCCTTTAGGCTATCATTAAGATAAGGAAGTATATATATTTTTCTATTATATTCTTTCATATAAAAACCTCCAAAAATACACTTCAATTATCTCATAAGAGATAAAATAAGGCAAATATTAATTATTTATAGCCTAAAAAGAAAAAAGAGACGCAAACTCATAATTGAGTAATTGTCTCTTCTGGAGGTTTCTATTTTTGCTTATTCTTATAATATAAGGCCTTATCCTTATACATATTCGTATCAGCAACAGTCATCATGCATTCAATTGAATCCTCACCACTAGCATAACCAACTGCACAGGCAAGAGTAAATTCCTTACCATCACTCCATGATTCATTAAAGACATTAATTCTTTCCTTTAATCCCTCTGGGTTTTTAGTTTCTGCAATTACTACGAATTCATCGCCACCAATTCGATAAGCCTTGCCACAGATTGCAAAAACATTTATTAAGCATTCTGCTAAGCCCTTAAGAAGCTCATCACCTGCTTCATGACCGAAATGGTCATTAGTTACCTTTAAACCATTTAAATCAATTGAATATACAACTGTATCAGGCGTAATATTATAATCAAGCTTATCATGATCATAAGCGTATCTATTATATAACTTAGTTAAAGGATCAGTGAAGGACATCTTTCTTAGCTCCTCTAATACCTTCTTTTCATCATCAATTATCTGAGATGTAAATATTACACTCTTAAGCTTTCCATCATCAGTATAATCTAAGGCAATAAAGCGGGCTCTAATCCAGCCATAATGAATACCAATATAATCCATAGAAATAGAAACCTTATCCTTCATTCTATAATTCAGAGTATCTAAATTAGTAAAATCAAGCGCTCTTGCTAGATGACTTGGGGCAATAACATTTTTAAGAACTGACCTAAGCTTCGCTCTAGCACCTAAATCACTTTCAACAAATGGTCTAAGTGTTTCAACGATTTTATATTCATAGCCTCTATCCTCAATGATATCAATGACATACATTGCAATATAGATTTGAGCCATTTTAGTTAAAATCTTATAGCTAATTTCATTAACTTCGATTGTTTTATCGTTCATAAGGTATTCCCCCTTTTTTACTATTTTAGCAAAAAAGTATAATTTTCGCAACATTTACGAAATAAGTGCACCTTTAAACTTAAATAATATATCATCATCAATACCAAGACCTATTTTTATAAAGCTATTAAAATCACCATAAAGCTGATCGATTGCGTTTATAAATGATCTAATATATTCTTCCTTCGCAAGCATCATTTCAGCTATCATTTTAGCTAATGATTTACTCCGCTTAAGTAATAAAACACCTAAATAATATTTACGCTTTTCACGGATAGCTCTTATATTAGTTTTTAAATAATCATTAATAACTGCATCATTATCAAAGCCAAGGATTTTTAATAAGATAACACTTACCATACCAGTTCTATCCTTACCTGCTGTACAGTGATATAAAACTCCCTTTCCATTAATTACATTATCAATAATTAAATTAACAATATCCTTTAAATTATTTCTAGGGATTTCTTCTTTAATAACACTTGCATAAATATGCTCTAATTTAGGAATATTATTCTTTATTTCTTCTACTGTTTTAGCCTTAAATAAGGCATCCTTAATTGATTTATGCTCACGTGTTACACCATAAACCGATAAATCAAATACAGGAATATTTAAATAATTTAATTCATCCTTATATTTGTCAGGCTTTTCTAATATTTCCTGATTAGATCTCAAGTCTAATACTAGAATATTATTAGCATTTAATGCCTGCATACTTCTTTTATTTAATTTATGTAAATGTCCACTTCTTATTAAAAGATTTGGCTTTATATTAATCTTATCATTATTTAAATAGCTTAAATCTCGATAATTCTTAACCTTTTTTAGCTTAAGCATAGGATTTCCTCCTTAGACCATGTAAAGTATAACATATATCGTACTAGATATAAAAAAGAGTATGACATTTTTTGTCATACTCCTCCGTTTTTTGAAATATTAGTTGTGATTTACGCCAATTAGTTCATCAGAAACTGTATATTTGCCATTTTTAATATCCTCAATTAACGCATCAAGTGGAATAGGCTTACCAAATAGATAGCCCTGAAGCCTACCACAGCCAATATCACTTAAGAAATCAGCTTGTTCCTTAGTTTCAACACCCTCTGTTAAAGTTAGCATTCCAATCTTTTCTGATAATTTAACAATCGCATCTAGGATAATCTTAGATACTGGCTTCTGCTCAAAATTAGATAAGAACTTCATATCAATCTTAATAACATCAAATTTGAAATCCTTTAATACATTAAGTGATGAATAACCTGAACCAAAATCATCTAACCAGATAGCAAATCCATCAGCGTGAAGCTTTTCAATACATTCCTGTAGATGTGACTGATTTGCAGTTAATGCAGATTCAGTTATTTCAACATGAACATATTCCTTAGGAATATTATATTTTTCAATTAAACTTTCAAACTCCGCTACAGCATCCATTAGCTCAAAATCAAGTCTTGAGAAATTGATTGATACAGGAACTGCAGTCTTGCCTTCATCCATAACCTTTCTTATATCTCTACATACACTTTCAAATATGCACTTATCTAGCTTATGAATAAGCCTTACATCCTCAAGTGTCGGAATAAATTCACCAGGTGATAGGAATCCATATTTAGGATCAATCCAACGGGCAAGAGCCTCGCATCCACAAAGCTTCTTATCCTTACTCCAAACAACTGGCTGATAATAAGGTCTAATATAACCATTTTCAATAGCCTCATCTAAATGATTGATAACATATTGTTTCTTCTTATATGAATCATGCATCTTATCATCATATTCTGCAAATACCTTACCATATTTATTAGTAATAGTTCCAGCTGCGTAACGAGCTCTATCTACAGATGTGTTAATATCCTCACTTCTTTCAATAGGTCTTACAGCTCCAACCTTTAAATTCATATATAAGCCATTGGCATCAGTTCTAATAAATTCCTCTAAAACCTTAATCTTTTCTTCAATGCCTTCTACCTTAGTAAAGGCTACGAAATGATCTCCTGATTCTCTAGCTGATGGGAATTCATTAAAGACCTCACTAATCTTAGTCGCGAATTTCTTTAGGAATATAGTACCCTCACTAAATCCCATCTGGTCATTATATGTTTTGAAATTCTGAATATTAATAAATATATAATAATACTCATTTAGGTTTTCAATGTCTTCCTTAAGAATCTTTTCAACCTCTCTAACATAATGACTATAATTATAAATTTCAGTAATGATATCATATTTAGCAATACGCTCTAGATTTTCACTCTTTTTAGCCTCACTAATACGCTGCTGGTAAATAGATATTGTGATAATAGTAAGTGAAATATAGAATGTAATATAATTTACAACATCACCATCTGCGAATACTCTATTTGCAGGGTCGCCATTTAGCATTGCCGCAAATGTCCAGAATGTTGCAGAAAGAGTAATAAGTGAAATATATGGCTTCCAAATTAAAAGACAACCAACATAAAGCACCATTGTTAGGAAGCAGTATGCAGCCTTAATTTCATATGAACCACCAAGCTCTACTACTGTACCAGCCTTAACAGGAAGGGCTGTACCACGGTAGAATCCAGAAAAATAATCTGTATAACCAACCTTAAAACCAAATGTTAAGCAAATAGCTGAGAAAAAGACAATTGTTACAATACTAAAGATTAAATTGTTTTCACCCTTTAAATGCTTATATACACAGTGTCCGGCAATAGTAATACCCTCTAGGAATGAGAAAAAATATAAAAGAATAACACCTACATTACTTACCTTATAATAAGTGACACTCCAGTCCTTAAAATATTTAGTCTCCTTAAATATAAAGAAGGAATAAATAATTAATATAATTGCAAATATAAGTGGTATAACCTTACTTCTTACTGTATATCCTCTTTTACCAGCACGATTAGTCTTTTCAACCATATAATAAATTGAAAAGACAAGCATAGCTAAGGCCGCAAATAAAAATAGCCAATACTGTGAAGTGTGCTTAAATAGCATCTCCATAAAGCTATTGCCTTCCTTAGTTAAAGGAATAACATATTTATTTAAGCTTCTAATAATCATCCATATCTCTATTGCAAAGATAATAAATGACATATAGATAGAGCTTCTGATATTCGCATCATTCAAATACTTTCTAGTATATGAATTATGTCGTCTAAAGCCTAAAAAGTCTCTAATCGCATCCCATGCAACCTTTAAAGCATTAGTCATAGGCTTCACCCCCATTATTTAAATTAAACGTATCTCTTATCTTTTATTATAAAACATATTTTTCTATTTTTAAAGTGACTATAATTGAAATTTAAACTATAAATATAAAAAAGGAGGATTTTTCCTCCTTAAATTAGCTTATTATCCTCTAATATTTTAATAGTTTTACCATAATCAAGCTTAGTTTTATGCTTGATATCATAAGGTAAATTCTTTAAATAAATGTATTTAATATTATCATTTTTATTAATTAATTGACCATTATATACACAGATAATTTTATCATTATATTTAAAGCTAAATGCTTTAAT
>JAILEP010000067.1 GCA_024697825.1 Acholeplasmatales bacterium
CCCATCATTGGTCTATATGAAATATTATCTGCATATAATCTTTTTTGAAATCTAAAGCAATAATTATTTTACTATCTCCCAATAACCATTTTTGTTGGAACCTTTTCTTACAAGAATTTCATTTTGTTTCAATTCTCTTATTAGCTTATTAACCATTGGCAAGCTGATATCTAATTTTTGAGAAATTTCTAATGCAGTAATATTAGAATTTGTTCTTATCTCATTTATTATTCTATCTTTATTATTCTTCTTTTTTGTTGTTACAAACGGTATAGTCAAAGTTATTGAATCATCTCCAAATGTAAAACATTCTCTACCATATTTTTCAACTATAGTTGGCACTCCTTTACCAGAACGATCGGAAATGCCCAACTGCATAAAAACATGGGCAAGTGAAGGATTAACAGGTTTACTTTCACCATTAAAAAAACCTTCTAAAGTTTGATCTGGTCCTAATGTACCATGTGATAATATCTCTATTCTATCTGAAAAAACAGAGATTTGAGGTGAATTTAAATGTTGCCAATAATTATGAACAAAAGAATTAATTATTGCTTCTCTATATGCATCATTATCAAACAAATTAACATCTTTTCTTTCTAAGACTCTTCCTTCTTCGCTTGATATAACACTGTTTAATACATCTTTTCCATAATTTGCTATTCCATCTAACGCATATAATATACAAGTATTTCCAAACTCTTTCACTGATTTTAATCCTTGATATTTTTTTTCACCATTGAATATAGAAATTCTACAGCTTATTGCGTTATCATCTGCCAATAATAATGCTAACAAATTATAGTTACCAGTTTTTTCATTTATAAGATTCAAATTTTTCTTAAATGTATTTGCATCAATTTTTTTGTTTTTTGCACCATAATACAAAAAAAGCTTTTCAAAAGTTAAATCTTGTCTTTCGGAATCAACATTTGTTAATGATGGAAGTCCATTTGATAATACATTCCATAAATTTGCTTCACGTTGAGGATATTTTCTTAAATTTTCTTTACTAGAACCGATTCTTATATATCTTTCCTTATTAAACTCAGTTGGAACATTTTTAGCAGCTGGTATATAAAGCAATACAACTCTTTTATCATCAATATAATCCTCATAAAATTCAAAATTTATACTTGGATTTAACTGTCTTGCTAAAAAATGTTTAAATGGCTCATTAGAAACATCTTGTTGATAATCGAAACTTGTTCCAGTTAATTGATGATTTTCATCATCAATCCCCCAAATCATAAATCCTGCTTTTTTTCCATGAATTGTTGCTGAATTACTTAATGCAGAAATATATTCTCCAATCTCTTTTGGATTCCAAAAATTTGTTTTTAATTCAATCCATTCAACCTCATGGGGCATTTGTTTTGCTTCTATTACAGTTTCAATTACATTCATTTAAAATACCTCCCATTTTTATTTATACCACGGTATAATTAAAGTATAAATAAATAATTTATAAATGTCAAGATTTATTTATACCACGGTATAATTAAAGTATAAATAAATAATTACTTACTTAATTATTAAAAAATGACCTATGACTATTTTAGAATCATAGATCATTAATTTCACTTTAATTATATTAATATAATTACTTAATAGACTTATTTTTCAAAATTATTCCGCGAAAGGCAACATACCGTCTCAACATGAAGAGTTCTTGCAAATAAATCAACTGGAGTTACAGTTTCAAGCTTATAACCTGCTACCTCTAATATTTTAATATCTCTAGCTGCAGTTGCTATATTACAAGAAACATAAACAATCTTTGGAATATTCATTTCAATAACTGTATTTAAGAATTCAATATCACAGCCCTTTCTTGGTGGGTCGAAGAATATTAAATCAATTCTTTCTTTATTTACTAATTCCTTTATTTTTTCTTCACATTTACCTAATATAAAAGTTGCGTTTGATATACCATTTAATTCTTTATTTGAATTTGCATTCTTTATAGCATCTGGTACTATTTCAATACCATAAACATGCTTTACAGATTTAGCAATATTTAATGTAATAGATCCCATTCCACAATATGCATCTATTACATTCATATCAGGCTTTAAATCAGCCATTCTTAATGCTTCACTATATAATGCCTCGCATTGGTCATGATTTACCTGCATAAAGCTTGATGGTGACACATTAAATTTTAAGCCTAAAATACTCTCTGTTACCTGAGGCTTACCAAATAATAGCTTATATTCTTGCGATAAAACCACATTTGTTTTTACAGCATTAATATTTAAATAAATAGATTTAATACATTCAAATTCATTAGTTAAATATTCAACTAGCTTACTAAAATCATAATCAGCAGTTGTAACTAATACAACCATATATTCATTTAAGGCTGTATTTCTTACCATAACCTCACGGAATAATCCCTCATGCTTCTCTTCGTTATAAATAGAGACATGAAAGATATTTAAATATTTGCCAATAAATGAAATGATTTGATTAGAAACATCATTAGATATTAAGCATTTATCAATAGAAATAATATCATGTGATTTCTTTTCATAAAAGCCATATAATACTGTATCATCCTCATCCTTAGTAAATGGAATCATAACCTTGTTACGGTAGCCGTGAATATTATTGGCCTTAATAATTGGATTAAGCTTATAATCAAAGCCTCTTAATGTTTGAGTAACCCTATTAGTTTTAATTTCAGCTTCTGTTTCATAGCCAACATGCATCATATCACAGCCACCACAGTACTTATAATATGGGCATTCTGGTTCCTTTCGTTTAGGTGATACATCTAATACTCTTATGCATTCTGCAAATACAAATCTCTTATGTACAGATGTTATTTTAGCAATAACAGTTTCACCTTCAACAGCACCTTCAACAAAGATTACCTTAGAATCGATATGGGCAACACCATATCCATTAATATCAAAATTGTCAATTAATACCTTGTATGTTTCCCCTATCTTCATACATAATACCCCTTAAAATAATTAGTTTTTAGAAGCTTTAAGCTCTAAAATAGCATCTCTAATTTGAGCAGCCATTTCGAAGTTAAGATCCTTAGCATAGGCTCTCATTTCTTCTTCAAGCTCCATAATAGTCTTAACCTTTTCTTCCTTAGTCATATTCTTATGATAATGCTCTGATGAATCTGCGATTTCATCAGCGTTCTTCATAGTAATAGATTTAGGTATTTCCTTAATAATAGTTGTAGGAGTAATACCATGCTCCTTATTATATCTATCCTGAATCTCTCTACGTCTTGCAGTTTCATCCATTGCAATCTGCATAGATGGAGAAATGCTATCTGCATATAATATTACCTTACCATTTGCATTACGTGCAGCTCTACCGATCGTCTGAATAAGTGATCTTTCACTTCTTAGGAAGCCCTGCTTATCTGCATCTAAAATACATACTAATGAAACCTCTGGTAAATCTAGACCCTCTCTTAAAAGGTTAATACCAACTAAAACATCATATTTACCAAGTCTTAAATCTCTTAATATTTCAATTCTTTGTAAGGCTTTAATCTCACTATGTAAATAAGCAACCTTAACACCCATATTTTTCAAATAAGCTGTTAAATCCTCACTCATTTTGATAGTAAGAGTTGTAACTAATACTCTTTCGTTTTTCTTTGCATGTGCAACTATTTCTGCATAAATGTCATCAACCTGTCCCATTGAAGGTCTAACTTCAACAATTGGGTCTAATAAGCCTGTAGGTCGAATAATCTGCTCAGTAATAGGGTATTCCTTTTCCCAATTACCCGGAGTTGCAGAAACAAATAAGGCATCATTAATTTTCTTATCGAATTCTTCAAATTTAAGTGGTCTATTATCTAGTGCACTAGGTAAACGGAAGCCATAATTAACAAGATTCATCTTTCTTGAACGGTCGCCATTATACATACCACCAATTTGAGGTATTGTAACATGTGATTCATCGACAATTAATAAGAAATCCTTAGGGAAGAAATCGACAAGAACAGATGGCGTTTCACCCTCAGCTCTAAGTGATAAATGTCTAGAATAATTCTCTACTCCTGAGCATGTGCCAGTTTCCTCAAGCATTTCAACATCATACTTAGTTCTTTGCTCGATACGCTCAGCCTCAAGAGGCTTTCCTTCCTCATTGAACTTTTTAACAGTATCCTTCAATTCCTCTCTAATTCTTCTTAAAGCCTCCTCAAGCTTTTGCTTAGGAGTAACGAAATGTGTTGCTGCAAATATATTAGCAAACATAATATCATCTATGGTATGCCCTGTCACAACATCAAATGTTCTTATGCGGTCAACCTCATCATCAAAGAATTCTATTTTAATACCCATCGCATGCTCACTTGGTGGTACGATGTCTAGCACATCACCACGGAAGCGGAATGATCCTCTTTTGAATTCAAAATCATTTCTTTCAAATTGCATCTCAACAAGCCTTTGCATAAGCTTCTTTCGATTATATGATTCACCAACTCTAATATTGAGCATAGAATCCTTATAATCATCTGGATCACCAATACCGTATATACAAGATACAGACGCTACCACAATGACATCCTTATAATCCATTAAGGCTGCAGTTGCACTATGCCTCATCTCATCAATTTCATCATTAATTTGGGCATCCTTTTCAATATATGTATCACTTGATACGACATATGCCTCTGGCTGATAATAATCATAATATGAAATAAAATATTCAACATGGTTGTCAGGGAATAATGCCTTAAGCTCATTATATAGCTGACCTGCAAGTGTTTTATTATGAGCTAAAACAAGTGTAGGCTTATTAAGTCTTTCAATAATATTAGCCATAGTAAATGTCTTACCTGTACCAGTCGCACCTAAAAGAGTCTGACGCTTAATACCATTCTTAAAATTATTAACAATCGTTTCAATAGCCTGTGGCTGGTCACCTGTAGGCTTATATTTAGAATTAATCTTAAAATCCATAAGCTTCTTCCTCCTTGCTCATATATTATATCTTTTTAATTCTTAGAATTAAAGACCAAAAAAGCCGTATCAGTACGATACAGCTAATTTCTTAATGGTTATATTCATCATATTTAGCAAATTCTTTTTCTGCAATTGAGTCTAACACATTCTTTAAATGATCACCCATACGCTCAACATTAGATAGAATTTCTACATAATGCTCTGTATTAGTAAATGAGCAAGCTCCCGAATTTACTCTATGAACATGGCGCTCATGTAATACTTCTTCAAGCTGGTCAATTTGATCCTCATACATCATTGTTTCAACCGCAAGCTCATTATCCCAAGCATGAATTGCCTCAACTGTATTATCTGTCATTGCAAGTAATACTGCAAAATAGCTTTCTAGATCCTGAACACCATCATCTGATAAATGTAGATCCTTATCATATCTATCCTTAAAGAATTCAAACAGGTTAGTACAATGGTCTCCAACTCTTTCAATATCCTTAATATTATCTAAATATTTAAAGATTCTAACTGAAT
The DNA here is from genome assembly GCA_024697825.1 of Acholeplasmatales bacterium. Lineage (GTDB taxonomy): Bacteria > Bacillota_I > Bacilli_A > Acholeplasmatales > Anaeroplasmataceae > Anaeroplasma. Next base: position 5,475 of record JAILEP010000067.1, read on the forward strand.
CCTCATCTCTTACCTGCTTAATAGTAAGCTGAATTAAATAATCATGAATTCTCTTATCTAAAGAATTTATTTCACGCTCGATTTCAGCTCCCTGAGCTATTAAATCATCATCACGCTCAAATACATATTTTTTAGCTATATGAACATATTCCTTCATTTTATCTGCCATATAATCAACAGCTGTTTTAACGAAGTTTAATGCTAAAGCTGGAGATTTACTAATTAATGTATAATCTAATAGGTGATCCTCAATTGTACCCTCTGGCTCTGGCTTAATAATTTTATCACATACAAATGTAAGTGGTTTAATTAAGAATAGGAATACTGTTGAATTAATAATATTAAATCCTAAGTGAGCTATCGCAATAATCATTGGGTTAGTATCCCAATTTAAAGCGTCCATTAAAGCCTTAACTGCTGGGTAATAAGCCCATCTGAAGCAAATACCAAAGACTACTACACCGACAAATTTTATTAATGTATTTGCAATCGCAACCTTCTTAGATGTTTTATTAGATCCTAAGGATGCTAGAATTGCAGTTATTGTTGTACCTATATTTGCACCAAGCATTAATGGTAAAGCACCATATAATGTAATGGTTGATGCAGAGAATAATTCCTGAACAATACCAATAGTTGCACTTGATGATTGAACTAGGAATGTAAATAATGTACCAACTACAATACCAAGAATTGGAACATTCTGAAGACTTTCAAATAAGTAATTAATTTCGTCAGCTGCAATTTCTAAGAAATAATCAAATGACATATCAATTAATGCTAGGCCTAAGAAAATAAAGCCAAAGCCTAGAATAACTGAACCAATTTGATTTACTCTTTGCTTCTTAAAAAAGAAATTCATAAATGCGCCTACGAATACTAAGCCTACTGAAACGACAGGCATAATCTTAAATTGTGAGAAAAGGGCTAAAATGATAGTAAGGATTGTACCACCAATGTTTGCACCAAGTAAAACACCAATAGCCTGACCAAATGTCATAAGACCGGCACCAACTAATGAAACAGTTAATGCTGATGTTCCTGATGCAGATTGTGTAAGCATTGTTACTAAGAAGCCTACAAGCATACCCTTAACAGGTGTGTTTGTACCCTTAGCCACGATAACCTTCATTTTATCACCAGCGATTGCCTTTAGGCTTGATCCCATCATGTTAATACCATAAAGGAAAATACCTAGTCCACATAAAACATATAGGACTGCAACTACGCTGTTATAAACGCTACCTTCACCGAATTCGAGCGACACGCTCAATAAATTATTAATCATATTGTCTCCTTTTTCCCCAATAGAAAACCTTCAACACAATAACATTTTAAAATAATTGTATTATTTTAGCAATTACTAAATAAAAAAATGTAAAGAAATTGTCAATTTCTCTACATTTCTACTGATTCCTTAGCCAATAAATCGACCTTATCGTTATATTTATTGTTAGTATGGCTCTTTACCTTATGGAATACAATCTCAATTTTACCTTGCATTGAATCAGAAAATTTAGCATATTCCTGGGCAATGCTTGAATTTGCCTTCCAAGCCTTAGTGTACCAGCTTTCAATTCCCTGGTAATCATAAAAGATATGTAATCTTTTAATACCGTGCTTATAAGCATAATTAATAATAAAACCCGCAGCCTTAATTTCACCAGCTACATTTCTAAGAGGAGTATATTCATCCTCCTTGTAGCCCTTCTTAAAAATATATTCATTTCCATCAATAATTAAAACAGCCCCAAAGCCATAAAGCTTCTTCTTGTCATTATATGAGCCATCAATATAAGCCTTAGGCTCTGTTACCCCATCAGAAAATTCAGTGCCATCTAAATAAGCCATCGCTTCCTCTTTAATTGAAAATGATTTATATTTAGGACCCTTGCATTCCTTAATTATAGATTGAGCCTCCTCCCAGCTTTCTACAATTACCTTATGCGTATCATCCTTAATTGCATAATATTTCATAAATTCTCCTACATATTAGAAATTAGCTTAATACAGATTTCAGCACTTCTCTTTGCCATATCTGCCTCAAATTCCAAATAGCTCTCATTTTGATTTTCTTCACCGATAATATCAGAAATATATCTTAATACAATAAAGTCTACTCCACCTCTAACGCATGTTTGGGCAATAGATGTACCCTCCATTTCACAGGCGATACCCTTTGTATCATCAACATGCTTTAAAGCATCCATTGATGAAACAAATTGATCTCCAGAATAAACCTTCGCAACATTATATTCAATACCTAGCTTATTTAAAACACTTTTGACCATCACAATAGAATCAATTGATGGTGCGTATTCAACAGGCATACCAGGTACCTGACCATATTTATATCCAAAAATTGTTGCATCAACATCGTGATATCTTAAACTTTCTGCAATTACTACATCACGGTGCTTAAGTGGGGCAGTACCACCGGCAATACCAGTATTAATAATAAAGCTACATTCAAAATCGTGAATTAGGATATATGTAGCTAATGCCGAATTAACCTTACCTATACCTGATTCAACTAAAACAACCTCATGATTTCCAATAGTGCCCTCATTAAATGTAGATCCAATAATTTTTGTTTGCTCTGCATCTTCCATCTCATCAAGTAAGCTTTCCATCTCTGGCTTCATCGCAGCCACAATACCAATTCTCATAATTTTCTCCTTTACATTTGCCATAATATTCTACCAAGCCTTACATGAGTAGCGCCAGCTTCAATAGCCTCATTATAATCATTACTCATGCCCATTGATAAATAAGGCATAGAAATATTAAACTTCTTTTCTGTTCTTTCCTTTAAATATGCTAAAGCCTTAAATTGCTTTAATAAATCCTCATGTGTATCGGCCTTAATAGCCATCATCATGAATCCTACTACATTAATATTTTTATATTTTAGTACCTCTTCCATAAATTCATCAATCTTATGGAAATCAACACCATTCTTATTTTCCTCTAAATTAATTGATACCTCAATAAAAACATCAAGTGGTGATGTTCTTTCCTTATCAATCATTTTTGCAAGCTCTAAGGAATCAAGCGAATGAAGACAATCTATCTTATTGATAATTAGCTTACATTTATTTCTTTGTAAATGACCAATAAAATGCCATCTTATGTCTAAATCCTTAAGCTCATCATATTTTTCTAGGAATGGCTCTACTCTATTCTCACCAAAATTATTTACCCCGTGCTTATAAAGCTCTCTCATTGAAGCACTATCTACATATTTAGTAGCTGCGACAACGTTAACAGGGATTGTTTTTAAAAATTCATCGATGTCATCTCTTAATAACATACTATCAACTCCAAACACATTAATTATACAATAATTAAGCTAAAATACAAACTGAAACCAAAAAAGAAAAGTCCTTAGACTAGCTAAGGATCAATTCTATTTTTTCGAAAGATAGATTTCTACAAACTGATGAGCCAAGGATGCCGGACGAATCTTTTCTTCCATATCCTTGATATCTACCCATTCGTAATCATCTATTTCAGAATTTGTATGAAGCTCCTCTGTTGTAAGCTTACAAACGAAATTATTCATTAATGTTCCACTTGGAGAATAATATTTACTAGCATTAAATTTAATGCTTGATGGAATTCTACCTATTTCCTCAGACATTTCCCTAAATACGGCATGCTCAAGAGATTCGCCATATTCTAAGTATCCTGCGACAAGCCTAAATTTACCTGTACCATATTGCTTAACATATAATGTTTTAGTTTCATCTGGATTAAATATAATCATGCTTACAGCTGAATTAAATTTAGGAAAGCGATAATCCTTACAATTATTACAATAAGGAACCATTCCCTCTAATTCTAAAAACTTCTTTTCAAGCTTTGTACCACATTTTTCACAATACATTTTATTCACCAAAGAATGCTAATATATCCTGATAAACCTGCTCAGGATTTTCCTCATTTAAAATCTCATGCTTCATATGAGGATATTCAATGAATTGCATCTCTGAATAGCCTGCTCTCATAAGATATAGCATTGAATGCTTAACACCTTCAGTACCTAAAGTGGTTCTATCATCCTCTCCAGAAATACTTAAGATTTTAAGAGCAGGATTCTTGCATTCATATCTCTTCTTTTTACTTAGGTTTGCAACCATTTTATATAATGCCTTATATGATTCATTTCTAAATGAAATATTACATAGAGGATCATTTTTATAAGCCTCTAAATTCTTTTCATTATAGCTTATCCATGAAATATCATGCTCTGCACTCATATTATTAGAGAACCTATATAAAAGCTTAGATGACTTATAATTACCACTACCAATACATTTAAGACCCGCAATAAACACACCAAGCCCTACACCATTAACTCTACCTACAGTACCACATAAAATAAGCTTTGTTATTTCATGGTCATTTTGCTCTAGATAGCGTCTTGCAATTAATGAACCCATTGAATGTGCAAACATATAAAGTGGCTGATGTGGATTATGCTTCTTAACATATTTTGATATTAAAACCTGATCATCAACTAATTCATCTGGTGTACCAGTAAATCCAAGAGGATATTCATCATTGATACTTTCACCATGTCCCCTTAAATCAGAGATAATCACAATAAGTCCGATACTATTCAGTTTTTCAATCAACGGGATATATCTTTCCTTATGCTCAAGCATTCCATGCACTATTTGAACAATACCCTTAGGCTTTGAAGCCTTAGAATATAGACATGAAAGCTTTAAGCCATCAGATGCCTCAATCGTAATCTTTTCCATTAATTAAATTCCTTTGCAACCTTAGATACTAAGCCCATATCTACCTTACCTGCAAAATTAGCCTTAAAATGCTTCATAACTGAAGGAATCTTTTTATCCTCAAGCTTTGCAATTTCAGCTCTAATTTCATCCTCAGATAGCTGTGCTGGTAAATACTTAACTAAAATAGCCTTCTGCTCATCAATTTCGTTAGCTGATTCCATACGACCAATCTTTACATAGCCTTCCTTTTCCTCATCTAACTCCTTGATAGTCTTTTGAATAATTCTTAAGCATTCTGCATCATCTAGCTCCTTTGCACCTAAGCCCTTGTCAATTGATGCCTGCTTACACTTTCCATAAACTACAGATAAAATTGAACGTGCAACCTTATCATGATCCTTTAAAGCCTGAATATTAGCCTTACCTAAATCTTCAAATAACATTATAAACACCTCTTTTTAACTAAATATCATTTTAACACTTTTTACATTATATGTAAACAAGCGAAAAAAGAGGATTTCTCCTCTTAGTTTTCTAAATATTTCTTCTTAAAATCATTAAGCTTTAATGATTCCTTAAATTCCTTTTGACTATTTAAATAATAGCTATAAGCATTATTA
>JAILEP010000088.1 GCA_024697825.1 Acholeplasmatales bacterium
CAGGCACAGAAAGCCAAATATTTGATTCTAATGGCAATGTATTAGATACAGCTAAGGATTATGATTCATATTATTATATGCTAGACGCAATGAATCAAATAAATGCTAAAGGTAATATTAAGCATGTTGTCCTAGATATAACTAGATCTGGTGGTGGAAACATTGCGGCTATGATTAGAATAATGGGCTTCCTTACTGATGCAGAATTAAAGATTACACAGTACTGTGACTTTGGTGAAATGGCTATTACATCTTATTATTCATGTGATACTGATTTAGATGGAAGCTATAAGGACGCGGACGCATATACTAATTATACATGGGCCTTATTAACATCATCATATACATATTCTGCAGCTAATACTCTTACATCTATTATAAGCAACCAAAAGATTTGTAAGATTTATGGTGAGGCAACAGGTGGTGGAATGTGCTCTATTATGCCAATTGTAATGCTTGATGGCTCTACAATGTACATTTCAAGCTACCTAAAATCTGCAGTTAGAAAATTAGATGAAATAATAGATATTGAAGCAGGTATAAGCCCTGATATTGAGGTTAACCGTAGCTCATTCTATGATGATTCATATATTGATTCATTATTTAATTAATATTAAAAATATAGGCAAAAAAAGAGCTGTTAGAAATGATTCTAGCAGCTCTTTTACTTTTACTTCTTTACAATATCATGGAATTTAAGGCTAATATCAAATGCTTTTACTGAATGAGTAATTGCGCCAACAGAAATAAAGTCTACACCAGTTTCAGATACTTCCTTTATTCTATCTAATGTCATATTACCAGAAGCCTCAAGCTGCTTCTTGTGATTGTTAAGCTTTACACATTCAGCCATTAGCTCTGTTGTCATATTATCAAGCATGATAATATCACATTCAGTATTTAGAGCTTCCTTAAACTGCTCTAGTGTTTCTGTTTCAACCTCAATCTTAATGCCTTCCTTAATCTTTGGCTTAACTAGCTCTACTGCCTTAGTTATAGAACCAGCTGCGTCAATATGATTATCCTTTAGCATTACCATATCAGAAAGTGAGAATCTATGGTTAGTTCCTCCACCATGCTTTACGGCAAGCTTATCTAAATATCTAAGATTAGGCATTGTCTTTCTTGTATCTAAAATCTTAGTATCTCCAACTACTCTTTCTACATACTTAGCTGTTTCAGTTGCGATACCACTCATTCTTTGCATAAGGTTAAGGGCAACTCTTTCACCCTTAAGGATAGTCTTAGTATCTCCATCAATTTCTGCGATAACATCATATTTGTTGACTCTATCGCCATCCTTGTAATTGAATTTAATATTGAATTCTCCACCGATAATTTCAAATACTCTCTTACATACCTCAAGGCCTGAGACAATACCATCATCCTTAGAGATAAATTTAGCATGACTCTTATGACCCTCAGGAATTAGATTATCTGTTGTAATATCACCTAGTGGCATATCCTCATGTAAGGCATTATTGATAATCTTATCAACTACCATTACATTCATATTGTAATTAATTCTAAAATGACAGCCTAGTGATTCAGGTCTTGCCTGAGCAGCCTTAATTACAAGTAAAGCACATGTAACCATGTTTAATGTTTCATAATAATAACGGCTCATTACCTTAATCTTCTTTAAATTATTGTAATGACCTTCAATAATTTCCTTAGCAAGTGCAAGTCCAGCAGGAGTTCTTACAATCGATACATACTGATCCATTACCTCTCTTACCTGAACTCTAATTGACTTGAAATTATATTTCTTAAATGGTGCATCTTCCTTTACATCACAAGTTATAACATCACCAATAGTTGTATCCTTATTAATTTCTTCTGCGATTCTTCTACCAAATACTACACATTCAAGTAATGAATTTGAGGCAAGTCTATTCGCACCCTGAACACCAGTTCTTGCACATTCACCAACTGCGTATAAATTCTTAAGTGATGTATGACCATAGGTATCTGTTTTAATACCACCACATAGGAAGTGCTCAATTGGGGCAACAGGAATATAATCCTTACTCATATCAATACCAATTGATAAGCATTTAGCGAAGATCTTAGGGAATCTCTTTTCAAGGAATGCTCTATCCTTATGAGTAATATCTAGATATACATGGTCACTCCAAGTATCAAACATTTCCTTATAAATTGATTGTGATACAACATCTCTTGGGGCAAGCTCCATTCTTTCCTTATCATACTTACCCATGAAGCGTTCACCATCAATATTTCTTAATACTGCGCCCTCACCACGAACAGCCTCACTAATTAAGAAGCGCTGGCCATGCTTATCCTCTTCATATAGACCTGTTGGGTGGAACTGAACAAATTCCATATCCTGTATTTTTACACCAGCTCTATATGCCATTGCGATACCATCACCCATCGCAAATTTAACATTAGTTGAATTCTTATAAATTCCACCTAAGCCACCAGTTGCGACTATAGTACGGCTTCCAAATACTGCCATAGGCTCATTAGCCTGATTGATTACAACTACACCTAAGGCCTTACCATCCTTCTTGATGATTTCATAAGCCATATAATCCTCAAATATTTCAATATTTTTTGACTTATATAGCATTTCACGTAAATCCCTCATTACTGAGGCACCAGTGTCATCACCAGCTGCGTGTAGGATACGTCTTGATCTATGACCGCCCTCAAGTGTTCTAAGTAGATTACCATTTTCATCTCTATCAAAATTAACACCTAAATTAAGTAATCTATCGATATTTTCAGGAGCCTCATTAACTAAAACCCTTGTAGCCTCTGGGTCATTTGCATATGAGCCTGCTCTTAAGGTATCCTCATAATGCTCCTGCATCTTAGCTGGGTCAAATTTGATTTCAGCTGCGATACCGCCCTGAGCTAAATTAGATGAGCCCTTATCAATCTTATCCTTTATAAACATACCAATCTTATATTTAGGATTGATGTTTAGTGCAGTATAAATACCTGCAAGTCCACCACCTAATATAATGATATCAAACTTCTTAGTTTCCATAATATTTACCATATAACCCTAGAGGGTTACCTTTCTAGCTTAATTCAAGCATCTTATCTACGCACTTAACAGCACGCTTAGCTAAATCCTCAGGGATTTCAATAACATTATCCTCATCCCTTAATACACGCCATAAATCATAAAGCCTTGTAAGCTTCATTTCGAAGCAATTAAGTCTATCACTTAATAAATAGAATTTCTTATCAGGATTCTTCTTTTCCATAGCGTGGATAACTCCACCCTCTGTACCAATAATGAATTCCTTCTTATCAGATTTAGTAACATATTCGATTAGCTGCTTAGTTGAACCAATATAATCAGCCTTAGCTAATACATTTAAATTACATTCTGGATGAGCAATGAATTCAGCATTTGGATATTTAGCCTTCATTTCATCAACAACCTCAGGCTTTAAGCCATTGTGAATTCCACAGAAGCCTGGCCATAAATCAAGCTTAACATTTGATTTAGTCATAGCATAAGCACCTAAATTCTTATCAGGTCCATATAGCATAGGCTTACCCTGCTTAGAATAATGATCAATAATCTTCATTGCGTTACTAGATGTAACACATACATCCGCATACTGCTTACAAGCAGCTGTTGAATTTACATACATTAATATAACTGTATCAGGATGATCCTCACGGTATTTTTTAATCTTAGCCTCATCCATCATATTAGCCATAACGCATCCAGCCTCCATTACAGGAAGTAAAACCTTCTTATTTGGAGATAAAAGCTTAGCTGTTTCAGCCATAAAATGAACTCCACAGAATACGATGATATCCGCATCTGTCTTCGCTGCAGTTTGAGCTAAGGCAAGAGAATCGCCTACATAATCAGCGATATCCTGAATATCACCGATTTGATAATAATGGGCAAGGATAACTGCATTCTTTTCCTTTTTCCATCTTCTTATATCCTCATACATTTCTTCTTTAGTTAATTCACTCATAATTAATCCTCTATTTTCTTTTTATATAGGGCTGCAGGTCTATGACCTCCATCAGCTCTAACCTCATCAGTCTTTATAACTAAATCACTAATATTTCTTCTAAATACTGGGTCTAAAAGCTTCTTATCTAAAATAGCCTCATAAACAAGCTGAAGCTCCTTTAGAGTAAATCTTTCAGGCATCATATGGAAGACAATATCAGTATAATTAATCTTTGACTGAAGCCTTTTAATACTAGTCATAATAACCTCTAAATTATCAAATGCTAGATAATCATTTTCTATTTTCTTAAAGCATTCAATACCAAATGAATCAGTTACTCTTTTTACTCTACAAGCAAATGATTCAGTATCATTATCAAAGGTTATTTTAATATCATCATTCTTTTCCTCTAAATAAACCTTAAAGAATGACGCATTAGGCTTTAAATCATCCTCAATCTTATTCTTATCTACTAATCCTAAATATGAGCATGACAATACTCTACCTCTAATATCTCTATCTATATCAGAGAAGGTATAAAGCTGTTCTAAATAAATATCATCTAGATTAGTCTCAGTAAATAATACCCTCTTAGCACAATCTACTAATGTTTCATCAAGTGATAGGAAGCCACCAGGTAAGCACCACTTACCCTTAAATGGTGGTGTTGACCTTTTAACAAGTAAAACACTAAAGGCCTTCTTATCGATATGACGATAATTAGTCTTTTCAATATCAGATACACCAAATAAGGTAATATCTGTTGTAATACTCATCTTTTCATAATCGTCAGAATCATACTGCTTAAGGAATTCCTCATCAGTCATATTTTCATCAATTTCCTCTTCCTTATAATCCTTCTGATAATAGCCCTTCTTAAGAATATGCTTATATACTCTTTCATCTAAATATTTAGATGCCTCTGGATTATTATTTAAAAGTAGCTCTCTAATATTAGATGATGATGTATCATCTAAATCAAAATCCATAAATTCAAGATTGCCCTTA
>JAILEP010000126.1 GCA_024697825.1 Acholeplasmatales bacterium
TTGGAATAATCTCCAAAATTTATTTCTAATCATAAATTTTAAATTATGATTCATATCCTCTAGAAATTTCTTCTTAGTAAATGAGAATATTTTTCCTTTTACAAAGAATACATCATTTTCGTTTATATCCTTTACTACAGAAGAACCGCCTAGTGATATCCACTTATTTCTAATAACTAATTCCATATATTTACCTCCCTATTTTTGAATAGATTTATGCTAAATATATTATAAATCATTTTTTATATTCATTCAATTTGAACATAAGTAAAAGGGGCAACTTGCCCCTTAATTAATTATAAAATTTATTGAATCCTTCTTGCTTAGCCTTTTTAATATTATTTTCTCTTTCCTCATCAAGGTGATCCATTTTAACCTTATATTGGATACTGATGTTTGAAGCCTTAGATTTATAAATAATTCCTACTATAATTAAAATAATTGGAAGAACAAATGCTAAGATTTCAAGGACTAGAATATTATTGCCAAAGCCTATAAATAGAAGAAGAATAAATATGATTGCTGCAGAAATAAATGAGATATTTGAAATCATCTTTGGCTTTTTATTTACTGAATCTCTTTCATCCATTAATTCTTGAACCTTGTTTTCAAACTGATTTGCATCATCCTCTAATGGGAATTCTCCATCAATTCCAACTCCTAATTTATCGAACGCAGGTGAATGAAGAAGAATTTCTTTATCTCTTATCTTAATTGATAAGGTATATACCTTTGCAATAATTAATATTGTTTTTTCAATAGTTACTCTACCATCATATCTTTCATCCTTTTGATGATCACCAGATGGTTGAATCTTGCTACGATAAACACTTGATATCATACGAGTTTTTAGATAATTTAATGATGATTTATTTATTTTTGTAGAATCTAATACATCCTCAGGTAAATCCTCAAATTCGTCATCTTTCGCAGCATAAAGATTGTTAAAGATAGAATTAAATTGTAAATTATCATCATTAAAATCAAGAGCATTCTCATCACCACTTAGCATGCCATTTTCTGTATGCCAATCAGTTTTTATTTCTGTGTGCTCAATAGGCTGAATGTGCTCATTTCCTGATATATCCTTATATTTTTTAAATTCGGTATGGACTTCCTCTCTGTCAAATCCAACAAGACGTGAATAGTTAACATCAGCATGACCAATTACCTGAATTAGTGGTACATCAATTAACTTAACCTCACCACATTCCATTTCATCAAAGATGTAGCTTGGAGAATCATATGAATCTCTTAAGGCTTCAAAGGCTTCCTTTTTAAATTCCTCTGGTTCAAATTTAACCTTAGTAACAATTCCTGATGTGAAGCTTTCCTCAGGATTACGATTAATGGTTTTGATTTTCTTAATTGCATTAAGAAGATTATCATCAACATTAACTAAAAATGTACCACCACAAGAATTACAGTGGAAGATATTCTCATTGTCCTTATATACGTCCAAGCTACCACAGTTTGGACATGAAATACTATCTGTTTTTACTCCCATATTAAAAACCTCTTATAACAAATTTATAATATTATTCTATCATATTATTTTTAATAAGAATAGAAAAAACAATTTATGGCAAAAAACATGACAAAAATTTAAACAAATTTTGTTATGTACGATTTTTTACGATTTTTATTGAAAAGTGCAAAAAATATGATAATATTAAATTGTAAATAAAATAATCCTTACAAAAGGGAGTAAGACCCAGCAATGGGAATGATATTCGTCAGTACGATATTTTATCCGGTATCATTTTAAAATTTGAGACTTTTGGTTTTGTGAATCAAAGGTCTTTTTTGTTAGGAGTTTTATTTAAAAATCTTTTATATTTACATTGGGAGGAAAAGAAAATTATGAAATTAAAAAGATTTGTATTACTTGGCGCTGCAGGTTTATCAATCGCAGCATTAGCATCTTGTGGAAGTGATGAAACATCATATAAGCTTAACATTACAAATGCTTCAGGCTCAGCAGAAGAGATTTTAGTTGAAAAGTCATCAGATACAGAGGATGTATTAAATACTATGAAGGCAGTAGCTGCAACAGAGGCACCTACAATTTCTGAATTTAAGACTTTTTCAATTGATTGTACAGCTGATGTTAAGAGTACAGTTGATGGAGGTAAGTTCAATACAACTATTAAAATTGGTTCAGCTGTTAGCTTAACATCTCCAGAGTTATCTCTTAATATGAGTACTAAGATTGATGTTTCTAATGCAGCAGCAAAGGCTTTAGATATGGATCCAGCATCTGGCACTGTAAAGGTTAATACTTATTTAGATTCTGAATATATTTATTATGATATGAGTGCAGAGGGTGAAACATTAAAGTATAAGATGGATGCATCTATGATGGGTACAGCATATACAGAATTAGCTGATGCAGCTAATGAAGCATATGATTCATATGCTAATAGAGATTTAACAACAATTTTTGCAGCAGCTAATATTAATGTAGATGATTACAAGAATGCATATTCTGCAATTCTTGCAAATGAGGATAAGCTAAAGACTTTCATTGAGGATCATGATGTAGTTGTATCTTCAGTAACAAATGATTATATTTATTTCACAATGGATTTAAATGGCACAGCTATGAAGAATCTTTATAATTCTGTTGGTGAAATGACTGATTTAAACACTGCTTCATTGGTTGGTGAGGATGATGAAATGACTGTAACTATTGGTTTTGATACTGAATATTATTATATGTCATACATTAAGATGGATTTATCTGACGCTCCATCATTAGTTGGCTCATCTTTTGGTGCATCAAACATGAGTATTAGCAGCTATTATGTTGAAGCTTCATTCGGCTTTAACAAGGGCGAGATTAAGACTCCATCAAATAAGGATAGCTATCAGTATTTCGGTTATTCATTCGATTTTGATTTTGATACTGACACTACTGACTACACTTTCTCATTCTAATATAATTAGAATATTTAAAAAAATACCTTGCAGGCAATGCCTGTGAGGTTTTTTTACATTTGTTAGTTATATTGAATTAATATTCAATATTTGGTATAATAGGATAGATATTGTGGGGTGAAATTATGAAGAGATATTTACTTCGTACCAGATTCATATTTATATCACTAATTTTCTTAGCAGCAGCGGCAACTACAGGATATTTAACTTATTATTATCTAGATGTAAGTACATTAGAATATGCTAAGCTATTATCCCTATTATTTGTCGTTTTAACTATTGTTTTATTTTCAGCTTCATTAGTATTTATATTCCTATTTACTAGTGCTGAAAAGAACGCTAAGATTAAGGATTTAGATTTAAAAATTAAAAAATGGACTAATATTTCATATCATGCAAGTGAGGCAGGAGATGAAGCATTTAACCATTTGCCAATTGGTATTATGCTTTATGATACTGATAATCAGATTGTTTGGGTAAATAATTATTCAAAGGAAATTTTCCATAGTAATCTAGTTGATTCAACAATTGCCTCAATATCTACAGAATTAAAGGATGGCGTTCTTAATGGTGAAAGAGAGCTTACATTCAAGTATGGCGATATGTCATATGATGTAGTTCATAATCCTGAAATCAGAACGATTTATTTCTTTGATTCAACTGAACGTGAAAATATTAAGAAGAGATATAACGAAAGAATTACTGCAGTAGCTATTATCGAAATTGATAACCTAGAGGAATCACTTAAGAAATATGATATGCAGGACCGTGCAAATATTAGAGGTCAAATTCTAGGTGTTGTTTCTGAATATATGGCAAAGCATGGCTGTTATTTACAAACTCTTGCAGGAGATAGAATGACAGTTATTATGGATAAGGTAGAATTACTTGCAATGATTGATGATAAATTCTCATTGTTAGATAGAATTCGTGAAATCGCAACTAATAACAGATTAAAGGCATCTATTTCAATGGGTATAGCGTGCTATGATGGTTCATATGAGGAATCAGGCCAGCTAGCTCAAAATGCTATCGAGCTTGCTCAGAAGCGTGGTGGTGACCAGGTTGTAGTTAACCTTGAGGGTGAGCAAATTAAGTTCTTTGGTGCAAAGAATAATTCACTTGAAAAGAATACATTGGTTGAAGCTCGTATGCAGACAATGTCTTTAAAGGAAGCTGTAGAAGCATCATCAGATGTTATCATTATGTGTCATAAATTCTCTGATACAGATGCGTTTGGTTCAATGATTGCGGCATTCCATATGATTAGTAGCTCAAATGTTAATGCTAAGATGGCTTTTGATCCTGAGCTTGCTGATGAAACTGTTAAGAAGGTTTGGAAGTTTGTTGAGAAGGAACCAGCTCTTAGAGCTAACTTTATTGATGGTGCTAAGGCATTAGAGGAAATTGAGCCAACGACATTATTATTAATTACAGATACACAATCTCCAAGCCTAGTAATGTTCCCAGAGCTTTATGCTCAGGCTAGAAGAGTTTCTATTATCGACCACCATAGACCTGGTGAGGTTGGATATAATAATTATTTAACTTATTACCTAGATTCAAGTGCTTCATCAGCAGTAGAGCTTGTTTCAGAAATGTTTATGTTCTATAATCCAAACATTACAATGACTCAGCTTGAAGCATCGATTCTATTATCAGGTATTATTGTTGATACAAATAACTTTACACAAAGATCTGGTTCAAGAACATTTGAAGCCGCTGCAACCCTAAAGACATTAGGTGCAGATATGATTTTCGTACGTAAGCTATTACAGGAGCCAATTCATATTGAAAAGTTCTTATCAGCTGCCGTATCTAAGAGTGAAATTTATGGTAAGAGATTCTCAATTGTATGCTTATTTGAGGATGATAAGATTCCAGATAGAACAACACTTGCAAAGATTTCTGATGAGCAGCTTAAGATTGCTGGTGTAGATGCATCATTTACAATCGGTAGAATTAATGAAAATACAGTAGGTATTTCTGCAAGAAGCCTTGGAGATACAATAAACGTTCAAACAATTATGGAGCAAATGGGTGGTGGTGGTCACTTCAATAGTGCCGCAACCCAGCGTAAGGATGTAACAATCCAGGATTTAAAGGCAGAATTAACTGAGATATTAAGAATTGAGTATGTCGAGGGAGGAAACGAGATTATGAAGATTATTTTAGTTGCAGATGTTAAGGGTAAAGGTAAGAAGGGTGACATTATTGATGTTGCTAATGGTTACGGTAATTTCTTAATTAACAACAAGCAGGCACTAGCTGCTACAGAAGACAACTTACAGAAGTATGAAGAGGAAAAGGCTAAGCAGGAAGCTGAAAAGGCAGCTAATCGTAAGCTTTTACTTAAGTTTAAGAATGAAATTCAGGGTAAGTCAATTTCTATTAAGATTAAGGTTGGCCAGGGTGGCAAGAAGTTTGGTAATATTACTACTAAGCTTGTATGTGATGAATTTGAATCACAGACTGGTATTCATTTAGATAAGAAGAAGGTTGAATTACCTACAGGTATTAATTCAATTGGTATCTTCACAGCTACAGTTAAGCTTGATGTAGATATCGTTGCACAGTTCGAAATTAAGGTTGAAGAACAGGCATAGTTTTAAAATAAAAGGAGTTTGATTAATTATGGCTAACGAATTAGCGCAGCCACAGGTTCCACAGGCATTGGAAGCTGAGATAGCAGTTATCGGTTCTATTTTTATGGATCCTTCTATAATGGTTACTGTAAGAGATTCAGTAAATCCAGATGACTTCTATGAGGTAAAAAATAAAATTATATATCAAACAATGGTTACGCTTTTCGAAAGTGGTAAGGCAATTGATGTTACGAGCGTAATGGCAAATCTTAAGACAAACAATAAGCTTGAGACTGCCGGTGGATATGAATATATTGCAAGCCTTGCAGATTATGCATATTCATCTTCAAATATCGAAACATATCTAGATTTAATTACATCTTCATCAATGAAGAGACGTGCTATTGCAACATTACAGGATTTAATCCAGGATGGCTATAAGCCTGGTGAGGGTACTGGCTATATCGATAATATTGAAAAGAAGGTTTTCGATTTATCAAGACATAGAAAGACTTCATCATTTGTAAGCATTCGTGAGGTTACTAAGCGTGTAGAAGAAAATACTGAGCGTCAGTCTAAAACTGATAGTGAGGTAATTGGTCTTGATACAGGCTTTGCAAATCTTAATAGATATACACAGGGCTTCCAGCCAGGTCAGCTAATTATCCTAGCAGCAAGACCTGCCATGGGTAAGTCTGCGATGGCTTTAAATCTTGCAATGAATATTGCCGAATTAAATAATCAAAATGTTGCAGTGTTCTCACTAGAAATGTCAAGTGAGCAGCTAGTACAGAGAATGGTTGCTGCAACTGGTTCAATTAATATTAAGTATATTATGAATGGTCGTATGACTAAGACTGACTGGGTTAGATTTGCATCTACACTTGATAAGGTATCAAGAATGAATGTTTATTTTGATGATTCTTCAGACACAACTGTAGAAAACATCCGAGCTAAGTGTAGAAAATTAAAACAAGAGTCAGGACTTGGCTTAATTGTTATTGACTATTTACAATTAATAGAGTATGATAATCAAGGCTCTAGTAGAGCCATATCTCAGGTGGAAAAGATTACAAGAATCACAAGAACGCTTAAGGTAATGGCAAGAGAGCTTGAAGTTCCTGTTATCGTATTATCACAGCTATCACGTAAGGTTGAAGAGCGTGATGAAAAGAAGCCTATCATGTCAGATCTACGTGATTCAGGTTCAATCGAGCAGGATGCCGATATAGTATTAATGCTTTATAGAGATGAATATTATAATAAATCATCTCCACGTAAGGGTGAGGCAGACTTTATTATCGGTAAGAACCGTTCTGGTTCAACTGGTGAAATTAAGATGATTTTTGCCGGTGAATACCAGCGATTCAGAGAAAAGAAGGAAGACGAGGAGGTAAGCGAATAATGTTTGACCGTTTAAAGGCAATTGAGGAGCGTTATAACGAAATCAATGAGTTATTAACTAAGCCAGAAATTGTATCGGATATCAAGAAGCTTACAGAATTATCAAAGGAACAGAAGAGCCTTGAAAAGGTAGTTGTTATTTTCCGTGAGCAGCAAAAGCTTGAGGGCTCATTAGATGATCTTAAGGAAATGAAGAAGTCTGATGATGCTGAAATTGCAGAAATGGCAGCTATGGAATTAGAAGAGGCTGAAGCAAGACTTAAAGAAATTGCAGAAGAAATTAAGGTATTATTATTACCAAAGGATCCTAATGATGAAAAGGATGTTATCGTTGAAATCAAGGGTGCCGTTGGTGGTGATGAGGCTAATATCTTCGCTGGAGATTTATTTAGAATGTATTCTAAGTATGCAGACTCAAAGGGCTGGAAGATTGATGTATTCGACGCAGCAGAATCTGCTCAGGGTGGTTATTCTAATATCTCATTTAAGGTTTCTGGTGAATCAGTATATTCATATTTAAAGTATGAATCAGGTGGACATAGAGTTCAGAGAATCCCAGTAACTGAAGCTAATGGTAGAATTCAGACAAGTATTGCAACTGTATTAGTAATGCCTGAGGCTGAGGAAATTGATTTCCAGCTTGAGGAAAAGGACTTAAGAATTGATACATTCTGTTCTTCAGGACCTGGTGGACAGGGTGTTAATACAACATATTCTGCAGTACGTGTTACATATATCCCAACAGGTGATTTCGTAGCTTGTCAGATTTATCGTTCTCAGCATGAAAACAAGGCATATGCTATGCAGGTTTTAAGAACTAGAATCTACGAAAGAATGCTTGCTGAGGAGGCTGAAAAGACTGGTGCTACACGTCAGGCTTTAGTTGGACATGGTGAGCGTAGTGAAAAGATTAGAACTTACAACTATCCACAGAACCGTGTAACTGATCATAGAATTGGTTTTTCTATTAATAGACTTGATGCCATCATTGATGGTAAGCTTGATCTAGTAATTCAGGAATTAATTAATGAGGATCAGAAGGCTAAGCTAGCTAACGAAGAATCTAAGCTATAAAAAAATTCCCAACTCGAAGTGTTGGGATTTTTTTAATATAGATCTAGTAATAAATCAATACAGTTCTTATTAAGAACATTTCTAGTCATTTCAGCCATTTCCTCAGGTGTTTCCTTTTTAGATTCACTCCATGTTGAAAGAAGTGAAGTTAATAATGAATACCTAATATCAATTAGATATGGATTATCTAATACATCTGGGTTTTCATGTCTTTTAATACATTCCTTGATAATACCTTCATTTTCAGTTGAAATAATATGAATAAGGTCTCTATGGTTTACCCAATATTCAAAGAAGTAGCTAAGCTGCTTTTCCTTATCTGGCTCCTGTTTCTTTCTTTCAACTAAATAACGGTTATAGAAATATTCAAACATGGCATCTAAAACATCAACCATATTGTTATAATTTCTATAGAATGTAGATCTAGAAATACCGCAATCAGCCTTAATATCTGCGACTGTTATTTCTGCAAATGGCTTAACTAAAAGTAATCTTCTTAAGCTTTTATAAATTTTTACCTGACTGTCAAATGACTTTTTATTTTTCTTTAATTCATGCATTTCAAATCTCACCGATAGTATTATACAATATTTATTAAAACTTTCAAATTATAAATATTTATTGTATAATTAGATGTATGTTGTTCATAGGAGGTTAGTATGGTTAATTTTGTACACAAATACAGAAAAACGAATAAAATGACCCAAGAGGATTTAGCTAAAGCTGTCAGTGTTACAAGACAGACTATCATCTCTATTGAGCAGGGAAAATACATAGCTTCCCTACCACTGGCACTTAAAATGGCTCAGGTCTTTGGCGTTCCAGTAGAGGAATTATTTAAATTAGAGGGGGAGGAAGAAAATCATGAATAATGAAGAAACAATTGAAAGCCTACGTAAAAAGACAACATTAAGGCTTACAGTTATGAGTACATCACTTTCATTACCTATCATTATTGTATTAGTACTTGGTATTGGTCAGTGGAAGATAGGAGAAGAAAATTCTATTTTTGAAAAGGTTCCATATGTTCCATATATTATAGCTGTTCTATTATTAGGATGGATTATTTGGAAGATTGTTGGCTATATTAGAATTTTAAATAGTAATGAATACGCTGAAAAGGTACTTATTATTAAGAATGATGAAAGAAATAAATATATAAGACTTAAATCAAATGATTTAATATTAAAAATTTTCATTTATGCATTAGGTGTAATTACAATTTTCTCAGCATTTGTGGACTATCAATATTTTATTGCATGTGTGGGAATTTTTGTTGTTTTAGTAATTATTAATGTAATCGTTACTATTTATTATAATAAGAAGTTCTAAAAAAATTAACATTAAGTGGGGTGAAGAAATGAAGAAGGTTTTAAGCTATCTGCATAACGACGGATACCTTGAAATTATAATAGCCGTATTTTACGTATTAGCTTTTTCAATGTCTTCGCCTCTTTCTGTTTTTAATGGATTTGCTAAAATTTTAACATCTGGTTCTATATTATATACAGATTATGTATATATAGCAGGTATTGGGGCTGCATTCTTTAATGTCGCAATAATGATGACAATAAGCCATGTTAGTATTAAGCTATTAAAGATAAAAATAACAGGTCCTGTTTATGCAGGTATCATTATGCTTGGTGGTTTCTCATTCTTTGGTAAGAATCCATTAAATACCTTACCATTAATTATTGGTGTATGGCTATTCCATGCACATAAAAGAGTACCATTTTCAAGCTTAATATTATCTTTATTATTCTCAAGTGGTATATCACCAATTGTAAGCTACCCTATGTTTGGGGCTGGCTTAGAATATTATATTGGTATTCCGGTAGGTATTATCATTGGTATTACAATCGGATTTATTATTCCAGCATTTACAGCTCATACAATGGCATTCCATGATGGTTATTCATTATATAATACAGGCTTTGCGATAGGAATCCTTGGTGCAATGATTTATGCAATATTAATATTTGCCAAAATTGATGTATCAAGAGAGGTATTATATGATACTGAAAATCATTATTCATTCTATATTTATTTATATTCAATGGCTGCCTTACTTATAATTATTGCGATAATATCAGATCATTCAGTATTTAAATCATATTTAAAAATGCTTAAAACTACAGGTAGAAGTGTCTCATTATATATTAGAGACTTTGGCATATCTACAGTATTATTAAATTTAGGATTCTTAGATATCTTAATTACTACAGTATTGATATCATTTAATATTCCAATGAATGGTATATTATTTGGTTCAGTCTTTTCAATACTTGGATTTGCGGCATATGGTATGCATATAAGAAATGTAACACCAGTATTAATTGGTGCAAGTATTTCAATTACAATTAAATGCTTAATCCAGGGCTCACTTCCAAATATTACTGATAATATGGGTGAAATTGTTGCGTTCATATTCTCAACAGGTCTTGCCCCTATTGCAGGTAAATATGGAATTTTATATGGACTACTTGGTGGCTTTGTCCATATTATCTTTACACCAGTTGTTGCAAGAATGCATGGTGGATTAGTGCTTTATAACAATGGATTCTCAACAGGCTTTGAGGCTGCAGTATTTACTATTTGTGGTGAGAGAATCTTTAAACGAGAAAGAAGGAGACGAATTAGAAATGCAGGAAAATCAAAAGATCAGCAAGATAATTAATGAATTTTCGTTATTTATTTTAGAAAATCATTCAGATAATTTTAATTTTTCTATAAATCTTATTGATAGCACCTTTGTTCTAAAATTTACTACAGATAGAATTGAAGGAGAATTAAGAGAAAAGCTTGAAACAGAGCTTATTCCTGAGCATGATTTTGATTTAGAGGAATATGGCTGGGAAATCTGTGGAGATGGTGATGGTACAGATGACCTTGCCTTAATTGGTGCTTTAATAGATTCAGTAGAATATGTTGATACTGATAAGGAAACATCAGTGATTATGAAGAGAAAGCTTAGATAGGAAGTGTTATCTTGGGAAAAATCAGAAATGATATTATCCTAATTGTATGCTTAGTATTCCTGATTATAGGAGCATTCGTATGGTGGATTATTGCAGGGTTAGGACATACTGATGATTTATATGTTAATATTTATACAAGAGATAAATCATATGCATCAGAAACATATGACCTAGATGATTTTGAAATGCCTGAGGATGGTATTATCCTATATTCAGTACCTTTAATGGAGGATAAGACTATTAATATTACAGGTAAGCAATCAGACATGGAAATTGTTATTAAGAATGGCAAGGCCTATGTCGAAGAATCAGGCTGTCCTGGTCAGGATTGTGTTGAGATGGGTAGCATTAGTAAATATGGACAAGCTATTATTTGCTTACCTAATCTTATTTATATAACTATCGGAAATCAGGTGAGCATCGATGATTAAAAGAATAGCTGTTATTGCAATGATGCTCGCATTAGCGATTATATTAAGTATAATTGAATCATTTATACCTGTATTTATTCCAGGCTTTAAGCTTGGTCTTGCCAATATGATTATTTTAATAATGCTATATGAATTTAAATCGTATGAGGCATTCTCAGTTCAAATACTTAGAATATTAATTCAGGGATTACTTAGAGGTACGTTATTCCAGCCTATTTTCTTTATGTCACTTGTTGGTGGTATTTTAGCCTTCCTTGTTATGTGGTTATTTTCAAGGCTAAAGCTATTTACTCCAATTGGTGTATCAGTTATAGGTGCAGTATTTCATAGTACAGGACAAATTTTAGTTGCGATAGTAATAATGAGTACTGCAGCAATTGCGTATTATTTACCATTTATCGCCTTACTATCTGTAGGGTCAGGTATTTTATCAGGTGTAATTGCCTATACATATTTAAAAAGAAGTATTACTGCAAGATTTATTGAGGTTCGTAAATTTAAGGGCCAAAATGTAATTAAAGATGAAGATTCAACTGAGACAGTTGAATAAGCTGCTTATTTCATATTTTGACAAAAAGCTATTGACACAATTTAGATAAAGCGGTATTATTTTAACGGGCAAAGGCGCCTAATAAACAATAACTTTGAAAGCAAAGTCGCGAGAGGGATTTCTTTTTGCGACTTTTTTTATTTGAAGAAATTAAGGGAATTCTTTGAGTTAAAAGGGCAGCCGTTAAATTGCTTGGAAGGATAAAATCCTAAAAGTATATTGAAAGGTTAAAAGGAAGGTAAAAAAATGAAGGGTTACACAAAAGAAGACATTAGACGTATCTGTAAGGAAGAAAACATTAGATATATCCGTATGATGTTTACAGATATGCTAGGTATGCTAAAGAACGTTGAAATTCCAATCAACAGACTAGAGGATGCTTTAAGCAACCAGGTTATGTTCGATGGTTCATCAATTGAAGGCTTCGTAAGAATTTTCGAGGCTGATATGTTCTTACATCCAGATCTAGATACATTCTTAGTATTATCATGGGAAAATACTACATATGGAAAGGTTGCACGTTTCATCTGTGACGTTTATAAGCCAGGTGAGAATGGTGAGCATGTACCATTTGAGGGTGATCCACGTGGTGTATTAAAGAGAAATCTTGAAGAAATGCATAAGAGAGGCTTCAAGGCATTCAATTCAGGTATTGAACCAGAATTCTTCTTATTTAAGATGGATGACAATGGTAAGGTAGCTTACCCACTTCAGTTCAATGACTATGGTGGTTATTTCGATTTAGCTCCAGTTGACTCTGCAGAAGATTGTAGACGTGATATCGTACTTGAATTACAGAAGATTGGTTTCATTATTGAGGCTGCTCATCATGAGGTATCTACTGGTCAGCACGAAATCAACTTCCAGTTTGATGGTGCAGTAGAGGCTGCAGATAACGTTCAGACATTCAAGCTTGTAGTTAAGAATATCGCAAGAAGACATGGTCTTCATGCAACATTCATGCCAAAGCCAGTTGAGGGTATCAATGGTTCAGGTATGCATGTTAACTGCTCATTAGTTGATAATAAGGGTAATAACGTATTCTTTGATGAATCAACTCCTAATCAGCTATCTGAAACAGCTAACAAGTGGATTTCTGGTATTCTAGACCATGCAAAGGGCTTCTGCTTAATTACTAACCCTATCGTTAACTCATATAAGAGAATCGTTCCAGGATTCGAAGCTCCATGCTACATTTCTTGGTCTGATTCAAATAGATCTACAATGATTCGTATTCCTGCCGCTCGTGGTAAGAAGACAAGAACTGAGGTTCGTTCAGTAGATGTAGCTGCTAATCCATATTTAGCATTAGCTGCAATCCTACGTGCAGGCTTAGATGGTATCGATGGCAACTGCAAGGAAGTACCAGCAATTTATGAAAATTTATATGCTTGTACAGATGCAGAAAGAGCAGCACTTGGTGTTGACTCATTACCAGCATCTCTAGAAGAGGCTGTTAAGGCATTCCAGGCTGATCCATTAATCGTTGAGGCTATGGGTCCACACATTTCTGAAAAGATTGTTAAGGCAAAGACTCAGGAATGGAATGAATATCGTCGTCACGTTTCTAAGTGGGAAATCGACAGATATATCAACAGATATTAATTTCTTAAGGCAATGTCATTTGACATTGCTTTTTTTCTTTCGTATAATTTTTATGAATTATTTAAGGAGTATTTATGAGTTTTTTATCTTCACTTGTATCATGCTTTTTTATCAATTACATTTTATGGCTAATATTTAGGGCTTTAAATGTAAAGAATGCTAGAAAGGTTTATATAATTTTAATCAGTGTTATTGAAGGTGGTACAATCATCTTTAATATCTATTATTTAATAAGAGTATTAATTTATGATTTTAGTCATAAGGTTGCATTTAATGATATATTATTAGATACATATTATTATGGATCATATCCTCTTGCGATACTTTGTGCATTAATTATTACATTAATGCTTACTCTAAGTGGCGTTAGATTAATTAAGTCTAGAAGAACAAGAGCGTTTGAAAGAGAAATTAATGGTGGTAAGAGTATTTCTGCAACAGTATTTAATATTGTATTATTATCAGTAGGTGTAATTCTACTTGGAGTTGCAGTAGCGATATTAATATTATCAAACGGTGTTAATGTTTATTTCTTTACAATAGGTGGCTTTGGCTTATTATTTATAATATTAGGTATAGTATTATT
>JAILEP010000036.1 GCA_024697825.1 Acholeplasmatales bacterium
CCCTTTTCAACACCATCCCATGATTTAGAATATGAAACCTTAAATTCTAATTTAAAGTTTCTAGGATATTTCTTAGTTAATTTAAAAATATCTCCAAAGCATTCAAATTCCTCTGCCTCTTCAATATTCCAATTGATGTAATTAGATAGTAAATATAGCTTATCAGCCCTTCCACCCTTTACAATTACATTAAAATTAACTAATACATAATCAATATTATTATCCTTTTCTACTGTATTAGGTTCGTCGACTGAATAATCAATATCATAATTTTTTCTAATATATGTTTTAATTAAACCTTCATTTAATAATTCATCAAATGTTCTTTCATATAATACCTTATTGTAATCAATTTTAATAAAATTATCACTATCTAAGGCACCAGCATTTTTTAATAATCTAACAAATAATTCAATAGCATTATTTAAATCCTTCTCATTTTCAATAATAAGCTTTGAAGGATAATTCTTATAGCTAATGACATTTGATACATCAGTTATTAAATATTTTTTAGATAGCTTATTAGGATTTACTGAAAAATAAATAACTAAATTATTTTTAAAGGATTTAATTAATGCAATTTTAGTTTTTCCATAAACTATTCTTTCCTTATAGAAGCTCGGCTTAGTAATAACATCATTATAAGATGCAATTAAATCCTTAATTGCTTGATATGAATCAAGCATAAAGCCTCTTTCTAGGACAAGCTTAGCAGTTAAAGATTTTTTATATACTACTGTATCCATCCCTATTCTCCCCTCTTCTATTAATTATATTATAAAACTATTTTTATCAAAAAGTACATAACTAAAAAATAAAACGGTGTAAAAATACACCGTTTGTATATAATGGATAATTATTCAGCCATACCAGCTGTGATGATTGCCATCTTGTAAACTTCGTCTGCGTTACAACCACGAGATAAGTCGTTGATTGGAGCATTTAAGCCCTGTAAGATAGGACCATAAGCTTCATAACCACCAAGACGCTGAGCAATCTTGTAACCAATGTTACCAGCTTCAATTAATGGGAAAATGAATGTGTTAGCCTGACCAGCAACCTTAGAATCTGGACACTTAGTCTTAGCAACTACTGGAGAAACAGCAGCATCGAACTGGAATTCACCATCGATAACTAAAGATGGATCCTTCTTTCTAGCTTCAATTACAGCATCATGAGATAACTGAACTGTTCCGCCCTTACCAGAACCATATGTAGAGAATGATAATACTGCAACCTTTGGATCAATACCGAAGAATGCAGCAGTCTTAGCTGATTCAACAGCAACCTCTGCTAACTTCTGAGCGCCAGTAACCTTAACCTCACCTGTAGCCTTATCAACTGTATCAGGGTAGTCAATATTGATTGCGCAGTCACCCATAGCGATTCTTTCTTCAACGCCATCCTTCTCACGAACAAGAATGAATACTGAAGAAACTAGGTTAGCACCTGGCTTAGTCTTAACTAGCTGTAAAGCTGGTCTAACTGTATCAGCTGTAGAGTAAGTAGCACCACCAAGTAATGCGTCAGCCTTACCCATCTTAACTAACATAGTACCAAAGTAGTTAGACTTAGAAAGTGCAGCTGAGCATTCTTCTGCAGTCATCTTGCCCTTTCTTAATTCAACCATCTTGTTAACCATATCATTGAAACCTTCATATGTAGCTGGGTCTAAAACTGTAGCCTTAGCAACATTAAAACCGCCGTCCTTTGCAGCCTTTGCAACTGCATCAACGTTACCACATAGGATTACGTCCATTAAGTCTTCCTTTAATAATCTGTCTGCTGCAGATAAAATTCTTGCATCAGTACCTTCTGTAAATACGATAGTCTTTCTCTTAGCCTTTAAATTAGCTAATAACTTATCAAACATTGTAGTAGCCATTTTAATTATCCTCCGTTATTTTCATAATATAAGCATTAAATGCTTTATAGCCTTTTTTATTATATCACATTAAATCAATTTTGGTAAAAAAATATGATATTTTTAACTATCGCTTTTATTGTAATCGTTTTACATAAAGAAAAAGACTATCCGAAGATAGTCCTTAAAATTAATATTCAATAACAATTGCGTAAATATATACACTAGAATTTATAGATGCAATTGCATAGCTTCCTGCCTCTACACTATCAAATGTATAAGATACCATTGTGCTTGTTGAAGCCTCTGTTGGAGTTGTTGATGTTTCTACAGCATTACTATCACTATCAAGAAGTTTTACATATCTACCAGCTGTACCTGCTGCGTAATATACTGTAATTTTTGCAGTAGCTGTAGTTGTAAACTGAACTGAAAGTGCAGAATATGTACCTGTACCACCTAGCTTAAGGTATTTTGAAATTGTATTTCCATCAATTGTAGCTGATGTTGATTCAACATTTAAATCCTTACCAGACTTATAAGTAATTGTAATACCATCAACTGTAGTATTTTCTGTATATGAGCCCTCAGTAAAATTATTAAATGTTAATAATGTATATTCACCTTCTGGGTCATAAATATCTGTAGTTGCAGTTGAGCTTGATGCTGCACTTGAAGATGCTGCGCTTGATGATGCTGCACTACTTGATGAAGCTGCTGCACTTGATGAAGAGCCTGAGCTACTAGATGAGCTTGATGAACTAGTTGATCCACCTAAATATTTGTTATATTTAGTAAAGTTAGATGCTCCTGCAAATGCTGTTACATAAGCAGGTACCTCTGAAGCCTCATGTAAGATATCTACATCTGATACCTGATTATCTGAATCATAATAGAACTTAGATGAATCAATATCAAAATTTGTATAATCTGTTGAACCATCTGGCTTACATGCACCACTTAAAGTAACTGTTCTAGATGTAACTACTGTTGCAGCACTATCACCACAATTAGTTAAATAATCACCATATGACTTAATAACTGTTCCTGTATATGTATCATCTACTGTTACCTTCTGTGGATTTGTACAAGAATCAAAATAATTTGCTTCACTTAAAACAAAGGCATTTGCTCTAATATCCTGACAAGTCGAACACTGATAATAATAGTTATTATAAAAATGCATATTAGCCTGTCTACCAAGAGGAAGTCTAGATCCTACCTGATTATAGAAATTATGATGGAATGTAACATTCATTGTTAGCTGTGAATTGCTACCACCAACAAGGCCTGTCTTCTTACAATTATTAAATTCATTATAAGATGAAGTTATATTATGGCACTTCTTAAAATCAGTACCACCATCTCCTGCATATTTATCCTGTTCATAAGATAAATCCCAGTTGTTCTTTCCTCTATTAAATGTATTATTATGAATCCAATAATAACCATTTGCTGTTACACTACCTGCTTCAAATGAACAAGCATCCTCTGTATAATCAGTAAATGTTAAATTCTTAACCTCAATATTATCACACTTAGACCAAGTAATACCCCACTGATATATACCAGCATCTAAACCAACACCTTCTAAAGTAACATTCTTTGCACTACCGATTGATAGCATGTTCCATGCACAATCAAATTCACCACTTGAATAGCTACATTTTGAAGATAAGCCATTTAATGTAGTAATTCCAGCTGCTAAATCATCTGAATATGAATTCCAACCATTTGAAATAATATCAGATGCGCTATAGCCTTTATAATTACCACCTAAGCTATTAGCCTGTTCTTCTAATAAAGCTGAAGTACTAGCTCCAGATGTGTAAGTCACCTTATTAAACTGTGTTGTTTCAATTCTATCTAATAATCTTACCGCAACTGGTGTTTTAGATTTAGATAAATTCTTTAAAATATTTGCAAGACCAGTATATGATGAGCCATTAATTGATGCAGTTACTGTATTCTTTGTTGCATTAGATACATAAATAACCTGAGCATCACTCTTTAGTGTACCATCATCATTATATGCACCAACTCCACTATTATTGAAGTGTGCATAGCCTGATCTATCTGCAGAATTTACATTGACAGTTGCAGTTGCATAAGAGCTTCCCTTAGCAATCTTAATTGTATATGTGCCTGCTGATAAGCCAAGTACATCTACTCTTCCTGATGTACCATCAATATTAATTAATTCTGAATCAACTGTAGTTGCACTTGATGCATCTGACTTTTGATAAGTTACTGTATAATCTGATGCTGATGAACCACTTGCAGCATTAAATAATAAATATGCACCCTCTGTATATCCTGATGCCTCAGTTACAACAATACCCTGGCTTGTAATATCATCTACACCAGATTCTGCAGCACTTGTTGATGCACTTGATGAGCTTGAAGCCTTACTAGATGCTGCTGCAGTTGATGATGCAGCTGCTGTTGATGATGCTGCCTTACTACTTGATGCAGCACTTGATGAAGCGCTACTTGAGGCTTTACTGCTTGATGCGGCACTTGAAGATGCTGCTGCACTAGATGAAGCCTTGCTGCTTGATGTGGCACTTGATGTATTTGAGCTTGAAGCCACACTTGATGCTGCTACACTACTACTATTAGATGGTGTAACTACAACAGGCTCACTGCTTGATGCTATAGAACTACTTGAACCAGTATTATTATTTGAAACTACTGTACTACTATTATCTCCATTATTTGCTTTACTGCTTGTATTTTCATTTTTAAGTGTAATACCACAGCTAGCTAATGAAATTATTGTTGCTCCTATAAGAGCAATGCTTGAAATCTTTTTTAATTTTCTCATGTTTTAGCCTTTAATCCTTCTAATTATCTCCAAATTAATTATATTAATTTATTAAAATATTACAAGCGTTTTCATTATGAAAACAACTGAAAATTTTACAAAATAGCACATACGATATATTTAGATAAAAAGTGTATTGTAATTAACTTATAAATACATATAAAAATACCTATAAGCATATGCCTATAGGTATCATTATAGTTATTTTTAATATTCTTCTGAATTAAATATTTCTTCTATTTCTGAAATGATATCATCATTTTCTTCAATAAAATATTCAACACCTGATTCAGTATTTTCTAAGCGGAATACAATTGCCATATCAGGATCTAAATCTGCATATTTCTTGCAGGGAACTAAAATCTGATAATTATATCCATCATATTCAAGCTCAGCCTCTAAATAGAAATCAAGCTTTGAATTATTTTCACCTGTAATTGTAACAATTTCTGGCTTGTTCTGGTTAGTATTATTATTCTTACTCATACTATTAATCCTCCTGCCTCAGTTATTTTAACAAAAACAGACTAAAAACTCAATGATTAATTATCTTCTTCATCTGTATCATCTAAATTGATGATATCAGTTTGAAAATAATCAGGATATTCCTCATTAACAGGAATAAAATCCTTAATAATTGTTTGAGCTCCAAGCATTCCATTAAAATCAAATGTTAATGGGAATGTTTTTTCTTTTATATTACCATCACTATATAAAGCATAAACAGTAAATGATGAAACCTCAGGAATATCATCTGATTCATATCCTAAATATATTTCAAATAATTCAAATAGAATATCTAGCTTCTTCTTATAAAGAATACTTGTAGTACTATAATTCCATTCATAATTATCCTTATTTTCAATAGCCTTGATATAGCTTACACCAGCTCTTGATATTTCAAGCCTATCTGAATATTCATATCCTGCATATTTACCTGATACTGAATCAATTGTAATTCTGATTATTTCACTCATTCTTCTATACCTACTCCATCTGGGATTTCACACTCTAATATTTCTGATCTAATATGAAGTGCTTTATAGTAGCCACTATTAACTGAAGATTTAAAATGTTCAACACTATCCTTATGAACAATCGCTATTGCACAACCACCAAAGCCTGCGCCAGTCATTCTAGCACCTAAACAGCCCTTTTCAGTTCTTGCAAGGTCGGTTAAGGAATCAAGATGAGTCCCTGTTACCTCATAATCATCCCTTAGTGATTGATGGCTTTCATTAAATAGCTTGCCTAATAATTTAACATCACCTTTAATTAAAGCATCCTTAAATTGATATACTCTTTCATTTTCAGTCACAACGTGTCTTACTCTTCTAAATAATACATCATTATTTAAATATTTTTCAATATTATTAAGCTCTTCACTCTTTAATTCTGTTAAATTTTCAATATTATAATGTTTTTTTAGAACAGAAAGTGCTTGATTACATTCATTTACTCTTTCATTATATTTAGAATCAGTAAGTGATCTTGGCTTATTTGTTTTCATAACAAGCAAACGGTAATCACCAAGCTCAAATGGTAAATATTCATATTCATATTTAGCACAATCAATTAAAATTGCCTTATTTTTCTTTCCAAGTGCAATCGCAGCCTCATCCATAATACCACATGAAAGTCCACAATATTCTCTTTCTGCTCTAACGCCTATTAATGATACTTCCTTATTATCATATCCTAAATTAAATTCATTATTTAAGATATAGGCTGTTAAATCTAAGATTGCAGCACTTGAAGATAAACCACTTCCAAGTGGAATATTTGAGGCATACATAATATTAAATCCCTTATTTACCTGATTATTAGTTAAATTTAGGATTCTAACTACACCAAGTGGGTATGAGCCCCAGCCATTTTCTTCATTATAATCAATATCATCTAGCTTTCTTATAACAAGCTTTCTTGTATTAAGAGAATATAGATGAATTTCATTATCATCTCTAAATGAAAAATAGCCATATGTATAAAGACCAATAGTGGCAGGCAAAACCTTACCACCATTATAGTCAATATGCTCGCCAATTAAATTGACTCTAGCAGGAGCTTTATATGAAGATTTAATATCAGAACCAAATAGCTGATTATAAACTGAATTAAGCTCCTTATTAATCATTCTTCTCACCTACCGCAAGCTTTACACATTCATATGCACCATTATAATATCCTTCTTTTTTCATTCTATTGATATTATCACACATATGAACAAGTAGGCTCTTATCATTAATTAATGTATCAAGCATTGTATTTAATGTATCCTTAGTAGGACATTCAAATGTCGCATCACCTAGCTCTGAGCCATGAACTGCACCATAAGCCTCATGTCCTCCAATATGTCTCATAAATAGCTTAGGGATAGGATAGAATACTAATTCACTTGGCTTAGTAACTAATAAATCAGTTACAGGCATTAATAAATTAGTTGAATATACTGCCTCAAAAATATCATTTGAGCAGAAGGCATAAACACCCTTAGCCTCTCCTTCTCTAATTTCATTTACTAATTCCTTAATTCCTTGATAATTATTGAAATATTTTTTAGCATCCTTAAACCAAGGAAGTGATTCACACATCTTATCATATACATTTTGGTGGTCACCAAAATTAATAAAGATGGATACCTTATTTTGATCTAAATAAGGCTTTAAATGCTTAAGCATTGCTAAAAACATATCAAATCCAGCACCAGCACCACCAACAGTTAGTAAAATACGAATTGGCTTACCATCATTAAATCTTTTAACTCTAAGCTTATTGTCCTCTTCTAAATTTACTAAAAGCTCATGGTCTACATAATGACCAACACATTTAATTGAGCCATCTGGCATGCCCTTTAAAGGCTTTTTAGGATCAAAGCCATTCATCATCTTATATCCTAAATATGCAAATTCAGTTTGAATTGCATGAATTGCACCCTCAGATAAATGTAAGGCCATTGGCCAGTTATCTGGAATAGCATTTACTACATGAGTCATACCAGCATGTACTGCAGCCTGGCTTGGCCATGCATGTGTTGCAATATATGGAATATCCTTATTGATATGCTTAAAAATAGGAACTAATAATTCAGTATTCTTCTGGTCACCAGCATTATAAGTAAGCTTTCTAAAGCCTTCACTATTTAAAGGCTCCCAATATAGCTTATTAAATAGCTTAGATTTTTGAGATAGTCTTGAGCCCATTGAATATAAATCATTTTGGCTTCTAATCCATTTAGACCCAGTTGCGTCAAATGATGCAAGGTCTAGCCAATATGGAGTATAGCCTAAGGCCTTAGCAGCTGATGCCATCGCAATACTAATACGATAATGGCCAAAGCCCATTCTAATATTACCTACAATAAGTGGCTTTTCACCAAATTCATGGTTTTCATTATCAAAAACAATATTTAAGGCACCAATATTATCTAACGCATCAATTTTCTTAAATCCTAGCTTATAATCTGAATTTGAATCATCTCCAAATTTCTTTATAGCCTTATTCTTTTTCTTAATTGCCTTTTTAACTACCTTCTTTGGAATCGGATTACCAAAGATTACGCTTGTTTTATCCTCCACTTACAATCACTCCTTTTTCAGTGTTATAAACTAATAATTTAGTCTTACCATCAAGTGTATATTGAACCTTTATTTCATTCTTTCTTACATCAAAGCTATAAACCCTTGAATTATAGAATAGATTAAAGGCATCATCTAATACCTTATTTTCCTTTTCACCATATGTTTTTAAATCATCTGATGTCATTAATACTGACCCAAATAAGGCATCAAGTGTTACTAAAGCCTTTCTTTGATCAAATGTTAAGGTATTATTTTCCTCTCTTAAAATGAATACATCTGGATCATTTAAGAATAAATGATTATTAAATATACTTCTAAATACAGTATTTTTAACTGTGACCTTTGTCGAAGGTCTTTCTCTATGAAGCTGTCTCATATAAGGCTTATCATCAAAATCAAGTGATACATCAGGTCCAACCCTCATATAATCAAATAGCTTATATGATGAAAATTGCTGAGCACCACAGCCTAAAATGAGCTTATCTCCTAATATTTCTCTTAAAAGTGCATATCCTCTTCTTTGACTCATTGCACGAGTCTCACCAGGATAAATACTTCTAGCAGAGGCATAAAGGAAATCTAGCTTAAAGAAATCAAAGCCCATATCCATATAATATGTCAAGCTTCTTTTAATATAATCAATTACCTCAGGCTTTTTTAAATCAAGTGCATAAAAGCCACTCCAGTTTCCACCACACTTAACAAAATTACCCTTGCTATTTTTCTTAAACCAGTCTGGATGAGTGTTGAATAGCTCTGATTTCTTTTCGCCTACAAATGGGGCAAGCCAAATACCAGCCTTCATTCCTCTATCATGAATTTTTTTAACAATTGGCTCTAAGCCATTAGGGAATTTATTCTTATCTATTGATAGCCAATCACCTACAAATGTTTCATAGCCATCATCAATTTGGAATAAATTAAATCTAGAATCTAATGCATCTAAATCCCTTAATATAATTTCTTCATTAATATTTTGGTAATAGTTATACCAAGATGTATAACCAAATATTTTTTCCTTAGTATCAATAATAAAACGCTTATTGAAGGCTTCAATTCCCTCTTCATAGCTTCCAAATTTAGCAAAATGGAATATTTTAGCAGTTTCACCAAGCTTTAAATTCCATCCTTCAACCATTGAAAGCAATGTTAGTTCATTTTTCTTTTTATGTAATTCAAATACTAAATAAGCATTTTCATAATTTAAATTATATACAAATACAGGATGCTTTCCCTTTGCATAAAATAGATCATAGCCATGAACTATATCATTGCTGTATTTATAAAAGTGAGAATCACCATATTCGTCTAAAGCCCAAAGCTTAACTACACTCTTAGGTCTTCTTAAAATATTTCTTTCCTTATATTTTTTATATGTTAAATGAGTATCAGTCCAAGACTGATAGCCATTATAAAAATAAACGTCCTTATTATTTAAAGTATATTCAGTATCTAATCTAGCACTAATCAAGCTTATATTTGATTTAGCCTTAATACTTATAATGTATTCTGGCTTATTATCATTAATAATAATCTGGATATCATTATTAGATTCTCTAGTAGTTATTAAATTTCCATCCTTTAAATATTTGATATAAACCATATTAGATACCTCCTATTTCTTATTATTTTTCTTCTTCAGGTTGAGCTTCTTCCTTAGCTTCATCTAAAGGAGCATCAGCCTTATTATCCTCACCTAAATCATGCTGATTTTCAATTGCATTTAAGTAAGCCTCATCGCCTTCCTTAGCAATTAAAGTCATAATCTTCTTTTCTCTATAGAACATTAGAATTAATGCACCTAAGCAACAGAATACTACTGCAACAAAGGCTACAATCATTAAGCCTGTAGTTGATGCAGAAATATCATTTGCAGATAAATCCTGCTTTTCACCTAAAATTGCAAGAGATGTAAAAGCAAGCATCGCAATTGACTGGCCAAGCTTCATTGCAAATGTTCTAGCTGCAAAGAACATACCCTGTCTATTTTCACCAGTTGTAATAGATTCAGCCTCTGCAACATCGGCAACAATTGATTGAGGAATAATACCAAGTAAAGCCATAGGTACAGCTGCAATAACAACAATTACAATACCATATACTATACCTGGAATAGCAGTTATGATATTAATCATAGCTGTAATTAAATAAGCAAGTGCAAGGCCTAAGAAGCCTGTAATAACTAGCTTCTTCTTACCAAACTTCTTAACCATTTTATCTACAAATGGGTAGAAGCAAGCAGAAAGTACTGTCATAGCACCCATAAAAATCATTGTGTATGATGCATCAAGCTCCATTGATACAGTTACAAAGAATGGTAAACCAGTCTGGAATAATGTTAAACCAATCCAGTACATAATATCTGAACCAGTAAATACTCTAAAGTCCTTATTCTTAAAAGTAGACTTTAAAGACTTAAATGCATTTGTACCAGCAGGCTTAGCCTCTACATAATCAGTTTCCTTAATTAGGAATGTTGGTAGCATCATACAGATAGCTGCTATAACTGCAAGTACGATAAAGCATACACGGTAATTCCAATAATATCCAAATGGTAAAATACCACCAAATACGAATGGAGTATAGGCAAGTAATGTACCAGCAAAATATGTTAATGAAATATATGTTGAAATATTCATTCTATCCTGCTGAGTCTTACCAAATTCAGATATTAAAGCATTATATGGAGTACAATAAATAGTCATAAATGTATAGAATAAAACTAAGAATATTGATAATAAAACAATATTTAATGCAAAATTACCAGTACCATCACTATTAGTAAATGTAGCACAGAATACTAATACAGTTACAAGCGCAAATGGAATTGCAGCAAATCTCATAAAAGGCATTCTTCTTCCCTTTTTGTTCTTAGAATTATCACTAAAATTAGCAATTAAAGGATCTGATACTGCATCCCATAATCTACAACAGAAAGTAATTAAGCCAATGACTGTTAAAAAGCCACCGACAATAAGTCCAGATGGAATCATAAATTCTACACCGGAATTATGTGTATCATCAGAAATTAAATAGAATGTAACTAGCCATGCATTAATAATACCACCTAAAATAGACCATCCAAGCTGACCAACCGCGAAGATCCACATTTGTTTTTTAGTTAATCTTTTTTCGTTCATATATTTTCACCTTTCTTTAATTTTTAATTTCCTTAAGAATAATATCTATAAATAATCTTAAGGCCTTTTCATTGTCATTATTCTTATCATCATCCATAATCTTATCTCTAGAGCCAAATTTCTTTGCAAGAGATAGACAAGCCTCTGTAGTTGCATAATAGAATAAATCTGGATCATCAAGCTTTCTTAATGTCAAATCCATTAAGCCCTTACGATAACCCTTCATGAACATATTCTTATAATTATCAATGCTCATTTGATATTTTTCTCTATCAGCCTCTGGGAATAAGGCAATAAAATAATCAAAATCATTAAGGAATGATAAATATTCCTTATGAGTTTTATAAATAACTAAATAACTCTCATAAAATCTTTGAATTAATTCATAGCCAGTGAAATTTAATTCTTCTGCAAAATATTCAGTTGTCACCCTTTGTGAAAGATCTACTGCCACCGCAAGGACTAGATTCTGCTTATTAGAAAAATATCTATAAACAGTTGCTTCACCTATTTCACCCTTTCTGGCAATCTCGGCGATAGTAACCTCATTAATCGGTCTATCTAGAAATAGTTCTGTCGCTGCTTCTACAATAGCTTTCCTAGTTCTTTCCTTTAATTTATTCATTTTTTCATCTCCGTAATAGTTTCACTATCAAAATGATAGTACGTCTATCATCAGTTTAACAAGGAAACGTTTACATGTCAAGCAAGATAAAGAAAAAAAACGGCTTTCACCGTTTTATTACAGAATTTCAAAATGTGTATTATTTACTTAAGCCAGCTAATATTCTTATCTATTATTTCAATTAATTCATTAGTATAAGGATGAACAAATGATAAATAATAGCTATATAAATGTAATGTATCTAAATTGTCATTACCATAGATAGAATCACCTAAAATAGGGTGTCCTAAATAATTACAGGTAACTCTTATTTGATGAGTTCTACCAGTTTCAAGTAAGAATTCTACTAAGGAATTATTATTAATTTCATCTATTACTTTATAATTAGAAATAGCCTCCTGTCCATC
>JAILEP010000047.1 GCA_024697825.1 Acholeplasmatales bacterium
CAAATACGTTGATATTGATTACTTCGCAATCATCTTCTCCACTCGCACTTGGAATAATGTATCTAATACGATCAAATTCCTTAGCCACAAGCTTGTATTTAATATTATTCTTTTTAAAAACTTCGATCAGCTTTTCGTTAAGCATTTCCTTAGTCATTTGTATTCCCCCCAAGAACATTTGTTTACATTTTAAACTATTTTGTAATAATTTTCAACTAGGTAATATCAAAAATTTGAAACGACAAAATTGATATTATTACTGTAACATTTAATACCCTAATCCAAATTCAGTAATTTAATTAAAAAATGTATTAATCAGCTAGATTTCTAACCTCATCAAATTTCAATTCTGACTTTTCGATTGCGTCCTTATTTCCAATAACACAAATTGAAGAATTTGCTAATGCATCGCTATACCAGCTTACCATTTTTGCAAAGTCATCATTGCTAGCATTTAATAATTCTTCTCTTCTATTTTTTCTATATTCATAAGAGATTCCTCTTAAATATAAGCTTAGAGCAGTTTGAGATTTTACTTTTACATGCTCAACAACCTGAGCATTACCAATTGCACCAATCTTGAAATTTAATAAATCATCAGCTTCAGGCTTAAAGCTCTTAACATAATCTAAAGCCTCTGAATAAGCCTTATAAGTTCTATCAATATGAGGATCTCTATAGGATGTAAATCCAATTAAGCCCTGAGTTCCAACATTCATAAAGCAGCCATATGCACCACCATGGACTCTGACATTTTGCCATAAATAATCCATAGATACTGCATTTTCAAGTACCATTGAAGCTCCTGTATATGTGCCATTATATCTACCAACTCTTGAAACAAAGTTGACATTAAATGGGGCAATAATTGCTTCACTCTTAGGACATGGAATAAATTTGAATTTATTATAAATAGCCTTATCATTTAATGAATTATAGAATGAATCTGCGACAATTTTAGCATTATTAAATGTTTTTTCATTGCCACAAATATCAACAATTAAATTATTTTTAGCAAATGAATTTTTGACATTTTCTAAAGCATTTACTAAATATTCCTTTTCATTATCAAAATTCTTATATAAATTACTAATAAAATCTAAATAAGCAATTCCACCTGTTGTGTCCTTATTTAAATTCTGCTCATCAATATTTGATAGTGCTCTAGTTATTGCAACTGCATGTCCTCGACCTGAAATACTCATTTCAAGTGATGACTTAAACTCACCAAGCTTTTGGTAAATTCTCTTAGTATCACTAAAATCAGTCTTCATAATAATATCAAATAACAAATCACTTGCAAGCTTTGTCTTCTCATCTAAGCATGAAACATTAAAGCCAATATATAGCTTATTTTCATAATCTACATTTACAATATTTAAAATATCATAGCCTAGGCTTCCAAGCTCATTTCTAATGATATTATTAATTTCAAAATATGAATATTTATCAGTAGACATCTGCTTTAATAAATCTAAATATAAAGTTGTAACTAATAAATCATTAGGATTGATATGAGATATATCAAAATAATATCTTAAATAAGTAATTTCATTAGTATGATAATTACTATATAAAAGCTTATAATTAGCCTTTCTTTCCTCAATATTATATTTATTAGGATTCCTATCAATATCTTCAAGTGATAGCTTAGGAAGCTTAGCTATATCCTCAGCACTTGATGGTTCATTTTGATATTCCTCTAATTTTTGATTCTTTAAAATTAACTCATCAATTTCCTTATCAGATAATGATTCCTTATAAGCCTTAAGCTTTAAAGCAATTTCTTCATCCTGCTTCTTTTGAGAATCAAGGGTAGGAATTAATTTAACATATGATTTATGAGGGTTATTTAAAATATCCTCATTAATCATTTTTTCAAAATAGCCAGTTTCTAAATCATTCTTTAAATCCTTAAATATTTCAATCTGCTCTAATCCTTCAAATGGGGCATTTTCATCATATAGCCATGTATTTAAAGCACTAATTGCAATCATAATACCCTTAGGGAATCTTGATGAGAATGACTTCTCTCTATTTTCAAATTCAGTATGATTAATAAGTGATAGGATGGCTGACTTATCTAAGCCACCATTTGCATATTCCTTTAAATTAGAATCAATAATCTCCTTTAGCTTATCAAAATCAGCTTCATTAGCTCCTGTAACAACTATTGATAAATATGGATTTAAAATTCCATTTTCATATGATGCACTTACATCAGTACCAATTCCTGATTTTTGAATAGCCTCCTTAAGAGGTGCACCAGGAATATTAAATAAGGCATTTACTAAAAGAGTTGCGGCAGTCTGCTTTTTAATATCTAGGGCCTCGCCAAAGGCTACATTATAAGATAGGAATGTCTTATTATTTAATTCACCTGTTGTTTCATAATAGCCAATTTCTATATTAGCCTTATCAAAGGCTTTTTGAGGCTTTAATGTAGTATCAAAATCGACCTTATCAAATTTAGATAAATATTCCTTATCTAGCCAATCTAATCTTTCATCCATATCGCAGTTTCCATAAACATAAATATATGAATTAGATGGTGAATAATATTTCTTATGGAAATCTAAGAATTCATTATAATCTAAATCAGGAATATAAAGTGGATCACCACCTGATTCAAGGCCATAAGCATTATCTGGGAATAATGAATGCATAATAATTCTATTTAAAGTATCCTCAGGATTAGAGAATGCACCTCTCATTTCATTATAAACAACACCATTATAGGTAATTGGGTCATTTTTATCAGTTAGATGATAATGCCAGCCCTCCTGATTAAAGATTTCCTCATGCTTATAAATATTAGGATAGAATACTGCATCCATATAAACACCCATTAGATTCTTAAAATCCTTATCATTTAAACTTGCAAGTGGGTACATTGTTTTATCAGGGAATGTAAATGCATTTAAGAATGTATTTAAGCTTGATTTAAGTAGCTCTACAAATGGGTCCTTAACAGGATATTTTTTAGAACCACATAGTACAGAATGCTCTAGGATATGAGTTAAACCGCAATTGTTAATTGGTGGTGTTCTAAAGGCGATTGAGAACACCTTATTCTCATCGTCATTAGGCATAATACAAATTCTTGCCCCACTCTTCTTATGCTTATAAATTTTTACATCTGATTCAATTTCATCAATATATTTTTCTGAAATAAATTCATAATTATTATTCATGTTAACCTCCAAATTTAGATAAAATAATAACCTGCATTTTACTGCAGGTTATCTTCTACTTTACATAAAGTCTATGAGCGTAAACCTCAGGATCTGTTGTTAAATCAACCTTTAGCTTACTAAATATTTTAGCATCAACCTCAGAAAGAATTACTGTAGAATGTGCCTGTGTATGCTTTAACTCTGATAGCTTAGCTAAGGCCTTTTTAGCGTTATTATCATTCTGAGCTGAAATTGTTAAAGCAATTAATGCTTCATCAGCGTGAAGTCTTGGATTATGATTACCTAAATCATTGATTTTCATCTTGGAAATAGGCTCGATTACTGATGGTGATAATAAATATACATCATCTGGAATACCTGCAAGCTTCTTAAGCGCATTTAATAATAATGCGGCTGGAGCTGTAAGTGATGAAGATGTTTTAGCATCGACGATTTCACCATTTTCAAGCTGTAATGCCATTGATGGAGTGCCTGATAATTCCTCCTTATCATGAGATGCCTTATATACTGGTCTATCATTTAATGATAAATCAAGACCTCTCATTAGCATTGAAATCTTATCTAATGCTTCCTCTGTTGCTCTACCATTTCTTAGGGCAACCTTTGTATTTAAGAATCTTCTAATAATTTCATCATTAGACGCCTTATCAGAAACATTATGATCTACAATCGCAAAGCCTGCCATATTAACACCCATATCAGTAGGTGACTTATATGGACAGCTGCCATAAATTGCAGTAAACATCTGCTTAAGTACAGGGAAAGCTTCTACATCTCTATTATAGTTAACTGTTGTCTTACCATATGCTTCTAAATGATATGGATCAATCATGTTAACATCAGCTAAATCAGCTGTTGCAGCCTCATAAGCCTGGTTTACTGGATCCTTAAGGGCAATATTCCAAATAGGGAATGTTTCATATTTAGCGTATCCTGCACAGATACCTCTCTTATATTCATTATATAACTGAGATAAGCAGATAGATAGCTTACCAGAACCAGGTCCTGGTGCAGTAACTACTACTACCTCTCTAGATGTTTCAATATATTCATTCTTACCAAAGCCCTCATCAGACATGATCATATCAATGTCATGAGGATAGTTAGGAATGTCATATGCCTTATATGTCTTAACACCCATATTATTTAGCTTATTGATAAATGATACTACAGATGGGAAATCCTGATATCTATTTACACAAACAGAGCCTACAAATAAGCCTGATTCTCTAAATGCGTCAATAAGTCTTATTACATCCTTATCGTAAGTGATATTCAAATCTCCTCTTACCTTGTTTGCCTGAATGTCATAGGCATTAATTACAATTACAACCTCTACCTTATCCTTAATAGTTAATAACATTCTAAGCTTTGAATCTGGTAAAAATCCAGGTAATACTCTTGATGCATGATAATCATCAAATAGCTTACCTCCAAATTCAATGTATAGCTTTCCAGAAAACTGGGAAACTCGCTTCATAATATTTTCTGACTGAAGCTTTAAATATAAATCATTATCAAATGCTAGTTTCATATAGGTACCCCTCTAGTCTTTTATAAAACAGTAATATTATATCATAAGAACAAAAAAAATCTAGGTACGCAACCTAGATTTTTCAATTTAGTTTTTACTTAGCTTCCTTTGCTCTTAAAGCTCTATGAGCACGTCTTAGATCTGCTAAATCATTTAAAAGCTTTTCAGTCTTTTCCCAACCGATGCATGCATCAGTGATAGACTTACCATAAACACCACCATCAGGCTTCTGGTTACCATCTTCAATATAAGATTCAATCATTAAGCCCTTAATGTATTTATATACCTTTTCATTATGACGAGTTGAATGTAATACTTCCTTAGCAATTCTAATCTGCTCTTCAAACTGCTTACCAGAATTTGAATGGTTACAGTCAACAATAATACCAGGATTCTTATATGTATTTTCATCATACATATTAATTAATCTTAGGATATCCTCATAATGATAGTTTGGTGTAGATTCACCATGCTTATTATTATATCCTCTTAAAATAGTGTGAGTTAATTCATTACCCTTAGTCGAAACCTCCCAGCCTCTATAAATAAATGTATGTGATAGCTGAGCTGCCTTAACTGAGTTAAGCATAACCTTATAATCACCAGATGTTGGGTTCTTCATACCTACTGGTGCATCAACACCTGATGCAACTAATCTGTGCTCCTGGTTTTCAACTGATCTTGCACCTACAGCTACATATGATAATACATCATATAAATATCTATAGTTATCAGGATATAGCATTTCATCTGCAGTAGAGAAGCCTGTCTCCTTTAAAACATCGATATGAAGCTGTCTTACAGCAATAACACCCTTAATCATATCTACATCTGCAGTTGGATCTGGCTGGTGGAGCATACCCTTATAGCCTTCACCTGTAGTTCTAGGCTTATTAGTATAAACTCTTGGAACTAATAATAGCTCGTCCTTAACAGCCTCCTGAACCTTTCTTAATCTCTTGCA
Source organism: Acholeplasmatales bacterium (assembly GCA_024697825.1). Classification (GTDB taxonomy): domain Bacteria; phylum Bacillota_I; class Bacilli_A; order Acholeplasmatales; family Anaeroplasmataceae; genus Anaeroplasma. The sequence goes on from JAILEP010000047.1 coordinate 5,696, forward strand.
GTAGTCAATTACTGCATCCTCTCTATCAGCAGAGCATGGTCCAATGATTAGAAGTAATCTATCATCCTCACCTGTAAAAATCTTTCTGATTTCCTCATCGTTCTTCTGCTTAATAGCCTTTAGGTCATCAGTTAACGGATAACGCTCTCTAATGTCCTTTGGAATATCAACCTTACGCTTAAATTCCATATTACTCATATTTTTTACCTCCTCACCCCGACAATGGGTGCTTAAAACGACAAAATAATTATAGCACATATTTATAAAAAAAATCCAATTTTTTCAAATTGGACTTTTCTTAAAATTTTCTAGATTCATGACATGTGAAATATACTATCTGATACTTCTTAGAAATCTTCTTAATTAAGCTTGCAACTAAGCCAAGCTTAGCATCATCAAAATTAACAAATGGATCATCTAAAACAATGAATGGCTTTTCCTTTGGATATAGACAATCAATTAATGCAAGCCTCATACAAAGTGAGATTGCAGCCTGATATCCTGCAGATGCTGAATCAAGCTCCTTTAAGCCAGCCTTAGTCTGGAACTTAAATTTGAAATTAACATCAATACTAAAATCATCAACCTCACTAAATAGCATCTTAATATATTTAGAAGCTGAATCCTTCATAGGCTTAACATACTGCTCTAATAGAGCTGTTTGTGAAAGATTTAAATACTTCATAGATAAATTAAGAATTCTATGCTCATTTTCAAGCTGCTTAATTTCAGTTTCAAGTGAAGACTTCTTTTGCTTCATTGTAGTATATGAAGATGATTCACGTTCAATTTCCTTAAGCTTGCTGACATAGGCAGCACGATTATTAGTCTGGTCGGTAATCTTATCATCAATAGTTTTTAATTCATCATTAATCTTATCAACATCGACCTCAATATCAGAAATTTCATATAATTCATTAGATTTAACATAGCTATCCTTTGCCTTTTGAGCTTCTGCAAGTTTAGCCTCTAAAGCCTCCTTCGCATTTAAATGAGCTGTTAATTCTGCAATTCTTTCCTCAGTTGAAATATAAACTGAATCAATCACAAATTGACTTAAGAAATGCTGAATTTCATTATCTAATGATTTAATCTTCTTTTCAAGCTCCTCATTACCTGCTTGAGATTCAATAAGCTCTTTTTGATATTCCTTATATTTTTCAGTATTAGTAACTACTATTTCCATATTGGCTTGGAAATTAGATGAATATAAATGGAATTTACCAAAGAATTCACGTAAAGCCTCTTCAAGCTGAATCTTTTCAAAATCGTAGGCCTTTACATTACCACCAATAAATTTATTAGTATTCTTTTCTAGAGTTCTTCTATAACCTATAAATGCCATTATATAACAAATGATTGAGGCAGTAAGGATACCTCCACCAATCATTATATACATTAATGTATTTTCAACCATAAATGGGTCAGCATAGAAATAGAATGAGCCAATTAATAAACCAACAACTAAGAATAATGTCGCAAGGGCTGTAAAGACAATACCAAAGACGGGCTTATCCTCCTTAGGAACAACCCTATGAGCCTCAATTACACTTAGAATATTTTTATATTTTTCAATCTTTCTTGTAATATCCTCAACCTTTTCATCAGTTGGAACAGTATCCTTATTATAGGTCTTAGTTAATTCATTATATTTTTCAGGAACCTTAACATTCTTTCTTAAAATTTCATATTCAAATCTTAATCTTTGAGCATTACGGTTTTTATTTCTCGCTTCCTTAATTTCATCAAGTGTAACCTGATTACCATTAAATACAGCGTTATTTTCTGAAACAGCACGCTTAGCAGCCTCTAAATCATTATCATATTTAGTGATAACCTGAAGCTTAGCCTTCTTTTCCTGGCTCTTTGTATATTCAACAAGCTGATCCTTAACAATATCTCTTCTTTGCTCAAGAAATTCAAGCTCTGCGTCAATTAAATCAATATTACGCTTAGTTTCACCCTTAGCCTTAATAACAAGCTCAGATTCTGATAATTCTGAATCTAGCTCAAATAATTCACGCTTCTTATCAACTATAATACCCTTCTTAGTATTAAGTAATAAGTCCTCACTTCTTCTTGTTAAAATTTCCATTGCTTCATTATATGACTGAGAGTCATCAGTTCCACCAATAATATTAGCAAGCTCAGCCTCAATATCAGACCCGAAGCCTTCCTCTAAATTCTTTTGAGGAATATAAACACTTCTTTCAAATGATTCTTCATTTAAATTTAAATATTCTTCACCAATCTCATCCTTAAGCTTTTCTTCTGTTCCAGTTTCTAAATCAACAATTTTAACTGTGTCAAAGGCAGCACGCTTTGGTGAGAATGTTCTTTCTACACGATATGATTTATTATCTACCTCATAAACTAAATAACCACCAAATCCAGTCATCTTAGTCCATGGAGTATATTTTAATCTTTCTTCCTTAGTTAATCCATAAAGCATCGCTTTAATGAATGCGGCAAGAGTAGTTTTACCAAATCCGTTTTCTTCATAAACTGTGTTAAGAGTTGATTTGAAATCGTAGGCAAAATTAGATAGCTTACCGAAATTATCTACATATAGGCTTAATAATTTCATTAGTTCAAATCCTCCTTTAACAGAGCTTTGATTCCATATTCAATTACATCATTTTTATCTTCCTCATCCATATCAGAAGCTAAAACATTTCTAATGAATTCACCCTTAAGTGAAATATCATTTTCGTAATCCTTTGGATTGATTTTTAATTTAGATTCATCTGAAATCTTTACATAATAGAATCGATCATTTAAAGCTTCCTCAAGCATTTCATTTTGCTTAATTAAATCTAGTGAATATGTACCAGTAAGCCTTACAAGGACAATATCCTCATGCTCAATATCATTAAGCTTTAAATTTAAATTCTTTCTAATTTCTTGGTATGTATCAATATCAGTGATATTTAATATTACCTGATGAATTGTTCTTTCTGAAAAAGGTATGAATTCAGGAATGACACTAGATTCACCAATATCAAGTAAAATGAAGCCCTTCTTTCCTGTTTCACTAAAGCAGGTACCATCAAGGCATCCTGAATTAGCATAATTACCTCTCTTATCTAGCTTACCCTTAGAATATTCATGATTTCCACCTAAAGCTAAATAATCAATATTTCTATTCTTAAGATCAGATAAATTAATATTATCTCCTACTGTACCAGTAAGAACTAAAATATTAACCTTATCCTCCTTTAAATCTAAACAATCAAAATCATAGCTATCCATATAGCCAACACATGTCACATCACAATCAGCGTAATGTAAAACCCCAGAGCCATTTCCAAAGACCTTAAGATTAGGATGTTTAGATGCTCTACTAGCTAAATCTGACTCATCCTCTTTTGCTGATGGGATAACAATAAAATCAATATCAGGGTTCTCAACTACCATTTCTAAAAAGAAAGTAATGGCCTTTAATGATACTGGTGCAGTACCAAAAAGACCACCTGAAATGATGATTCTATCAGCGTTATTCTGTTTTGCGTAATCGATAAGCCTTACAAGGTTCTGATTTATCTCTCTTTTTCTTTCTCTTTGAATCACTGAATTAGTAATAAAATCAAGAGATGAATCAAGATGTAAGCCTGATGTATGTATTATCTTCATCTGTTACCTCTCAAAACACAAACGTTTAATTAATTATACAATAATTAAGGTCAATTTCATACCCAAAAACCCGATTTTTTTCACATTAGAATGAAAAAGTACAATAGTACAATATTTGGTGAATTGTAACAATATTTCAATTTTTAAACTAGTGTGATATAATTTTATCATAAGGGGGTATTTTTAATTGAACAGTAAAAACAAATTCATAAAATACCTAATAATATTTTTAGATGGTGTTTTACTAGGTATAGTAAGCCTAGGTATACCAGGCTTTAGTGCCTCTACCATCGCAGTAATTATTGGTATTTATTTTGTTTTAGTTGAGTCAATGGCAAATCTATTCTCAGATTTCAAGCGTAGTATATTATTTTTAATATTCCTTTATCTAGGATATGGAATTGGTAGTGCTTGTGCTGCCTTAGGTGTAAACATTCTTTTTGAAGAATTCCCACTTGCGACAATCCTAGTAGTTATCGGAATGATTATAGGTGCATTCCCTGATACATTCCTAGCACTAAAAGGAAATTTAAAAAAGATTTCTGGATATATCGTGTTTATAATAATTGCAGGTGCGATTTTATGCTATAACTTCTTCGCAACTGAAGGTGATACAGTAACCTTCCCTGACAATCCTGATGTATGGTTCTTAATCAGAATGGGATTCATAGGCTTAGTTACTTCCGCAACCTTTATCATTCCTGGAGTTGATTTTGCGATAGTATTCTTATCACTTGGTCTTTATTATCCATTTTCTAACATGCTTGCAAACATTATTAGATTTGGAAGTGAAACATATCTCCATGACCTAGCTAATACAGGTAAAATATTAGGTGTCTATCTAATAGGATATTTTGTGGGAGTCTTCCTCCTAAGTAAATTAGTAAAATTCTTAACTAAAAAATATAAGGCACAAACCTTATTTGCTAATGCTGCTTTTATCGCAATTGCGCCAATAATTGTAGTTAAGAATTGTGCATTTGATAATGAGAATTATTTCTTCTCAGTACCTCAGCTAATAATAGGTATAATCCTTGGCTTAGGTGTTGGCTTTTTAATGTTTTGGATTGGACATGTCCACCGTAAAAAGGAAAAGGCACGTCTTGAAAGCATGCTTTCTAAGGTCGATGAAAATGTCATTGAGCTAGCAGAAAAAAAGGAAGCTGAGCTTGATGATACTTCAAAAATAGAAAACCTAGAATTCAAAGAAAACATTCTTTATAATGAAGAAAATAAAGAATTGGATTCTATAGAAGAAACGGCACAGGTAAAAGAAAAAGTCACAGATTAGTCTGTGACTTTTTTACTTTATAATTTAAGATCCTTAATATCTACATAAGCTAAAGATATTTTCTTAAATTCATCTTCAAAGGAGCCATTTAAAAAATCCTTTATTGCAATAGAATCTATACCTAGCCTATTCATACTTCTAATAACATTTATATCATCATCTAAAACAATAGTTTTATCTCTATTTAGCTTTAGCTCATTAATTACATATTCATGAGCCTCACCTGTTGCCTTACTTTTATTTATGATTTCTGCTGGAAAAAAATGATCTAAATAATCCTTAACTCTAGTATTTTCAATACTTCTTTCAAGCATTGTTTTACCTGATGCCGAAAGGAGAATTATTTTCTTATTATTTTTCTTTAAAAAATCAAGTAATCTAAAGGCTCCATCCTTAGTTAAAACATGAGGATAGGTTGCTAGAATAAAATCATCTAAAAGCTTAATAATTTCTTCTTCGCTTTTATTAAATCCATATTCATTATTCATAAGCATTATATTATCTATTAAATTATCTTTTCCGATTCTTTCATCTAAATCTGCCTTAGGCTCCTTACCAAGCCATCTAATAAAGGCACTAGGTGCATGATACCAATAAACCATAGAATTTAATAAAGTACCATCATAATCTAAAATGAAATTATCGTAATTATCTAAATTATACATATAATCACCATTTGAATTTTATCATATATTTTATTTATTTAATATAATATTTAAAGCACATCTTTAATTCTTTTGAAGCACAAAATAAAAGGAAGCTAGTTAGCTTCCTCTTTTCTCATCCTATTAATTGTTTTTAATGTTTTACTTAATGTAATACCGAGTGCAAATACAATAATTGCAAGAGCAAATGCTATAACTGCAATTGGTATCGCTCCACCAAATAGTGCATATAATCCACCAATTACTGCCGCAATTGCAGTTAAATATAAAATAATATTACAGAAGGCAATTCTTCCTCTTTTTCTCTTAATAATATTTAAATCAGTACCACTCTTTAATAAGGCGATGCTTGTAAATAAATTAATTATGCCTATTACAAAAACAATAGCGCTAATAAATCCAATTACAATAGCAATTATGGCAAAAAAAATAGCTCCAATAGCTGCGCCTAATGACTGCTCACCATCATCAAGTGTAAACCACATAAACGCAGAAAAAATAGCTCCACATATTGCAGAAATAAGTAAGAATATAGAAACTATAAGTAAAACTATACCGACACGCTTTACTAAAACACCATCATTCATAATCGTCACCTCTTATACGATTATTATAATGCATTTAAATAATTATTTCAATTATGCGACTGGGTCAAAGGCTACTTTTTCTAATCTCCAAAAGTTAATTCTTAGCATAATTCCAAATGCTAATGATGATGCTGCAATTATTCCAGAGAATAAAATGCCATTCAAATAATTTGGATTATTTTGTAATTTTTTCCTCTAAAGCCTCGATCTTAGCTTCATCCATGCCCTTATTTGCTAAATATTTCTTACAATAATAATTATAATCAGCTGTTGTTAAATCAACTGAATCATCATTAATAACAGTCTTTAGCATTTCATCAATATTCTTTTCCTTTAAAATATTATATTTAGAAGGATATGTTTCTAAATTAATACCATAATAATTATCATATGTAATCATATAATCATCTATGATTTCTTGATACGAAGCGCCAGCTAAGGCCTCAATAATCATAGAGACAAAGCCTGTTCTATCCTTGCCCTCAACACAGTGTACTAAATAAGGTCCATCATTTTCAAGCATAAATTCTAAACCCTTAATTAGCTTACCTGCAAATGTATTCTCATTATATTCAGAATATATTGATGCAACTTCTTCATCTTCACTACTAGAAGATTTAAAATTCATATTCATAGATAGAGCTATTACTCTATTTGCCTCATAAATTGAATAAAAATATGGTGAATTAAAATCATCCTTATTAATATGCTCTAAAAGCTCGGCGTCATTATCAGATAAATTAATAATTGTATTAACCTTATTTGTAATTAATGTATCTACTACATTAGCCCTATTGTGCTGGTTATCACAAGGTGATGCAGAACGATATAAAATATCTGTTTTTAAATTACCAACATTTACTACTCTAAAATTACCAAATACCTCATCAGGAATATCTCCTTGAATATCAGTATAATGAATATCTAAGGCTTCCTGAATATCTAAATATTTACCTGCCTTATTTAATTTAATGCTTGCAGTATCTGTTTCACTTAAATTAGCTAAATTAAATAAATCCTCACCATTATTAATACCTGCTCTAATATATGGATATCCTGGATATCCTACTAATAAAGGCTCACCTGTATTAGTATAATAGCCATTATAATATGGTAAATCTAATAGCTCATAACCATTAGAAAATGTAATGTCTAGGCTATCACCAAATTTAAAGCCTAATTCATTAAAATCAGCAATTGTAATTTGAATATAAACTCCACCAAATTTTTCTTCATGAGAAATAACCTGATCATTTAATTCTAAGCTATCATCCTTATTCTTACATCCACTAAATGTAAATAAGGATAAGAATATACATAACAATAAAAATATCTTTTTCATATTCTACAACCTCCATTAATATTATACTTATTTTTTATAAAAGTAGGAAAACAAATTAAAGACAAATGGCCTAATACCTAAGTATTAGACCACTTGCCTATAGAGACTTTAGCAATTTCTTATTTTCATACATCATTCTATCTGCTCTTTCAAACACATCATGAACGCAGATATCATCATCTGTAAAATCAGCCATTCCAACAGCTAAGCTTACACATTTATTTCTAATATTACATACAACATTATTATTGATTTCATTTAATAAATTGAATCTATCTTTATAATCATTATTTTCTAATATGACTACAAATTCATCTCCACCTACTCTAAAAACAGGTGAATACTTAAATGTATCACATATTAATCTAGCACCAGATTTTATATATTCATCTCCTGCCGCATGTCCTAATGTATCATTAATAACCTTTAGACCATTTATATCACAAACAACTAGTGCGAATTCCTTAATTAGATTTTCTTTTATTTCATAATTAATTCTTTCCTCATAATCATTATAAGCATTTTTACTTTTAACTCCTGTTAAGGAATCCTTAAAGGCAATTTCTTTAAACTGATTAATATATTTATTATATTTTTCCTCACGCTTCATATGCTCATCGATATTACTTATACCAATTACTACATGATAATCATCCTCTAGCATCATTTTAGTAATTTTGATTAAGCAATATAACGGCTCACCATCAAGGATTATTCTTATATTTAAGGTGAAGCTTTTATCTACCTCAAGAACATTTAGGATATTCTCCTTAGTACAAGCTGTTAAAAATAATGGTAAATCCTCCATATAAATATGCTTCCTTAAGCCATCAATACTACTGAATAGGTATTTGCCATCTGTTGGAATTCCTAATGTTTTATATTTATCAGATGAATAATATTCATGATATATATCATTCTTAGTATTAACATAAATTAGAGCTGCATAATCAGAAGCTAATGCTTCTGCTATACCACCAAATGTTAATGAGCTTCTTTTATAATTTTCATATTCCTCGATTCTTTTCATATGCGCATCAATATTTTTAATACCACATACGATATGCGTATCATCATTAATCATATTTGCAATCTTCATATCTAAATAGATAGGCTTATTATTTATTAATATTCTAAATATAATAGAAAAGCTTGTGTCTATTTCTAATACCTTTATTACATTTTCCTTATTAAATGCCTTAAAGGTTAATTCTTTATCCTCTAAATAGATTAAGTTCATTAATGCATTTTCTGATACATTAAAAAAATCATCACCTGTTGCAGGGATATTTAATGATTTATAGAATTCATTAGATGAAAATTCTATATATCTACCTGTCTTTTTATTAATAAAAAAGCTACAAACGAAATCAGAAGCTAACGATTTAGCAATATCCGCTTGCGAAAGATTAAATTTTTTCTTGAGTGCAAGTGCTTCTTTTTCTTTTCTCATATTAAATTAGCCTCCGAGTCTTTTATTTATTATAACTTATTTGGTTAAATAAATCTTGTTATTTTTAATATGATTAAGAATTTAGAACATTTGTAATATTTATATAAAGAAAAAAAGTCTAATACATAATGTACTAGACTTAATATTTCAGATGGAGGCCCCGACCGGATTTGAACCAGCGATCAGGCAGTTGCAGTGCCGTGCCTTACCACTTGGCTACAGGGCCATAACCTGACAAGGACTATTCTATCAAAACGCATATACAAAGTCAACTAAAACTTACTCTTTTTCAACTTTTTAGCACTCTATACTTGCAAGTGCTAATTTTAAGGATTATAATATAGGTGTAGCAGATATAAAAAGCTGCACGAGGAGGTATTATTATGCAAATGAATAGTAATAGCAATGAAGAAAATGTATTAGAAAAATATGGACGTGATGTAGTAAAGCTTGCACGTGAGGGTAAAATAGACCCAGTTATTGGACGTGACGAGGAAATCAGACGTATCATTAAAATATTATCTCGTAAGACTAAAAACAATCCAGTTTTAATTGGTGAGCCTGGTGTTGGTAAGACTGCAATTATTGAAGGTCTTGCTAGACGTATTGTTGCAAATGATGTTCCTACTTCTTTAAAGAACAAATCTATCTTTGAACTAGATATGGGTGCGTTAGTTGCTGGTGCTAAATTCCGTGGTGAATTTGAGGAAAGATTAAAGGCTGTATTAAATGAAATCAAAAAATCTGATGGTAATATCATTATGTTTATTGATGAAATTCATTTAATTGTAGGCGCTGGTAAGGCTGATGGTGCACTTGATGCAGGTAATATGCTTAAGCCTATGCTTGCAAGAGGTGAGCTACACTGTATTGGTGCAACTACCTTAAAGGAATATAGAGAATATATAGAAAAGGATTCAGCCCTTGAACGAAGATTCCAAAAGGTATTAGTTGCAGAGCCTTCTGTTGAAGATACTATATCTATATTAAGAGGTATTAAGGAAAGATTTGAAACACATCATGGTGTTACAATCCAGGATAATGCAGTAGTCGCAGCAGCAACATTATCTAATAGATATATCCAGGATAGATTCTTACCTGATAAAGCTATCGATTTAATTGATGAGGCTTGTGCTTCTTGTCGTATGGAAATTGATTCTAAGCCAGCCGAGCTTGATGATTTAGATAGAAAGATTGCTCAGCTTAAAATTGAGCAAATGGCTCTTCGTAAGGAATCAGATCCTACTTCTGCAAAACGTTTAGAGGTTATTAATACCGAGCTTAAGAATTTAGAGGATGAAGCTTCTAAACTTAACGAAAAGTGGGCAAATGAAAAGAAAGAAATTGCTGAATACAAGGAAGTTAAGAAAAATCTAGAGGATGCTAAATTCCAGTTAGAAAAGGCCTTCAATGAGGGCAATTATAAGAAGGCTTCTGAATTACAATATTCTACTATTCCATCTCTTGAAAAGGCGGTTCAGGATTATCAAGCTAAATCTAAGGATGATCATATTCTATCTGAATCCGTATCAGAGGAGGATGTTGCAGAGGTTGTAGCTAAATGGACTAATATTCCAATTGCTAAGCTAATGCAGGGTGAAAGAGAAAAGATTTTAAATCTATCTGATACTCTAAAGGAAAGAGTAATTGGACAGGATGAGGCTGTAGAATTAATTAGTGATGCAATCATTAGACAGCGTGCTGGTATTAAGGATGAAAATAAGCCAATTGGCTCATTCCTATTCCTAGGTCCTACAGGTGTTGGTAAGACTGAGCTTGCCAAGGCTTTAGCTGATGCCTTATTTGATAGTGAATCTCATATTGTAAGACTTGATATGAGCGAATATATGGAGCAGTATTCTGTTTCAAAGCTAATTGGTTCAGCTCCTGGTTATGTTGGATATGAGGAGGGTGGTCAATTAACTGAAAAGGTAAGACGTAGCCCATATTCAATTGTCTTATTCGATGAAATTGAAAAGGCTCATCCAGATGTATTCAATATTCTTCTTCAGATTCTAGATGATGGTAGATTGACAGATTCTCAGGGTCGTACAGTTGATTTTAAGAATACAATTATCATTATGACATCTAATATAGGTTCACAGGAATTATTAAGCCATGACGCTGATGCTAAAAATAGAGTTGAGGCTCTACTTAAGGCAAACTTCAAGCCAGAATTCTTAAATCGTATTGATGAAATTATCACATTCAATCCATTAACAAAGGATGTTCAGTATAAGATTGTAACAAAGCTTCTTAGAACATTAGATTATAGACTAATCGCTCAAGAGATTAATATTACATATACTGATGCCTTAAAGCAGCATATTCTAGATCAGGCATTTGATGAGGAATATGGTGCAAGACCTATCAAGCGTTATATTACTAAATACATTGAAACATTTATTGCAACAAAGATTATTAAGGGTGAAATTAAACCAAATATCCCTTATGTCTTAGATGCTTTAAATGGTGAATTAAGATTACTTAATAAGTAAAAAAATTGCGGGCTAGATTCTAATCTAGCTCGCATTTTTAATTACATATTCTTTACTGCGTCTACTACTGTAGAAATGGCTTCACTAGAAGACTTTTCTGTCTTTTCAAGAGTAGCTCTTACCTTGAATTCAACAACGTCCTCTCCTGCCTTCTTACCACAAATAATCATATAAGGAATACCGATTAGCTCCCAGTCCTTAAACTTAAATCCAGGACGCTCATCTCTATCATCTAGAATAACCTCAACCTTATTCTTCTTTAATTCCTCATAAATCTTATTAGCTAAAGCTGTCTGAGCCTCATCCTTAGCATTAATAGGTACTACTACTGCATGGAATGGTGCAGTATTAAGTGGCCACTTAATACCAAATTCATCATGATACTGTTCAACAATTGACTGTAATGTTCTAGTAACACCAATACCATAGCAGCCCATTACCATAGGAACATTCTGTCCCTTTTCATTTACATAAGTACACTTCATAGCATCACTATACTTAGTCTGTAGCTTAAATACCTGACCAACCTCGATACCACGAGCAGACTTAAGTGGCTTACCACATACTGGACACATGCAGCCCTCTGTAGCCATACGTAAATCGCAAACATTTCCTTCAAAGTCACGACCATACTTAACGTTAGCTAAATGGAAATCCTTCTCATTTGCACCAACAAGGAAGCCATTCATATCCTTTAATTCTTCATCAACATAGATGTCTAGCTTTACATTTAGGTTAACTGGTCCAATGAAGCCCTTAACTAATCCTAAGCTTGCAATTTCTTCATCTGTTGCAAGTCTTAAATAATTTTCATTAGATCCTGATTCATTAACAAGCTTAATTTCATTGATTTCTCTATCAGCTCTTACCATTGCTAAAATGAATTTCTCATTCATGAAATCATGGTAAACCATAGTCTTAGCCATATTCTTAGCATCATCATTTAAGAATTCAACTAATTCCTCAATTGTTGCGTGGTTAGGTGTTGCAACCTTTTCAATAGGTGCTTCTGCCTTACCCTTATAGCCATCAAGCTTTGTAGTTGCCTTTTCCTGGTCAGCTGCGTAATGATTATCTTCACAATAAATGATTGTTGATTCACCAACATCAGCTAATGCCATAAACTGGTGAGAGCCATTACCACCAATATTACCAGTATCTGCAAGTACTGGCTGGAAGTTTAGCTTAAATCTTGTGAAGATTCTTGAATATGTATCATACATATTCTGGTAGCTCTTCTCTAGGCCTGCCTCATCCTTATCAAATGAATATGCATCCTTCATAATGAATTCTCTAGATCTAATTAAACCAAATCTAGGACGGAATTCATCTCTATACTTTGTCTGAATCTGGTATAGGTTAATAGGTAGCTGCTTAGGTGACTTTACAAGCTCTCTAACTAAAGATGTAAAGACCTCCTCATGTGTAGGTCCTAAACAGAATTCTCTATCATGTCTATCCTTTAATCTCATTAATTCTGGGCCATACTTGAACCATCTACCTGATTCTTCCCATAATTCCTTTGGCTGTACTGCAGAGCATAAGATTTCCTGTGCACCTGCGGCATCCATTTCTTCTTTAATAATATCCTTTACTTTATTTAATACGCGAAGTCCCATTGGTAAATAATTATAAATACCTGCAACCTCGTTTTTAATCATACCTGCTCTTAAAAGTAAGATGTGTGAATCAATCTTAGCTTCTGTTGGAGCTTCCTTTAATGTTGAAATTAACATCTGACTAGCCTTCATAGCATAATCCTCCTCAAAAATCCTTTTTATTATATCATAATAAATATTAAAGTTCCATCCGGATTATAAAAATCTTACTAACTATAATTTTTAGTATTAAATATTAAAAAAGTAAACAAAAAATGTAAGTAAGCGTTAACAAAAATTTGAAATTGAAGTTATTATAATATATAATAAAATAAATTAGATTCGATACTATGTCGTAAAAGTTAGGAGGTAAAAAAATGGACAATAAAAAAATGCCCGACGAGGTACGAGTTTTCGCGCTTGGTGGACTTGGTGAAGTCGGTAAAAACTGTTATTGTATAGAATTTAGAAATCAGCTATTTGTAATTGACGCTGGTGTTCTATTCCCAGATGATCATCTACTTGGTGTTGATTATGTAATTCCTGATTTTACATACTTAAAGGAGAATGAATCAAAGATTGTTGGTTTATTCATTACCCATGGTCATGAAGACCATATCGGTGGTATTCCTTTCCTATTAAAGCAGGTTAAAATCCCTAAGATTTACGCTGCCGGTGTAACAGTTGATTTAATTGAGAATAAGCTAGAGGATTATCCTGAATTATTAGGTTCAACTCAGATTGTAGAATTCAAGAGTCATTTCGTTTATAACTTCGATGGCATCGAATTATCATTTGCTAGAATCACACATTCAATTCCTGATTCTTATGCCTTTGTATTTAAAACACCATTTGGTAATATCGTTCATACTGGTGACTTTAAGATTGATTTAACACCAGTAGGTCCTGGTGCTGAATTCGATAAATTCTCAAGACTTGGTACTGAGGGTGTACTATGTATGCTATCAGATTCTACTAATGCCTTAAGAGAGGGCTTTACTGATTCAGAAAAGAAAATTGGTGCATCTATCAAAGAATTATTCGCAAGAATTGAAGAGCGTATCATTGTGGCAACCTTCGCATCTAACATGTATAGAGTTCAACAGGTAATTGAGGCTTGTATTGAAACAGGAAGACACGTTGCAGTATTTGGTAGATCAATGGAAAAGACTATCGAGGTTGGTCAGCAGGCAGGTTACATCAAGGCTCCTAAGGGCACAATCATTGACCCAACTGAAATTAAGGATTATAAGCCAAGTGAGCTATGCTTATTATGTACAGGCTCACAGGGTGAACCACTTGCCGCACTTTCAAGAGTAGCTAATGGCTCACATAAAATTATTAAGCTAATCCCAAGTGATACAATCATCTTCTCTTCTAACCCTATTCCTGGTAACCAGGAGGGGGTAAATAAGACTATCAATGCCTTATTTAAGCAGGGTGCTAATGTAATCACCCATTCACCTATTGCCGATACTCATACAACAGGTCACGGCTCACAGGGTGAATTAAAGATGATGCTAACACTTGTTAAGCCTAAATACTTTATCCCAGTTCATGGTGAATATCGTATGCAAAGGGTTCATGCAGATTTATCTACTGAAACAGGAGTTCAGCCAGAAAATACATTCATTTTAACTAATGGTGATGTTGTTAAATTTACAGCTGAAGGCGCATTTAGAGATGGCCGTGTTAAATCTGGTGATGTCTATGTTGCTGGTACTGGTATTGGTGATGTTTCTTCTACTATCATTAGAGAAAGAAAGATTTTATCAGATGATGGTATGTTTGCATTAATTATTACAATTGATCCTAAAAATAAGATTATTCCACTTGAGCCACAGGTAGTATCTCGTGGATTCATCTATATGAAGGATAGTGAGGCCTTAACTAAGGAATTCGTTGAATTCTCAAAGAAATTCATTACTGAAGAAATGGAAAAGCCTCAGCCAGTTAATTTAAATAATTTAAAGCATGTATTAACTGAAAAGCTATCTGAGGTAATTGTTGCGAAAACTGATAGACATCCAGTTGTAATTCCAGTATTTATGGATATTTCAAATTCTTATAGGTAAAAAATAGGAAGACTTCGGTGAGACTGCTGAAAATGGTATGTATTTTTCGCAGTTAAAATTAAGTCAAAAATAAAAAGGAAGATTTTATGATTTAAAAGTCATAATGTCTTCCTTTTTTTTATATTTTATATTTAGATGGAACACAGTTAATACACATCCCACATTTACCAGGATGCTTAATACCAAAATATTCTGAAACACTCTTATGAATGCATTTTGAGCTCATACATAGCTCAACCATTTTATCGAGCTTATTTCTTCTATCATTTTTGATTTTAATAATTTCCTTATCTGATTTTTCAGGATCCTCAATATGGTCAATAAAATAATCAATTGTTTTAACATCATTAATATTAAATAAAACAACACCTTCAGCTCTCTTTCCATCTCTTGAGCCTCGACCTGTTTGTTGCATAAAATCCTCAATATTTGCGGGTAGGTCATATTCTACTACATATCTGATATCTGGTATATCAATTCCCATTCCAAAGGCATTAGTACAAACAATAATATCACACATATTATTTTTGTATAATTCTAAAGCCTCCTTCTTTTCATTTGAATCCATCGCCCCATGATATTTTAAAACATTAAAGCCCTTAGATTTTAAATATTCATATACATGAACTACATTCTTAATAGTCAAACAATAGACAAGGCCATGAAGTCCTTGTTTTCTTTTTAAATAAAAGAATAAATCTCTATCCTTATCATGAGTCTTCTTAATATCATAAAATATATTCTTTCTATCACAATCACCTATAACTATATCAGGGTTATCTAGCTCAAGTAATTTCGTAATCTTTTCAGTTGTATTAGAGGTTGCAGTTGCAGTTAAAGCTAAGATTCTAGGTCTTTTAGGTAATCTTTTAATAAAGGCAGGTATTTCGCCTAAAGCGTGCCTAAAATCCTCACTCCATAAAAGTGTATGAGCCTCATCACAAACCAAAAAATCAATATCTACCTTTTCTATTTCATTTAAGAATCTTTTACTTTTTAATCTTTCTGCAGATACATATAATATTTTAATTTTATTATGCTTAAGCCTTGAATAAATAATATTTTGATCATCCTCACTTTGAAGTGAATTGATATATTCAGCCTTTACACCCTTACCCTTTAAATTGATTACCTGGTCCTGCATTAGGGCAATAAGTGGGGTAATAACAATAGTTACACCCTCAAATAAAAGCGCTGGGATTTGGAATGTCAATGATTTACCAAAGCCAGTTGGAAGTAAGCCAATTGTATCCTTTCTTTTTATAACATTATTTATTATTTTTTCCTGCTCTTCCTTTAAATTATCATATCCAAAATATGATTTTAATATTTGCATTATCATTTAAATCACCATAGGCTAATATAGCATATAAATATTAAAAATATTCAATTTTTGGATTTGATAAAATAATGCTATGTGAACTACTCGGTAATTAAATTGCCGAGCATCGATTCTGTGATGGCTTTCACCATCACTCCTCAGGGCCGTCCCAGCCCAATACTGCTACCTTTACAGGTTACACAGATACATTTATAACTTTTGGATTTGATAATCCTTTAATTGGCATAGCTATT
>JAILEP010000090.1 GCA_024697825.1 Acholeplasmatales bacterium
CACTCTTAGTCTTTTCTTTAATAACATCATAGATATCATTTAAGAATGTATCATCAAATCTATTATCAATTTTAAAATCATTTTTATTTATAAAATTGTCTGGTAAATCATAATATTCACCCTTGAATTTATTCTTATCATATTTAATAAAGCTAAATGATAAATCATCGTCTATTTCTTTTTTCTTTTCATAGATTTTAACATTCATTCGCTTAATCTTAAGCTTATAAGTATTCTTTTGCTCACCAGGAATTTTTTCTGCAAATTGGTTATTAATTAATACGTCTCTTGTTAGAGCCTTATTAACCTTACCAAAGCCTAGTACATATAAATTAATATCACAATTCCTAATTGTTGAATCAGTATCAATATTGTCATCATCTAAGAATCTAGCAAAGCTATTCTTAATAATGAAATCATATGCTATAACATCATATTTATTAATAGCTTTAATCATACCTCTACTAGCATCAAATGTATCAGTGATTTCACCAGCACTATTTAATGTCTCTTCATTATCAGGTCTCTTTCTAATAATTTCATCTAATACTGGCTTTTGGATATTAGAACAAAATACCTTAATAAAAATATTTCTTTGAGGTTTAAAGCTAATTGAATATTTTTTATATGAATAATCCTCATCACTTCCAAGACCATTAACAATATTTATATTTGTACCATTATCAGAAGATTTTAAGCTATTTGGATCAATTAAATAAATATTAGAATTGTATTTTTGGTCTTTTTCTGCTGGTTCAAGCTTTATCTCACTATTGCCTGTTTTAATTGCTAGACGATTTTTCTTTGAGAATAATACCTCTCCACCATTAACAATTATTTTATTAGTTTTTACTTTATCGTTAAATTTTAATAAATAAGCATTATTACAATTAATATTTTCAACATCATTAAAGCTATAGCTACCAAAGGCATTTATTTCCTTTAAATAACGCTTTGCGGCAACAATAAATGAAACATTTTTAGCATCATCATCGAAGAATGTTACAAAATGATATTTCTTTTTTTTATTTTTTGATAATTTTTTTAATGTTTTAATTATTTCATCAGTCTTACCATAAGGCTTCTTCTTATATGATATTTTATATTCATTTAAATATAATATTTCATCTACATATTTATTTAATACTGATGAATCTAAAATAACTATTATCTTCTTTCTATTATCATTTTTTAAGCCTTTAATAAAATTCTTAGCATCCTCATTAAATCCAAATACATAAGTTTTTTCATTAAGACTAAGCTTACCAATAGATGAAAGTGTGTTCATTACTGTCTTTCTTGCAAGAGTAAAGGCTAAGCTAAATAAAGCTAAAAACGAAATGATATACGCACCATAATAGCTTACCATAGCTAAATAGCCAACACCCTTAGTGGCTTTTAATAAATCAAGTAGATCACTATCTAAATCTAGCTTAACAACTCCTATAGAGTCCTTGATTGATCTTATTAAATCCTCATACCAAACTGCATGATCATAATGACCAATAAGTGTCCATAATATACCTATAGTAAGTAAGACTAGAAATGGGTAAATAATGGTATCCTTAAGGCTTAATTGATGGAATTTACTTATTTTTACGCTTAATACAATAAGCATTATTGCCTCAATTATTAAGGAAAAAATCATAAATATTATAATAAATATTTCCTTAGTCATATTTCTACCTCCTATTTGCTAATTTTATATCCTAGCTTGATAATTACCTTTAAGGTTTCATATGCAGTATTTCTGTCATATTCCTTTTCAGATTCAGGAAGCTCTTCATAGGGTACTAATAATGGTGTTTGTTTTAATTCGTTATTCTTGATAGGACCATATGTCCAGCCTTCCTTTATTCTTCCCTCTGCCCAGACATCATGGACATTGCTAGCAATTAGCTCCTTAAGCTCAAGTAGATCCTCAGAAAGCTTAATTCTACTTGTGTCTATTGGTTTTGGCTTATACATAATTCAGTTTCTCCTTTTAAATGTAATCTTTAAAATATTTTATCATAATAATCTTAAAGAATCCATATATGACAAAAGGAGCATCAGATTCAACATTATCTAATGCACCTCTAAATATACACTCTTTATTTATAGAACCGTTTTAAAAATTTTAAAGCTATAAATTTATAATTATCGCAGGTGCGACTCCAATAAATGGTAACATATCTGCTAAGGTATCAAATCTTCCATCCTTTTCTACACAGTAAACTGTATTAGAATTTCCTCTAGTAGATGTCCAGTAACAGCTAGTATTTCCACGGTGATGATTACTATATAATTGCTGGCTATTTAATGCAAAAGGAGTTATTTCCTTCTTTCTTAAATTATCAGAGGAATAATATTTTTCTATTTCCTCCTTAGATAATATAAAAACATTACTACCATATTTATTTAGGATATGCTCCTTCTCATAGCTATTAAAGGCTTCATTATAAAAATTCTTATTAAGCCATTCAATAATAGTGTCTTTATTCTTAAAAATAAAAGGAACCTTATCAATTACCTTTTTAGACTGGATAAGATAGCCGTCCTCTATCTTATCTAAGACAACCCATTCCATTTGCTTCTTAGTCCCATCTAAGTAATATTTATATTCTCCAAATTGTATAGTTGAACCTATCTCAAGCTTGTTCTTAAAGATGTAGTCAGCCTTATTATAGTTTTTTGGCTTTAGCATTAGCTCTTTTTTACGAGCCTTAACCCAATCTAATATATCTTTAAAATCATTACATGCTCCTATAAGCATTTCCTTATGGCCATTTAATAACGGATTAAAATTCTGAAAATCTTTATCTTTTAGGTCTGAGCCTGAAGCACATACACAATTAGATTTTTTTTTCGAGTCTTGAACTCTTGCAAACTGGTTCATCTCACGCTCTAAATCATTAACCTCACCATTATCATTTCCGATTGCTCCATTACGGTTTAATCTTGTTTTTATTTCATCATTAACAACTAATAAAAATAGATCAGATTTACTAACAACAGATAGGGTATCATGGTATGGTATATTTCTATCCTCATATAGCCCACAATAATTACATACAAATGGAAATATATCATTTTCAATTAAATAATTGGCAATAGCCTTAGCTAAATCGTAAGAGCCTTCCTTACTATTAGTTCCATGATAAGCAATAAATACATCATAATTATTTTCCATATTTTACTCCTTAAAATAGATATTTGTATAATCATGAAAATCATCTAAAAATGGCTTTTCATTTCTACAGCCTATATAAACAAAATAATGATCGCGATTCTTTAGCTTCTCATACAAGAATTCTGTTTCCTCTAAATATATCTTACTAGCATTTAAGGAAGTATTAGAATTGTTTCCGAAACAAACATGAATAGTTCCATGCTCAGGGTCATTATAATCATTAGCCGAAAGCTTTATTAAAATGATATAGCCATCATTAGTATCAAAATATACCTTATTATTTTCACCTTCAAATAATTGAACCTCTCTATTTTCCTTAGTCTCATCTAAAAAAATCAAATCACTTAAAGCTGAAGCATTGTCCTGAGACAAATATTTAGAATCCTCAAAAACACCAAATTTAAAACCTTTAAAGAACTGCCTAAAAATATCTGCAACCTTTTCGTTTGCAAGAGGACCACCTATAAATAGATTATTATATTTCTTCTTTCCAAATTCATGTTTATCAGCTTTATCATACATATTATGATTAGCCTTGATCATCGCAAGAGCCTTATGAGCTTCAAATATGGATTTAACCTCATCAAAAGTCACAAAATCATTTGTTAGCTCAGTTTTATCCTTATCACCATAAAGTGTACCATGTCTAACAGGTACATTGATTAATACTAAATTTTTATTGAAACCAAATAAATTTTTAAGCATCTCTTTCTTTTTCATAGTTATCACCTAGAATTCGAAGGGCTTATACCCCATATTTTTAATCATATAATCAATCATTTCAAGCTCAACAGAGATTTTCTTTCTACCTGAATCTTCCTTATACCAATTATCACTTATACACGAAGAATCAATACTATAATTAGGAATTATTTGACAATTCTTATTTAATTTATCCTTGTTATTATTAAATATCATCATAGCTCTTCTTATATGATAGCCAGATGTAATAAGAGAAATCTTAATATTATTACCTAATTCTAATTCATTGATAATATCAACAGAATATTTAATATTTTCTATTGTATCCTTAGATTTATTCTCAAGAATAATATCATTTATATTAACACCATTAATAATTAAGAAATCCCTCATAGCTTCAGCCTCTGTTTTGTTATCAGGCATTAAAGCACCACCAGACAAAATAACTATAGATTTATATTTTCTATAAATATTTAAGCATTTATTAATTCTATCTAAAATATTAGGATTACCTAATACAAGAATAATATCAGGTTTTTCATCAATATCATCAATATTAAATATTATCCTATTGATTA
>JAILEP010000097.1 GCA_024697825.1 Acholeplasmatales bacterium
GACAATTGGTAATTTCACTTTCAATGAAACTGAAATTAAGGATGTATATACAATTGATGTAAAGAAGTACGGGGATAACCGTGGTTACTTTATGGAAACATATAAGGAATCTGATTTTAAGGCTGCAGGTCTTAACTATAATTTCGTACAAGACAATCAGTCTAAGTCTAAGGCTGGTGTACTTAGAGGATTACACTTCCAGAAGACTTTCCCACAAGCTAAGCTTGTTAGATGTCTTGAAGGTGAAGTATTTGATGTAGCCGTTGACTTACGTGCTGACTCACCTACCTATGGTAAGTGGGTTGGTTGTACATTATCTGCTGAAAAGGGCAATATGTTTATGATTCCAAGAGGCTTCGCTCATGGATTTGTAGTATTAAGTGACACTGCAACATTCTGTTATAAGTGTGATGAATTATATCATCCTGAAGATGAGGGTGGTATTATGTGGAATGATCCTGAGGTTGGCATTGTTTGGCCATATAAGGGTGAAGTTTTACTTTCTGAAAAGGATAAGGTTCATCCTGCTTTAAAGGATGCTAAAATTAAGTTTTAATTGGTGGTAGGATAATGTCAAAGAATATGAGAATCCTTGTAACAGGAGTAAAGGGCCAATTAGGTTATGATTGTGTAAGAGAATTAGAATCTAGAGGCTATATTAATGTTAAAGGTATTGATATAGAAGAATTAGATATTACAGATGAAGAAGCTGTTTATAATTACATCAAGGATTATAATCCAGATGTTGTAATGCATAATGCAGCTTGGACAGCTGTAGATAAGGCTGAACAAGAGCCTTTAAAGGTTTATGCTGTAAATTCTTTAGGTCCAAGAAACATAGCTAAGGCTTGTAATTTTGTTGGTGCTAAGATGGTATATATCTCAACTGATTATGTATTTAATGGCTTAGGTGATAAGCCATTTGAGGTAAATGATGAAAAGGCTGGTCTTTCTATTTATGGTAAGACTAAGGCAGAAGGTGAAAACTTTGTCGAAGAATTATTACCTGAACATTTCATTGTTAGAATCTCTTGGGTATTTGGTAAGAATGGTAACAACTTTGTTAAAACAATGCTAAAGCTTGCTAAAATGGGTAAGACTGAGCTTAATGTAGTATGTGACCAGATTGGTTCTGTAACATATACATATGATTTAGCAAAATTATTATGTGATATGATTGAAACAGATAAATATGGAACTTATCATGCAACAAATGAAGGTTATATTTCATGGGCACAATTTGCCGATGAAATATTTAAGCAGTCAGGTATTAAGATGAAGGTTAATCCTGTAACTACAGAAGAATACTTGAAGATGGTACCTCAACAAGCTAAGAGACCTCTAAACTCAAGAATGAGTAAGGAGTCTTTAGATAAGGCAGGATTTAAGCGTCTTCCTGATTTGAAGGATGCTTTAAATAGATATTTAAAGGAATTGGAGGACTAATTCAATGTCTAAATTTTTAGTAACAGGTGGTGCTGGCTTTATTGGCGGTAACTTCCTACACATTATGGTAAATAAATATCCTGAAGATCAATATGTATGTATTGACGCATTAACATATGCAGGTAATATGGAGACTTTAGCTCCGATTATGGATAAGCCTAATTTTAAGTTTGTTCATGAAAATATTTGTAATAGAGAAGCAGTATTTAAATTATTTGAAGAAGAGAAGTTTGATTATGTAATCAACTTCGCTGCAGAATCTCATGTGGATAGATCTATTGAGAATCCTGGTATTTTCTTAACTACAAATATTTTAGGTACTCAGACTTTAATGGATGCTTGCCGTAAGTATGGCATCAAGAGATACCATCAGGTATCTACTGATGAGGTATATGGAGATTTACCTCTAGATAGACCAGATTTATTCTTCCATGAGGATACTCCAATTCATACATCTAGCCCTTATAGTGCATCTAAGGCTTCAGCTGATTTATTAGTATTAGCTTATCATAGAACATTTGGTCTTCCTGTAACAATTTCTAGATGTTCTAATAATTATGGTCATTACCATTTACCTGAAATGCTTATACCTTTAATGATTCAGAAGGCACTTCGTAATGAATCACTTCCAGTATATGGAACAGGTGAGAATGTAAGAGACTGGTTATATGTTGGAGATCACTGTACAGCTATTGACCTAGTAGTAAGAAAAGGTCGCGATGGTGAAGTATATAATATTGGTGGTCATAACGAAAGAACTAACCTAGAAGTAGTTAAGACAATCCTTAAAGCTTTAGGAAAGCCTGAAAGCTTAATTACTTATGTTAAGGATAGACCTGGCCATGATTTAAGATATGCAATGGACCCTACTAAGATTGAAACAGAACTAGGTTGGAAGCCAGAACATAACTTTGACACTGGTATCGTAGCCACTATTAAGTGGAACCTAGATAACCAAGAATGGTTATCACACGTAGAATCTGGCGAATACATGAACTGGATTGACAAAAATTATAATAAGAGATAGGAAGTATTTTTATGATAGATTTTAATGTTCCTCCATTTATTGGTAAGGAATTAGACTATGTAAAACAGGTTTGTGAAAATCACAAAATTTGTGGTGATGGTCCTTTTACAAAAAAATGTAATGCTTGGTTTGAAAATAGATTCAATGCCAAGAAGGTATTACTTACTACAAGTGGTACATCAGCTTTAGAGATGGCAGCCTTATTATGTAATTTAAATGAAGGTGATGAGGTAATACTTCCAAGCTTTACTTTCTCTAGTACAGCTAATGCCTTTGTACTTGCAGGCGCTAAGCTAGTATTCTGTGATGTAAGACCTGATACTATGAATATTGATGAAACAAAGATTGAGGCTGCAATCACACCTAAGACTAAGGTTATCTGTGTCGTTCATTATGCTGGTATTGCCTGTGAAATGGACACAATTATGGCAATTGCTAGAAAGCATAACCTACTTGTAGTAGAGGATGCGGCTCAGGGAGTTATGTCATCATATAAGGGCAAGGCTTTAGGAACAATCGGTGATTTTGGTTGTTATTCATTCCATGAAACAAAGAATTATTCTATGGGTGAAGGTGGAGCCTTAGTAATCAATGATGAAAAATATATCGAGAAGGCTGAAATCTTAAGAGAAAAGGGAACTGATAGAAGTAAGTTCCTAAGAGGCCAGGTTGATAAATATACATGGAAGGATTATGGCAGTAGCTATTTACCTTCTGAGCTTAATGCTGCATATTTATATGCTCAGCTTGAGGCGGCTGATGAAATAAATAATTCAAGACTAGCTGCATGGAATGCTTATTATAAGCTTTTAGCTGATTTGAAAGATAAGGGCTATATTGATATTCCAGTAGTACCAGATGGCTGTAGTCATAATGCTCATATGTTCTATATTAAGGTTAAGAATATTGCAGAAAGAACTAAGATTCAATCTTACTTAAGATCTAATGAGGTTTATACTGCATTCCATTATATACCACTTCATTCAGCTCCAGCTGGACTTAAGTTTGGTAGATTTGATGGAGTTGACGAATATACAACTAAGGAATCTGAAAGATTATTTAGACTACCAATGTACTATGGTCTAACACCTGCTGATTGTGAGGTTGTATCACATTATATTCACAAATACTTTTTGGGGTAATTAAATGAAAAATATAATTGTATTTGGCGCCACTGGAAACATTGGCGTATATCTTATTGATTATTTAAATGAGAATATTGATTCCGAATTTAAGGTTTATGCGTGTGGCAGAAGAAAAACTGATTTTTTTAAACGCTACAATATTGAATATATTAATATTGATATCACTAAAAAGGAAGACTTTAATAAGCTTCCTAAGGAATCTTATGCAGTAGTAAACCTTGCAGGAATTCTACCTGCATATTATAAGGATTTCAATCCAAATACATATATTGATACAAATATTACTGGAGCTATTAATATTTTAGAATATGCAAGGTCATCTAATGCCGATAGAGTGCTTTATACTCAGACATGGGCTGACCTAGAGGGTTACTGGGGTAAAGAGGAAGTCCTTAAGCCAGATATGCCTAGAAATTTAAGCTATACTGGAGATCATGCATTTTATGCAATAACTAAATGTATGGTTTTAGATACAATGGAATTCTATAAAAGAGAATTTGGTATAAAGAATTTTGTTTTTAGACTTCCAAATATTTATTTATATAACCCTAATAAATACTATTATGTAAATGGCGAAAAGAAATATATTTCTTATCGTTATTTAATAGATAAAATATCAAATGGTGATGATATTGAATTATGGGGAAATCCTGATGCCTTTAAGGATATTATTTACGTTAAGGATTTATGCCAGATGATGTATCTTGCAATTAAGGCTAACGTAAATGGTGGAACCTATAATGCTGGTACTGGAGTAAAAACAAGTTTTCAGGATCAGATTGATGGAATGATAAAGGTATTTGGTAGTAGTAACAAGATTATATATAAGCCTGAAAAGCCAACCTTCACTAGTTTCGTTATGGATATAAGCAATGCTAAGAAGGATTTAGGCTATAGCCCCAAATATTCATATATTGATTATTTAGAGGATTATAAGAAGGAACAAGAGCTTAAGCGCTTTGATGAAATTTGGAAGTGAGATTATGAAAAAGATTGCAATTATAGGAGCGAGCTATTTCCAGCTACCCTTAATTGAAAAGGCTAAGGAAATGGGGCTTGAAACTCACGTCTTTGCATGGAAGGCAAATGATGTTGGTGAAGAGGCTGCAGATTTCTTTTATCCAATCAGTATAATTGAAAAGGAAGAAATATTAAAGAAATGCACTGAAATTGGTATTTCAGGCATTTGTAGTATTGCCTCTGATTTAGCAATGCTCACTGTAAATTATGTTGCTCAAAATTTAGGTCTTTCATCTAATTCCTTAGACTGTACTAAAAAGAGTACTAATAAACATTTAATGAGAAAATGCTTTGAAGAAAATGGTGACCCAAGCCCTAAGAGCATTGAGGTTAAAGACCCAAGCTATGAAGGTCTAGATTTATGCTTTCCAGTAATAGTAAAGCCAACAGATAGAAGCGGAAGTAGGGGAATCTTTAAGGTAGAAAAACAAGAGGATTTAAAGCCTGCCATTTTAGCTGCTATTTCTGAAAGCTTCGAGAAGAAGGCCTTAATTGAAGAATTTGCAGAAGGACAGGAGTATAGTGTTGAATATATTTCTTATAATGGTGAGCATAAATTTTTAGCTTTAACATTGAAATATACAACAGGTGCTCCTCATTTTATTGAAACTGGTCATATGGAACCAGCTCCTATTTCTATTGAAATGCTTAACAAAATTAAGAATGTTGTAAGCCATGCCCTAACTTCACTTGCAATTACTTGTGGAGCTAGCCATTCTGAAATAAAAATTGATTCAAATGGGAATATTAAAATCATTGAAATTGGTGGTAGAATGGGTGGCGATTGTATCGGTAGTGATTTAGTTAAATATTCTACTGGATATGATTTTGTTAAAATGGTTATAGAGTGTGCACTTGGACTTAAGCCTAGCTTCGATAAGGTTTTAGAACCAAGTCCAGTTTATGTTAAATTTATTTTTAATCAGGATGATATAAATGAATTTAATGATTTAAAGACAAAAAATCCTGAAAGGATTATTAGGGTTGTTGATTGGCACCCTGAAAATATCGGTAAGACTACCGATAGCTCTAATAGAGCAGGATGCTATATTTATAGATAATAGTTAGTAAAGAGTGGTGAAATAACTTGGGTAGAAAAAAAGAATTATTCTTAAATTTTTTTGTAGGTATCATTAGCCAGGTTATTATCCTTTTATTTGGTTTTGTTGTACCAAAAATTATTTTAAATAGCTATGGCTCTGATGTTAATGGCTTAACAAGCTCTATAACTCAGGTCTTTAGCTATATTGCCTTATTAGAGGCAGGAATAGGGCTTGCAACAAGAAATGCGCTATTTAAGCCTATTAATGACAAGGATGAAATGGAAATTTCATCCATTTTATCTGCAACCCAAAGATACTATAGGAAGGTTACATTAATTTATTCTCTTGCGGTATTAGCTTTAGCCTTTATTTTACCTATTGCCTTTAGAACAGAGGTAGATTACTGGACTATTTTCTTTGTGGTTATATTTGAAGGACTAACATCAGTTGTCAATTTCTATTTCACTAATACTAAGATATGCTTCTTAAATACATATGGTAAAACATATGTGGTAAATATTGTAGAACTTTTATCTAAGGTTGCATGCTATACAATTAAAATAATTCTAGCATTATCTGGAATGAATATAGCATTAATTCAACTTGGCTTTTTCGCTGTTTCAATTATTAAATCAATTCTTATTGAAATATATATGCGTAAGAAATTTGGCTGGATCAATTTTAAGGTTAAGGATGCTAAGCTTGCTAAGATTCCTGATAAGGGAGCCTTCCTTATTACAGAAATAGCATGGACTATCTTTTCATCAACTGATATGATTGTCATTTCCATTTTTATTTCTACTAAATTATCTAGTGTTTATTCAGTTTATAATTTAATTTATGTATCAATAGCCTTACTAATAACTAGTGTTTATAATTCATTATCATATGTTTTAGGTAAAACATATCATGAGGATATAGAAAAATATAAGAAGCTACATAATATTTTTACATCATTTATTATGACTATAACAACAATTCTAATTTGTGTTGCATATTGGTTAACTTTACCATTTGTTAAGCTATATACAGCTGATGTAACTGATATTGATTATATTTATAAATATTTACCTTTATTATTCTGCATGGTTCAAATGCTTTCATGGAGTAGATATGTTTCTGGAAACCTTACTAGTGTTGCAGGCTATGCTAAGATTACTTGTGTGGTTTCTGTTATAGAGGCATTAATTAATATTGCTCTATCATTAATATTTATTAATTTCTTCGATATTTATGGAGTTCTTTTAGCAACAGTAATTGCTTTACCGTTAAAGG
>JAILEP010000112.1 GCA_024697825.1 Acholeplasmatales bacterium
CTATTTATTTAAATGATTTTAAAAAGCTATTAAATCATATTAATAAGCAAGCCTTAGATTCATTTATGAATATATTAAGGAAGGATAATAAATTCTTTACTGATGGTAAGAATGAATATTATTCTATCTTTAATAAGGGCTTTAAATCATTTGATAGATTAATAACTGATTTAATAGATGATAGGGAATATAAATATTATTGTATAGATTTTACTAAGAATGGTGATGAATCTGATTTAGAGGATCTATATGCAAATATTGATTCTAGCCTAATACCTTTAGATTCTAGGTCTCGTCTTATGAATTTTATGGTGCCTGTAATTGGGGCCTGCCTAGATTATATGGATGAGATTGAAGAAAGAGAAGAATATATAGCCATAGTTCAGGCTAAATATTTAAACCTAGCTATGCTAAGGAGGACTAAGCCCTTAAGCATAATAAAAGCTGGAGTATCATTTATGGAAAATGATAAGATAGATAATGATACTAATCAAATTATAATTAGGCCAGATGGGCTTAAAAAAGCCTTTGATTTCTATTTTAGTAAGGAAAAGGATAAAGAGGCTAGGGTACATTTAAAATTAACAAATGAGGGCTTTAAGGAGATTGGATAGTATATACTATCCTTTTTCTTTACATTATGGGAATAAAAGTATATAATTTTCTCGTGTTTATAAATTTTTATAAGGGAGATTATATTATATGAAGGTAGGAAAAAAGAAAATATTCCTAGGCTTAGGAATAGCTATGGCTGGTCTTACACTTGCCTCTTGTGGTGAGGAAAAGACAAGCAATATTAACGAATTTGATCATGTCATAAGCAACAATATTATTTATGAGCTAGATAGCGATTCACTTGAATATGGTGTATACCAAATAGATAGTGATTATGAGGGAGATGTGCTAAAAATTGAATCATCATTCAATGGATTACCTGTAACTTATATTGATGGTGAATACTTCGATTTGAATAATGATTTTAGTGGTGTTGAATTACCTAGCACCTTAAAGAAAATAGGAGCAGCAGCCTTTGTAAATTTCCGAAATCTTACGGATATTACAATTCCAGATAGTGTAGAGGAAATTGAAAGTGCTGCGTTTAGGGGTTGTAGTTCCTTAAAGAATGTAAAATTAAATTCAGGTATTAAGAGCATCGGAAGTGAATGCTTCGATTCTTGTACTAATTTGAATTATGCAATTTATAACAATGGCTACTATTTAGGAAATTCAGAAAATCCATATTTAGCATTAATAGAGGCTCAAGACAAGGCTGGTTTTACTATCCATGAAGATACTGAAATAATCGCAGATGAGGCATGCATGGATTGTACTAATATTACAGAATTAACAATTCCTGATAGTGTTAAATATATTGGAGCTGATGCATTCTCAGGATGTAATCAGATGACAAATGTTAACATGTCAAATAATGTTATTAGTATTGGACGTGGTGCATTTAATAGATGTGAGCAGTTGAAGAAGATTGAACTACCTTCAACAATTAAATCCTTTGGTATTTGTGAATTTAATTTTTGCCCGAATTTAAAATTCAATTTAGATGAAAATGAAAATAAATATTTAGGTAATTCAGAAAATCCATATTTATATTTATATGATTATAATAAGTCTTATATTCATGAAGACACAAAGATTATTGGTCAGTATGCCTTTGGATATAGTGATATTACTGGAATTAATATTCCTTATGGTGTAGAGATTATTGAGTCTGATGCATTCATTGATTGTGAGAACCTAGCTTCAATTGTAATTCCTGATTCAGTAAAAACAGTAGGCAGAATGGCCTTTGCAAAATGTATATCACTAAAGAGCGTTACATTACCTAAGAATCTTACTGAAATATCAAGTGGATTATTTACGGACTGTGAATCATTAACTGATGTAAATATTCCTGATTCAGTAACTAAAATTGGTTCGTACGCATTCGAGGATTGTCATAAATTAAGATCTATTGAATTACCTGCAAATGTAAAGACTATTGGTGAGGCCGCCTTTAAGGATTGTATATTAATGGAATCATTAGAAGCTAATGATGGACTAGAGTATATTGCAAAATTAGCTTTTGAGGGATGTATTACACTTGAGGTATTTGCTGTTCCTGAAAGTGTTCAATATATTAATGAGAGAGCATTTAAGGGATGTACACGTATGACAAATATCGGATTCTCTGCTTCTATAAAGAAGCTTGGTGATTATTTATTTGAGTATTGTGATAGATTATATTCTATTTATTGCTATGACACGTTAAAGGAATGGAATAATGTATTAGTATCTGAGTATACATATCAAAATTCTATTGTAGCAAAAGTTAACTTTGACAATAATGTATCTAAGAAGCTTGACACAAATGAATTTGACGATACATTAGCAAATAGGGATAATTACTTTTTCTATTATATAAGAAATGATTCTATGGAAGGTGATGCGAGCTTGTATTATAACTTCCCATACCTTTCAGCTAAGATTAAAAGTATCCGAAAGAATGGTGATACTACAGTTTCAAGAGTCACTGATCATATACTTGAGGATTTAGCTATCGGAGATGTCATTGTATATTATGATGAGGATACTAGCGAATTATTATTATCACGTATTGTTGAAATCAGCTCACAAAGAGAGATAGTAGTAGAAGGAGATAAATACGCAACTGATTACAAATATACTCCTATTACTAATACAATGAGTACAGAAGAAGCTATGGAAGCGACTGCTAGCAATTATAAATTAATTGAAGCTGGCATTGTCTCTATTGTTGATTATTCTAGAGTACAAGGCGTTGTACAGGCTTAAATATATAATTAAGAGAATGACTTCGGTCATTCTTTTTTATTTATAAGAAAAAAGGAAGCCTTATGGCTCCCTCTAATAACTTACCTGGGATAGTTGAGATCGAAACGCTTCTGCAAAATTTCAATAATAGAATATGTCTAATACATATAACTAATTTACTTTAAGCTCTTTCAATAAATTGCATA
>JAILEP010000006.1 GCA_024697825.1 Acholeplasmatales bacterium
GATATATTAAAACAGACACATATGATTATCATATTGATAATTTAGATGATATTGAAATTGTTTTAAATAAGATTAATAAAAAGGAAAGAATGATTGATGGTATGGATTATCAAATCTTTTCTAAGAATGATACTAATCTTACCTTAATGGATAATGATGGTAAATTAGAATTTGGCTTTATGGAAATTGCTGATTATACGGATTTTAGAGAGGTTTTAAAGCGTTTAAAAAGCTTTTTAGGAAATAGAGATGTAATTGGTCCTATTAACGCAAAAACGTGGTATAGCTACAGAATTTCACTTGATTCATTTGATTTTAGGCTTTTCCCTGATTCAATTAATGATTTAGAGGTATTAAATATATTAAAGGATGAGGGCTTTAAGGTATTTCAAACATATTCATCTAATTTAGCATATATAGATGAAAGAATAGAAAGGGCAGCATTCAGAACTAGAATAGATGATTCATATAAAATAATTAAGATTCATGGTAGTGAATGCTACGAATATATAAATGAATTATATGATATATCTAAAAGAGTTTTTGAAAGAGCTGATTATTATAAGGATATATCTCTTAATGATTTTAAGGATATTTATTTAGAGGGCTTAGATTCAATTAATCCAGATTTAATTTTAGTTTATATCCATAATAAGCTTGTGGCATTCCATTTTGGTTATAATGATCCATTAAATAGATTTTATGTATCTAAGACAATTGGAGTTGATCCTTTAAATCGTAATACTAAGGCTATGATGATTTTAGCTAAGGAGCTTATTTTAACGACAAGAGGCTATGGTCATGATAAGATTTTATATCATTTCCAAAATGATAGAACAGGCACTGCCTCAAATGCTTATAAGCATTATTTAATTAAGAAGAAGACATTTGGATTATTGAGGTATAGCTATGAAGGTTAAAAAATGTGTTAGATGCTGTTTAGATAGTACAGTTAAGCATATTTCCTTTGATGAAAATGGTGTATGCTCATTTTGTAATGCCTATGATAAAATAAAGGATAGGCTTCATGATTATGATAATTTAGAAAGGCTATTTTTAAAGAAGATAGCTAATAATGGTAATCATAAATATGACGCGGCAGTAGGCTTTTCTGGGGGAAAGGATTCAACATATCTTTTATATAAGCTAGTTAAGGATTATAAGCTTAAGGTTAAAGCCTTTACCTTAGATAATGGCTTTTTAGCACCTGAGGCTAAGGAAAAGATTAAAGAAATAGTTAATGAGCTTGGTGTTGAGCATGAATTTTATGAATGTGATGATAGAATATTAAAGGAAATGTACCATTACATTTGTAAAAAATATTTATCACCTTGTATAGCTTGCTCATTCTTAGGCTATGCCGTAATGATTAATTATGCCTCTAAAATAGATGCGGCATGTACAATTCATGGTAGAAGCATTCCTCAAATGCTTAGAGCCTACCAGGACGCTGATTATGATTTTTATAAGCCATTTATAGTAGATGGCTTAAGTGAGGATAGCCTAGCTCCAGAAGAATTATATAAGGACGCCTTAAGGCTAATTGATAAGCTTGTTGATGAAAGGCTTGCTAAAAGAATTAAGGATGAATTATTAATTGATGGGTTTAAGAATGGCTTTAGACCATTTGTTGCTTATTATTTATATCATCCCTATAATAAGGATGAAATTATTAAATTCTTAGAGGAAAACACATCATGGCGCGTTATTAGTGAGGAGGAGCATTTTGATTGCTTAATCCATCATGGGGCAATGTATTTAAAGAATATGATTGCAAGACGTAGCCATTTAATGCCTGAAATTGCGGTTATGATGCGTGAGGGCACAATTAATAGCGATGAGGCTAAGGCTAAGCTTATCGTAAATGATGATAAGAAAATAGCTATTAAGGAATTAAAGGAATTCGCAAAATATGCAGGATTAAATTATAATACGTTAATGCTTAAGGCGAAGATTTATTCAAAGAGATGGTGGTAATATGAAATTTTTTAAAAAATACATATTAACATTAATAGGTGGAAGCTTATTAGGATTTATATTTTTATTCCTATTTAGATTAATTGATAATAGCTTAAATAATTTATT
>JAILEP010000014.1 GCA_024697825.1 Acholeplasmatales bacterium
GTATGGTTGTGATGAATTCTGTACTTATTGTATTGTTCCATATACAAGAGGTAGAGAAAGATCTAGAACTAAGGAGGATATCCTAGCTGAGGTTAAGGAATTAGCTGAAAAGGGCTATAAGGAAATTACTTTACTTGGACAGAATGTTAATGCCTATGGTAAGGATTTAGGTGATGGCTCATATACATTTGGAGATTTATTAGTTGATATTGATAAATACAATATTCCAAGAGTAAGATTTACATCACCTCATCCAAGAGATATGGATGAAAAGGCAATGCAGGCTATGGCCAATTGTAAGTCAGTAATGCCTCATCTACATTTCCCAGTTCAGTCTGGTAATGACCGTGTTCTTAAGATTATGAACCGTAAGTATACTAGAGCAGAATATCTAGCAAAGATTAAGAGATTAAAGGAATTAGTTCCAGATATTTCTATTACAACAGATATTATTGTAGGATACCCTGGTGAAACAAGAGAGGAATTCTTAGATACAGTTTCACTTTCTGTTGAGGCTGGCTTTGAGGGAGCCTTCACATTCATTTATTCTCCAAGAGAGGGTACACCTGCAGCTAAGATGCCAGATCCTATTTCTATGGAGGAGAAGCATGCTTGGTTTGATGAGCTTAAGAAGGTAATTGATGAAGGCTATGCTAAGGGTCATGCTAGATTCTTAGGCCAAACTGTTGAGGTATTAGTTGAGGGTGAATCAAAATCTGGTGATGGTATGCTATGTGGCTATACTCCAAATAATAAGCTTACACACTTCAAGAGCGATGATTTAAGCCTTGTTGGCAAGTTTGTTAAGGTTAAGGTTACTGAAACTAGAAGCTGGTTCATGATTGGTGAGCTAGTTAATGAATAATATAGAAGCATTAAAGAATTATTTTAATGATTTACCTGAAGTTAAAAGAATTCACGAGCTTGAGCATTATATCGATAATAATAAGGATATAAAGAAAAAGTTTAGCGAGGTAAAGGCTATGCAAAAGAAGCTAGTCAATGCTAAAGAATTTAATCAGGTAAATCAGTATAAGACTTATGAAGAAGAGTATACCAAATTAAAGAGCGAACTTTTAGATATGCCTTTTGTAGAGGAATATTTAGAATTACTTGATTTGGTAGATCAGATGCTTATAAGCTTAACTGATTCAATTGAATATAAGTTAGATAAAAAAATAAACGGCTAGTTCAAAACTAGTCGTTTTTTTCTGTCATAGCAAGCTTTGCAATATTTTTGTGTAAATATCCTATAAAAATCATTACACCAAATATTACTAATGTTAAAAATGGTATTAATGTAATTAAAGCAGTTACACTATCTGCCTTAAATAAAAAGCTTTTATCTGTAATCATTATAATAATGAATATGATAAATGCAGCTAAAGAAAGGAGAGCACCGGCAATACCTAAAAAGAATAGGATATTACCGGATAGCTTATATTTATTTTGAATTGATTCTAATTCAGCTACAGCATCTGGATTAGCTTTATCAGCAGATAAATCAAATATTCTATCTTCGATTTTCATTATTTTGTTTTTCTACCTAAGCCAACCTTATTATAAACCTTCTGAATCTTTCTATTAGAGAAGTAGATTGCGTAATCTCTACCTTCATCTAATACCTTATCTAGATAATCAGAATTAATAATTTCGTTGTACTTAGCCTGGATTGGCTCGATTTCAGCAACTACTGCGTTAGCAACATCTTCCTTGAAGTTTGCGTAATTAGAATCCTTATATTTCTCTACTAAATCAGAAATAGAAGAACCACTGCAGCAAGACATAATAGTTAATAGGTTTGCAACACCTGGCTTATTAACTGGGTCGTATGCAATCTTACCATCTGAATCAGTAATGGCAGACTTAATCTTTTTCTTAATAACATTAATATCATCAAGTAATGCAATATAGCCCTTTGGATTAGGGTCAGACTTACTCATTTTCTTTGTAGGCTCAGCTAAAGACATAATCTTAGCACCGGCCTCAGGAATGAATGGCTCAGGTACTACGAATGTATCACCATATTTATTGTTGAATCTTTCAGCTAATGTTCTTGTTAATTCAAGATGCTGTTTTTGATCCTGACCTACTGGTACAGCATCTGCATCATATAATAGAATATCAGCAGCCATTAAAGAAGGATAAGTTAATAGACCTACAGATACACCCTGAGTCTGTCTTTCCTTTTTATCCTTATATTGTGTCATTCTCTCTAATTCGCCGATATAGCCATTACACTGTAAAATCCAACCAAGCTGTGGATGGGCAGGAACCTCTGACTGAATAAAAATCTTAACCTTTTCAGGGTTTAATCCACATGCAAGATATGTTGCAACTAAGGAACGAATATTCTTTCTTAATGCCTGCTTGTCCTGTGGTACTGTAATTGCATGTAAATCTGCAACAAAGATTAAGAAGTCAGTTACATCAGGATTATCCTGTAGCTTAACAAAGTTCTTAATTGCTCCTAAATAATTACCAAGTGTGATATTGCCACTTGGCTGAATACCAGATATTAATTTCATAATAAAAATCCTCCTATAAAAATAAAAAGCGCCTAAAGAATAAAATAATTCTTAAGGACGCTTGTAATTAGCGCGGTGCCACCTTAATTCTAAATAATTAGCTCTTTAGATTAAGTTTTAATAACCAATTCCCTAAATAATCATTCCATCACTTACACTATCTGATGGTCGCTTAAATGTTAGATGTATTTAAGTACTATGTTAATTATAACTAATTTCAATTTAAAATTCAATCTTATTTTAGAATATCCTTATCTTCAATCTGTGGTTTAGATTTAGGATCAAAATAATGATGTCTTATTCGTAAATATTTATAATAAGAAAGAGGAAGAAGACCGATAAATACAACACCCTGAACAATAAAGAATGTTTCTAAGTTGAATATATTTAGTTCTGGTCTAAATATTATAATTGCAGCTCCTGTTGCAATTAGAGCAAATATACCAGATGCAGTTTTATATCCCTTGCCATCTTTTATATTGTTTTTACCATTCTTAACTCTATCTATTATAAACAATATATAAAACAGGATAGCACCAATTCCTATATAAATGCCTATAGCGATTAACGGA
>JAILEP010000021.1 GCA_024697825.1 Acholeplasmatales bacterium
ATTACTTAAATAGACTCTTAGCTTATAAATTAAATCCTTCATATTAATTTAAGATTTCAGGCTTAGCCATAACCTTATTTAAGGTTTCTGGATATTTCTTTAATACCTTTAAGCACTTATCATATTCAACTGATCTTTCATTTAAATCATGACAATCAGTTCCAATATAATCAATTAAATTATTCTTAAGAAGGAATTTAATTACCTTCTTAAAAGGCTTTTGACCAAAGGCCTTAGTATTGACCTGAATTTTACAGCCCATTTTATGAATTTCTAATATCTCTTCAGCCGTAAGATATGGAAATCTTTCAATATGAGCAATTACAGGAATATAGCCTGAAACGATAAAATCATACATCTTTTCCGCAACCGGAGTAACCATTCTAGTAGAGAATTCTACTAAAAAATATTTAGTATTATTTAACGTTAAAAGCTTACCAGCCTTTAAATCATCCATCATATTTTCATAATAATATATTTCAGAGCCTAAATATAAATTAACATCTAAATCCTTAGTATCCTCTAATAGTTTAGTAAATGTGTCCTTAAGCTTATCTGGATTTATATTCTTTTCATTTTGGTGAGGTGTTAAAACAACATCTTTAACGCCATTTTCTATTTCAAGCTGAATTAAGGATCTAGATATTTCTAAATTCTTAGAGCCATCATCTACACCTGGTAAAATATGGGTATGAATATCAGTCATTTTACTACCTCCTTTTTTAGAATAGTTATAATCTATATAAATTATAGTAAATTTAAAATTAAATTTCAATATCATTAAAAAAAGGCTCATTTGAGCCTTTTTGAATTATTCAGCTGGTTGATCAGACTTTAATTCTGTCTTATTAGGGTTTTCATCACCATAATATTTACCAGAATAATAATATGAAGCCTTATCAAATCTAGATACAGGAAGCTTAGTTACATTGAAGCCGATAACATTTAAGCCCTGTTCCTTTAAGCTTGAAGCATTCTCTAGGAATAGCTTCTTTCTAACCTGATTGATAGTAACATTATAAACGATACCATCACAGATCTTAGCAACGTTTCTACCATCACCACATACGGCAAGAGGTGGAGTATCTACGATAATATAATCATATTCTTTTCTTAATTCGTCAATTAAAGCCTTAAGCTTTGGCGAATCAATTACTACATAAGGATTTAATACCTCAGTACCTGCAGAAATAACATCTACACCAAATTCACTCTTCTTGATTACATCATCCTTAGCTACAGTACCAGCGATATATTCTACAATACCCTTAGCTCTTGTAACCTTAAACATTGTATGAATAACTGGCTTTCTTAAATCTAAGTCAATTACGATAACCTTCTTATCGTTATTCTTAATAGCATATGCAAAATTTGCAGAAGTTGTAGATTTTAATTCATCCTCAATTGTAGATGTAAACATAATAACCTTATAAGGATTATCTAAATTAGCATATTTAACATTAGTAAATAAATTATTATAAGGCTCAAATTCACGAATATTTGGTTCTACAAGAGCCGCAATATCTGTAGCCTCTCTCTTCTTATGATCAACAAATGTACCAATAATCTTATTATCAGTTGCAAGTGCAATTTCATCTCTAGTCTTAAACTTAGTAGACATGAATTCCTTAAAGAATACAATTACTAACGCAATTACAGCACCAAGTAGGAATGCAACAATTACATATAATGTCTTATTAGGTGAATTATATGAATATGTAGCAGCAGGTGAAATAACTGTAAGTGTTGTATTATAAGCCTTTAATGAATCTGTATCATTTACATAATCCTTTAAGCTTTCTGCAATTAAATTAGCATAATTCATTGCAGTTTCACCACTTCGATCTACTACAGTAATTGTTACAATATAATTTGTAGTTGAATAAGTTTCACTTGATTCACTAGCAAGAGTTGATACTAAGGAATTAATCTCTTCATCTGTTGTAGCACCAAGCTTTTGTGCAACTGGTACTAATACAGCTCTTGTCTCAGCTAAATTAGCAACTGTTTCAGTAATTCTTAATGTATTAGTTGAATCAAATGATGATGAATCACCACTTGATGCAGTTGCAACAATAATAGTTGAAGTTGACTTATAGGTTGGCTTAACAATCTTAAATGAATAAACTGCACCAATTAAAGTAACAAAAAGTGTTACGATAGCAATCAAAATTATATTTTTCCAAACAACCCTTAATATATCGCCAAGCGATATTGAGCTGTTCTTTTCTTTTTCTTCCATAAAAACAAAACCTCCAAAACGACTATCATTATGATTATATCATAATAAACAAAATAATCAATAAATTTAAATTAGTTTAAAATTAGCCAATGTTAAACCTTTTACTAATGCATCATAAGTATCAGTGCTCATAAAAGCGACTGCCCCCGAATCTAGAGCCTCTGGTTCAACTGTTCTTTGCTTAAATGTTCTATTAATTGGGTCAACAATCAATAGCTTCATATAGCCTGTATTTAAATCCTCTGTTGCGTAAAATTCAAAATCTAAATCAAATTCCATATTTTATTCCTGTGATAATTTAATAAATACATCCTTAATATTTTGATAAGGACCAAATAAAACAATCGTATCATGAATCTCAATAACAGTATCCTTAGTGATAGGAATAGGCTTATCATCCTTTCTTACCATCATGACATTGATACTGTATTTAGCCTTTAAGCCAGAATCAATTAATGGCTTACCTGATAAGAATTCAGGTAATGCATTAACAAAAACCTCAACCATAGCATCCTTACCATAGTTATCAATTAATGTTATTTCATTATACTTATTCTCTAAAGTCTTTTCGGCAGTATCCTCAACCTTACCATGGCTTCTGAATAAGTCCTTAATATTTTGTAGGGGTCCAAACGCAACTAAAACGTCTCCCTTTTGAATCATTGTGTCTCTATCAACATCAATGACCTTATTCTTTCTTTTAATTAACAATAAATTAATGCTATAGGATCTTAAATTCATATCAAATAATGGCTTATCATTCATTGATTCAGGAACAACATTGATGATTACCTGAGCAATTGATGATTTACCATATGAATCTAAAATGGTAATAGTATTAGTCTTTTCCTTTCTAGCAATATGTCTTAAAACCATCTTTTCAAGCCAATTTGAAATTGGTTTATTTACAAATGGTAATAAGAAAATTAGAATTGCAAGGGCAAATACACCTAAAATGATAATAATAGATATGTAATCCTCAGTCTTCATTTCAGTACCGATTTCACCAAATGCTGAAATCACAATCGAAACAATTAATACTGAGAAGATATGACCTACAATCATTACTATTAATGCAATTCTTCTTCTAATTGGAGAAGATGTAATTACTTCTGATTCACTTGTTGTAAAGCCACAGTTAGTAAATAAGCTTATTGTTTGATATTTGGCCTTAGATTTAGTAAGACCGGTAGCTCTAAAGATAACTGTGAATACCTCTATAAATACAATATAAAAGGCTACGAATGACGCAATTAGGATTGCAGCAATAGTAATACCCATATTAAAAGCCCCCTAAATAAAATACGGTATAATTTTATCATATTAAAAGAAAAAATGGTAGCGTAATACCATTTTTTCAAGTTAATTATTTATTATTTCCAAATTCCTCTTGGGTATTCACCCTTATCAACTAAAGACTTTAATGCCTTAACAACAAAATCCTTGTCATCCTTATATGTTACACCATACCAAACTGATGTTGTAGATAGGATATCACAAGAAACCTTACCAGCACCAATTAAATCTGAAACAACTGTTGGAATTAAATATTCACACTTGTCTAGATTGTTCTTATTGTCTTCAAAGAATGGCATAAAGCCTTCCTCTAAATAATCCATAATATCAGATGTAAATGCGAACATATTCATTGATACTAAGGCATCATCTGGAATAATGCTTGTAT
Organism: Acholeplasmatales bacterium; assembly: GCA_024697825.1. Lineage (GTDB taxonomy): Bacteria > Bacillota_I > Bacilli_A > Acholeplasmatales > Anaeroplasmataceae > Anaeroplasma. The sequence continues at coordinate 3,927 of JAILEP010000021.1, forward strand.
TATTTTCATCATCAAGAGGAGTTGCCTCTAGCTTGCCATTAACCTTTTCAATCTTAGATTCAACTAGCTTTTCAAGCTTATTGTTCTTATCGAAATATAAAACACCACGCTTTACAGAACCATTTTCAGTAATTGTATTCTTAGCCATATAGCCAATATTACCATAAATGTTCTTAGAGCCTTTCTTTAATGAATTAAGGTAATTTGCAGCTACCTTAAATGCATCACTTCCATAATAATCATCAGAATTGATGATAATAAATTTATCAGATACTAAATCCTTGCAAGATAAAATAGCCTGAGCTGTACCAAGTGGCTTAACTCTATCAGCTGGAAGCTTTACACCAGCTGGAACATTAGAAAGCTTTTGGAATGCATATTCAACCTTAATAGCCTTCTCTACTCTCTTACCTACAGTCTCCTTAAAAATTTCAAGGTTTTCCTCTTTAATGATAAAGATAACCTTATCAAAACCTGCCTTCTTAGCATCATAAATTGAATAATCGATAATAAAATTACCAAATTCATCGATAGGCTCAATCTGCTTTAAGCCTCCGAATCTTGAGCCCATACCGGCTGCTAAAATAACTAAATCCATAACTGTCTTCCTTTCTAATCCTTCCAGATTGCATGATATAAATCTAGACCAAAGCTTGTTCTTAATGCCTCTGCCTCTGTTAAGTGGTAGCTTCTTTCACCACTTTCAGCTCTTTCAGCTCTTAAGAAATATACATCATCCTTATATTTATCCTTAATTAGCATTGATAAATCATACATATGAGTTACAAGTATTACTCTAATACCTGAATCAATTAGGGCAGAAATAATTTCAAATCCAATTTTTGAGCCCTCATGTTCACTTGTTGACTGGAATGATTCGTTAAGTAATATTAAAGCATTCTTTCTTAATTCTGGCAACATCATCTTAAATCTTCTTAATTCATCATCAAATTTACCAGATTCAAGCTTCTTATCCTCTTCCTTATCAAAATGACTAAATAAATCATCAATAATAGGAAGTGATAGCTTTTCGGCATTAACAAATAAACCAGCTTGCATTAATAAATAGGCTTGGCCTAAGGATCTAATATAGGTAGTCTTACCACCCTGATTAGCTCCTGTTATAACACAAATCTTAAAATCCCTTTCGTGATCATTACCAATTGCAGGTGAGCCCTTCTTAAGTGCTAAGGCTGCATCATATAGATTCTTATAGCTCCACTTGCCATCAAGAATAGGCATAGATGTTGGTTCACCAATATTATTTAGAGCCTCCTCTAAATTCATAGCCGCAACATAGAATCCTAGTTCTGTTCTTAAATCGCGGTAATATTGCATAATATGATGAGTCGCACCGGCAAAGCTTTTTGAAATATGAGCTGTAACTGTGTCATTTAAATGATTTAGCTCATTTAATAATGATTCACTTACAACTGAAAAATAAATTCTTTGAGCCTTCTTCCAGCGCTTCTTATTATCTGTACCAGATGGTTCTGTAAATGTATAATCAGTAATCTGCATAGTATCACTTAGCTTTGCAGTAGCCTGAATACCATTTCTTTCATTTAAGGCATTGGCAACACCAGCCATTTGTCTTAAGTTTTCTCTTTTAAAGCTTTCTAGTGCTGAATCTCTAAAGGCAATTAAGCCCTCACTCTTAATATCACCTAGCATCTTACATAAATCAAATAGATTGGCAAGCTGTGGCATTAAATATTCAACAATTGAAACTGATGTCATTACAGCACTATATGGAGTTTTTTCCATAATACCATAAGGGAACTTCTGCTTAAGACCAAGCTCAACCTCACGGGCATGTAAATAAAGATTTTTAATTGGAGTTCTATTTGCCTTACAGTCTAAATAGATTTCCTGACGATATTTAATAATATCTAAATCAGTCTGCATATCAAGTAAAATCTTAGGGAAAATTCTTTCTAAGAAAGGATCATCCTTAGCTGCCTTATTAATTAATTCCTTTAATTCTAAATCTGAGATAAGCTCATTTTCATAGAATTCAGGCTCCTTAATATCATAAGGATTATTTTTATTTAATAAATTAATCTTCATGGTCAAGCTCCTTTCTTATCTTTTCATAAGTAAGGCCATACTTAGCCTGAATTGATGATGGATAGGCTGACCCTAAAAGTAAGGTCTTAGTAATCTTGAAGGTTCTAATTTCATTATTATCTGGATCAACATTACTAGATAATACCATGACATCATCTCTTTTTGTTAAATCAGTTAGGAATGTTACAAAAAGACATAATGAGCCCATCTTATTAATCTTATTTAAAATTAAATTAGAAATATCTAAACCATCTACCATAGTAGTTGAGGCAAAAATTTCATTAAATAAAATTAATGAATCATTAGTTGCCTTATCTAATATTTCCTTAGTTGCATTTAATTCAATCTGAAGCTTACCATCTAGGCTTTCTAGGTTTTCCTCTGTCTTAAAGAATGTATAAATATTATCAATTAAATGAATCTTATTATTTATACCCTGAACAGGAACACCAAGCTTAGCTAAATAATGAACCTGGCCAAGCTGTCTTGCAAATGTAGTCTTACCACCCTGGTTAGGACCAGTTAAAACCATAATTCTCTTATCAGTATTAATATCAAATGAATTGGTAACAATTACTCTTTTTTCAATATTAAACTTCCAAGCAAGAGCTAAATCAAATGAATCTGTTGATGTTTCATCATAAGAATCTGAAACAAAAGGAATTGAAAATGATAAATAAGAATTCTTAATCTTATCCATCATTGCAATATATGTGAAATAAAATCTCATTTCTTTTGCAAGCTTTAAAACAAAAGGATTATAAAATTCCTTATAAGAGCCAAAGAATTCTAAAATAGCCTTAAATTCCTTTTTAAAGATTTTAGCAAGCTTATTATAAATCTCCTCATCTACCTTATTAGTTGGGGCAAATGCTACATCAGAGGCAATCTTCTTATCTCTTGGATAATCAAAGATAGAGCATAAATTATTTACTGCAGGGGCAAAATCATCATCAAGAGGCGTTCTTATAACATCGACAAAGACCTCACTACCCTTAAATAGGATAGAAAATTCAATGCCCTTCATTAAGCCCTTAGCATATTTAACAGCCTCTTGGAATTTTTTAAATTCCTCGCCATTTAAATAATTATTAACCCATTCCTTAACACGAGTTAGGGCTAAGCTCTTAAATGTCTTATCCTTAAGGAAATTATCAAGCTCAGATAATGTCTTAGTATATTCATCCATTATCTTTAATCTTTTAGCCTTAGTAACGAATGTATCATTATCCTCAATATTTTCCTTATATGCATTATAAATTGCATATAAATGAATAAAATAATATTTAATTTCTGTATAAAATTCCTTTTTGGCTAAGCACTCACTAAACATATCCTGACGATACTTAATATCATCTAAATTATCTAGTGGTGTATTAAAATAAGGAATAAGATACTTGTCATTTTCAGATATATAGATAGCATCTCTAATCTGATCAAGCTTTAAATCCCTAAAGAATGGTAGCTCTAGCTCATTAAGCTCTTTTTCTTTTTCTTTAAATAAAATACTGAATTCCATAAAACACCTTATAAATAGTCAACTCTCAAGGATTATTATAACATAAAATGGCTTAAATTAAAGATTATTCTAAATACTTATTTAATACAATTCATTTTGATAATTAAGCTCATAATATATTTTAAAATCATAATATTCTATTCTTAAGCCTGCATCAGAACCATTATATGTCACTTCACTTACATTACTATTAGACATACTAATCTCAAGTTTTAATGGTAGCGTGGTATTTTTGACGCTTACAAAAAAAGAATAGAGGAGTTTCGTTCAACGTGTGAAACTCCTCTACCCCGAAAAATTACCTATAATTTTCCTCTATATAACTTCTAGAGTTATTTTTTAATGAAAACAATTATTCTTCCATAAGGAATCTGTCTAAGGCATCCTCAATGCTTGGTAATCTCTTGATACCAATCTCATCTAAGCTCTTCTTAGAAAGTCTTGCATTCTTTGGTCTTTTAGCTAAGCCTGGATAAAGCTTATTATATTCCTCATATGTGACACTCTTAAGGTTGACCGAAATTCCCATCTTATCAACTAATAGCTTCATAAAATCATAGAGTGATATATATCCTTCATTAGTTGCATGATATGTTCCATATTTATCGGTTTCGATAAGATCTACTATTACTCTCGCTAAATCCTCAGCGTAAGTTGGAGATCCAACTCTATCATTTGCGATAGGAATCTCAGTCGCTCCTGACTTACATGTCTCTAAGAATGTGTTCAAATAACCATGACCATGCTTAGAATATACCCATGAAGATCTTAGAATGAATGCCTGTGAACAGTATTCATTAACAAAATTTTCTCCAATGGATTTAGATGAACCATATGCAGATAATGGATTCTTTACATCATCAACCTCATATTCTCCATCCTTTAATCCATCAAATACCTTTTCAGTAGATATATAGATCATCTTAGCTCCAACAATTTCAGCCGCTACTGCTATATATTTAGCAGCTAGTGCATTAATTGGGTAAGAATTATGAGCATTCTCTGCTCGATCTACACCTGTATATCCTGCGGTATGAATTATTACCTCAGGTGCAAACTGACAGATATAATCTGTTACCTTTATTTCATCTTTTAAATCTAAATCACCTATATCGATACCAGATACGTTGTCATAGCCCCTCTTAGCTAATTCCTCCATTACCTCAGTACCAATCTGACCCTTACAGCCAGTTACCAGTATTTTTGTGTACTTATCCATATTATTATCCCCTAATTATGAAAACGTTTTATCTCTACTTATATATTACCTTAAAATAGGACAAAATTCAACCCTTGTTCAAAAAAAGTGCCACCATTTAGGTGACACTTATTATATCGATGTAAATTATTCGTCCTCGAAATCCTTAGATAGTTCTCTTTGTTCATCAACAAAGTCATCCATATTCTTTGCCTTAAATTCGGCAATTGGAGCTCTATCAGATATAACAATCTGATCAAATGGAATAGATACGTTATTCTTATCAAAGATAATCTTAATCTCTCTATTCATATCACGCTGAACCTGATATTTATCATCCTCGTTACACTTTGCAACAAGCTTAATAGTAACACCAGATGCACCAAGTCTTTCAACACCCTTATAATATGGTCCTTCAACGATTGCAGGAATTCTCTTTGCAATATAGTCAAGGTTTGCGGCAATAACTGATTCTACTCTTTCAATGCTTTCATCATAATCAACATCACATTCACATGATGCAACTGAAAGCTGCTTAGAATTATTTACGATATCTGAAATATTAGAATTATTAATAATCTTTACATTACCAGATAAATCTACAATCTTAGTAGTTCTAATACCAATTGCCTGAACTACACCTCTCCAGCCACCAATAACTACTGTATCACCAACCTGGAAATCACCCTCAAATAGAATGAATAATCCAGCAACGATATCAGCGATTAATGACTGACAGCCTAAGCCTATAACTAGTGTTACAATACCTGCACTTGCAACTAGGGTTGCAGTATTTACACCCCAAGTGCTTAAAATCATTAATAATGCAGCGATTAATAATGCATATTTAATAATTGATTGTAATAATGATATTGCAGTTTGAATTCTTTGATTCTTATTCTTAACTAATCCAAGTAAGAATCTAACTACTCTGCTTATTAATAAACAAGCACATACAATAACAATTGTTCTAATAATTCTTACAACTACCTTAGTAGATGCGTCAAATGTAGATAAGGCGTTATATAAATTTGCAAATATTGAATCCTCTGGGAAGATATTCTTTCTTAGGATTACAAATAATAAGAATACAGCGACAATTACCCAAATTACGATTTCTGTAATTATGCTTGCTAAGCTTCTTTTCTTTTTCATTTTTCTTTTTCCTCCTATAGCGTTACTGCAGCTGAGAACATTTCATCATAAACTAATTCTCCTGCAGAATCTACCTTGTTGTTAATATTAGCAGATATTGTAAATGTTACCTCGCTTGCAAGTCCAAGCACAGAAATTTTTTGTTCATCATGAAAATTTTCTGTAAATGTACATTCAGAGACAGCATTATTAGTATCAGTAAGTGTTGCCTTAAAATCAGTAAACTGACCTAGGTTATCTATATAATCCATCTGGAATACAAAATAGCCTGTTGTATCATATTGATATTCATATGTTACTGAATAGAATTCAGATACTAAGCCTGAAACCTCAACAATCCAAGAATCATATGTTCTATCAACTAAGCCTGTATTACCGCATAACCTTACAGTATATTCAATAGGTCCATTCGCAAGCTCTAAATCAGAGGCGATATCAATATCACTTAATGCGAAATGACCAGTTAGCTGACCTGTGTAGGTATTATCATTATCAATATCTACTGTATACTTCATAACTGATTCATCGTTATAAAGTATTGAAAAATAAATCTCGTTTGAGACCTTAACCTCGCTTACATTAATATCGTAATCAAGTCCATCGTCTACAAATTCAACTGAATTGATTTTAGCATCCATACTTAAATTAATAAGTCCAGATGAAGAAATTACGGAATATGACACAAAGGCTACTACCGCAGTTGCGGCAATTGTTGTTGTGACCTTAGCGGCTGAAGCCTTTGATTTTCTTTCCACATTATATTCCGATGTTTGATTTGTCTCCTTAATGCTTTCTGCCTCAGGAGCGTCAGGGTTAGAGGCTGGTGCACTAGTTTCTTCTTCGACTATAGTGACCTCATCATTAGTCTTATTGTCTTCTAAATTACTCATGAGCCTCTCCCTTCTTTCTACCAATTCTTCTAATTGTAATAAGTACAGTAATACCTGTAATTATCGCAAGTCCAAAGAATACTAATAAAATAATTTCATTATCTGTTAAATTCTTAGATACAGGAAGAATTACTTCTTTATCTAATCTATTATTAAATTCTTCTAATACCTCATCATAAGTTATTTCAGTATCATCACCAATTATTTCGATATAATCAGCGTAGAATGCATCATAATCCTCATAATGATCCTTTAATTCTTCATAAATTACAAGAAGTCTAGCCTTATCATCCTTACGAACTAAAGCTTCATTCTTTTCATTATATTTATCATCAAGGTTAGTTAAAACAATACCCTGAATATGACATACAACCGCAACCTCGGCAGCCTCTAAGAAGGCCTTATCATAAGCTTCTCTATCAAACTTATAATCCATATAAGTCTTAGCCTCAAGTGTTGCAATCTTCTTTGATACAGTCGCAGTAACTCTACCTGAATCATGAGAATGTACCTGAGAGATAATATTAGACTGTAATGTTAATGTTTCACCAACAAAATCATTCTGATATTCCTCTAAATTAATAACACTATAATCATCATAATCATAGCTAAAGATTTCATCAACCTTAGCACCTACATATGTAACTGTAGTATCTAGGCTTGCTTTATCTACTGTAGACATAGATGCTAAATCATCAATTAATGTTGGATCATAACCACCATCAATTACGAATAAGGTAATTAAGCTATCACCTGTATCTAATGCACCACAAACATAGGCTGCATAGCTTCTAAGTGATGTTATATCTGTATTATTATCAAATGCTAATTCATAAATTTCATTAGTTCTTTCTTCAGAATAATTATCCATTGCATTAACCTTAGAAATAATTAAGCTAGATTTAGATAATCGATTATTCTCAATGGCAATTGTTAAATTAAATACTTCAGTGAAATAATCATAATATGTTTTAGCTTCACTACCAGTTCTTACCTTATTTTCATATGGCAAGCTATATTCATATTTAATAATAATTAATCTTTCTTCAGAAGCTTTATTATCTAATTCTCTTTCAGCACTATCAACGAAATCAAGGGCAGCTACACATGTATCAATATACAATTCCTCATCCTTACTCATTGTATGAATAATTCTTAATACTGGTAAGCTTGGACAATAATTAAGATCCTCTGCATATCTATAATAAATACTATAATCAGTATCTGGTGTTAATGCAGCCATTCTTACATGACTTCCCTTATAATATGTAACATTATCATAGCTATATTCATATTTTTCATTAATAACAAATTCAATTGTAGTTGAACGTCTACTAATAACAATTAATGAATCTAAAACACCAGAATACATTGGATTACATACTTCTATTTCTGTATCAAATGTATAAGATACATATGGATGTGAAGTACATACAAATGTAATATCAAATCTAGTATTAAAGCTATCAGTCTTATATACAATTGTATTTGGATTATTAAAATAGAAATAACCTTCTACCTGATTACCATCAACATATAAAATACCACCTGTAATAGTTGCATCCTCCAGTTTTTGATTTTCATGTAATTTAGAAATAATTGGAGATTGCATAATTACATAAGATACATTCTTAACTGCATGAACAATTATATCTTCTGCAGGCATACTTGTAATAATAGTATCCCAAGTTTTAAAATCAGTTCCTTCTAATATGTCTAAGTTCATATTAACTTCTTGATTAAAAGTATATTCCTCAGTTAAAACTCGAGCTGAACCAATCATATATGATAATTTATATTCAATCATTTCATGTGCTAGTGGTATATCATAATTAAAAATAGGATCTACACCAGCAAGGTCAGTATGAAATACTTCTACATAAATATTATTTTCATTAATTTCATACAATGCTGATTTAGAAACAGCTCTATATCCAATGATTGGAGTTATTTTAATACAAACCTCATTACTATAACTAGAAGTTGATTTTATGTG
>JAILEP010000024.1 GCA_024697825.1 Acholeplasmatales bacterium
AGCATTTTTAACGATTTTACCCATTTGATTATCAGTTATATCCTTTAGGCAATAATTATTTTCAATCTTAAAGCCTAAATCCTTATCAAATAGCTTTCTTACAGAAAAATATTTTTCCTTTAAATTATATTTTCCATAAACTCCTATTCTCATACCAGTTTTAATTTTTACACCTACATATAAAGATGTAAATAAATTAATTTTAACGCTTCTATTCTCATAATCAATAAAAAAGGAAAAGGCATATTAGATGAATTTAAAGCTAATCTTAAATTTAAGCTTACTGATGATCAGGAGGCTGCACTTTTAGATTGTATTAAGGATTTAGATAAGCCATATGCTATGAATAGATTAGTTCAAGGTGATGTAGGATGCGGTAAAACTATTGTTGCAGTAATGATGAGCCTACTTATGGTTAAGGCAGGATTCCAGGTTGCAGTAATGGTTCCAACTGAGGTTTTAGCAGGGCAGCATTTCTCATCATTTAAGGAATATTTAATGAAATATGGAGTTAATATTGAATTATTAACGGGAAGCCTAAAGAAAAAGGATAGAGATGATATTTTATATCGTTTAATTAATAATCGAATTAATATTATCATTGGTACTCATTCTTTAATTAGCGATAATGTATTATTCTCCCATTTAGGCTTAGTTATTATTGATGAGCAACATAGATTTGGTGTTAACCAAAGAATAAAGCTTATTGATAAATATAAGGATGTTGATTCAATGTTCTTATCTGCAACACCTATTCCAAGAACATTAGGCTTAACATTATTTAAGGATTTAGATATGTCTTCAATTAAGACTATGCCTGATGGTAGAAAGCCTGTTGTGACAAAGGTCATTGATCAAAATAGGCTTAAAGCATTATTTAAATCAATTGAAAATCATTTATCTACAGGTGAGCAGGCTTATATAGTAGTTCCGCTTGTAAATGAAAATGAGGATTATAATTATATCGATATTAAAACATGTGAAGGAATGGTAAATGAATATTTACCTGATGTATCATATGAAATTGTCCATGGTAGAATGAAGGCAAGGGATAAGGAAATAGCTCTTGCAAGCTTTAAAAATGGCAAGGTTAAGATTTTAATTTCTACAACAGTTATTGAGGTTGGTATCAATGTCCCTAATGCGACAATGATGATTATTCTGAATTCAGATAGGTTTGGACTTGCAACACTTCATCAGCTAAGAGGTAGAGTAGGAAGAGGTAGCCTTGAATCATATTGTATGCTTGTAACAAATAATCCTGAAAATGAAAGGCTTCAGGCTTTAGAAAAATATTCATCAGGATTCGATGTATCTGAAATGGATTTCAGGCTTCGTGGCCCTGGTGATTATTTAGGTGAGGACCAATCAGGCTTTGCGGGACTTGAATATTCTGATTTTGAGCAGGATATTAAAATCCTTATTTGTGCAAAGGATGATAGTACCTTATATTTACCTAGATTTATAAGTGGTGAGCTTAAGAGCTCAGAATTTAATAAAATTATTAGTAAATCAGCTAATGAACTTGATAAAATAAACTAGTTTTTTATACTTATAAATGGTAAAATAGATATATCTATTTTTAACGGGAGGAACGTTTATATGATTAAAATCGGTGTAGATGCCAATGGTGGCGATTTAGGGGTAGAAGCTACAGTACCTGGTGCAATGCGTGCAGTACAGATGTTTCCTGATATTGAAATTGTCCTATATGGTGATGAAAATAAAATAAAGCCTTTATTAACTAATCCAGAAAGAATTTCTATTGTTCATACAGCAGTAACAATGGATATGGGCGAGCATAACCCAGCTTGGGCAGTTAAGAAGCAGAAGGATTCTTCCTTATGTATGGCAATGTATGCCGCTAAGAATAAGGAGGTTGACGCAGTTGTAACATCTGGTCCAACTCAGTGTGTTATCATGGCTGCTCATTTAATTGTTAGAAGATTACCAATGATGGAAAGAGTTGCATTATGTCCAATCATTCCTAATATGGATGGTAAGCCAAGATTAATTCTTGACTGTGGTGCAAACGTTGAATTAAAGCCTAATCATTATGGTGAGTTTGCAACATTCGCAAGCGTAGCTGCTAAAGAGGTATTAGGTATTGAAAATCCAACAGTTGGTTTAATCAATATCGGCTCAGAGCCTGGTAAGGGTCGTCAAATTGACCAGGAGGCTTATGAATATTTATCTAATATGAAAAACATTAACTTCAAGGGTAATGTTGAGCCAGACCAGCTAATTGATTGTCCTACTGATATCGTAGTAGGTGATGGCTGGAGCTGTAATATCGCTATTAAGACCTTAGAGGGTACTGCAAAGGGTATGGGTAAAATGCTTAAGCAGGAAATCAAGGCTTCAACAGGCGGTAAGATTGGATATTTATTTATGAAGAAGAACCTTAAGAGATTCTCTATGAGAATGAACTCTAAGGAGGTTGGTGGTGCCATGATTTTTGGTATTGGCGCACCAGTTGTTAAGGCACATGGTAATTCAGATGCTTATGCATATTCAAGTGCTATTAGACAGCTATATAACATGGTTAAGAGTGACTTAATTAACAAGGTAGTCGCATCTTTACCAAAGAATGATGAGGAAGTGAAGTCAGGTGAATAACCTAGAGGAGTTAGAAGCAGTATTAGGCTATAAATTTAATAATATAAAGCTACTTGAGACTGCTTTAACACATTCATCATATGCAAATGAGCATAACCTAGAATGTAATGAGCGTATGGAATTCTTAGGTGATGCTGTACTTGAGCTAGTAATGAGTAAGGAGCTTTATGATTCTATCGATTTAGATGAGGGTGTTTTAACTAAAACTAGAGCTAAGGCTGTATGTGAGGTTGCCCTTGATATCTATGCTGATAAGATTGATTTACCTAAATATTTAATTTTAGGTAAGGGCGAAGAGGCTACAGGAGGAAGAACAAGACCTGCAATTATCGCAGATGCCTTAGAGGCTGTTCTTGCTGCAGTATTTTTAGATGGTGGCTTTGAAAAAGCTCAGGAAATCGTAAAGAAATTCTTTATTCCTTATTTAAATGATGTAGTAAAATTAAAGGATTACAAGTCACTTTTACAGGAAAAGCTTCAGTCTGAAAAGAGAACTATCCGTTATGAAATGGTTAAGGATTTAGGTCCTGCAAACAATAAATATTTTGAATTTGTTGTTTATATGGATGATATCCTAATGGGTAGAGGCTCAGGTAAGACTAAGAAGGAAGCTCAACAACAGGCTGCAAAGGATGCACTTGAGAAAGAGGCAAAGGCATGATAGATAAGCTTTATGATAGTGGGTGCTTTGACTATCAAAGGTTTATTCTTTCAAATCTAAAGGGCTTATCGCTTACTAATGATGAGGCCGTTGTCCTAATTAAAATTTTAGATTGCTATAGAACATCAGATGTATTTGATGTTATAAAGCTAAGAGAGTCTATTCTAATCCGTAAGGATAAATTTGAAAATGCCTTATCAAGCTTAATTGATAAGAATTATTATAATATCTACCTTAAGGAAATTGATGAGGTTCAAACAGAGGTTATTACTGTTGAAGGCTTCTTTAAGAAGGTAGAGGATCTATTAAATGATAAGGTAGTTATCAATGAGGATTCTGTTAAGGATATCCTTGCGATAGTAAAGGAAAGACTTGGAAGAATATTATCAGGAACTGATGTTGAAATTATTACATCCTTAGTAAATGATGAAAGATATACAAAGGATGATTTCATTAGTGCCTTAGACCGTTTGGAAAATAAGCATATTTCTACAATTAGAGCTTTAGCTAATGAGCTTGAAAGAGGAAGAACGACTCCAAAGGCTTCTAAGACTAAGAAGAAGGAACCTGACGCACTTGATAATTTTATAGCACAATTAAAAAAGAACTAAATGAACAGAAAAAAATCGGATGAAATCATCACAATTTTAAAAGAGGTTATCCCTAATCCTGGTTGTGAGCTCAATTATAATAATTTATTTGAGCTTATTGTGGCAGTATCATTATCTGCTCAAACAACAGATAAAAGAGTAAATAGTATTACGCCAATATTATTTAATAAATATCCAAGCCCAGAATCTTTAGGTAATGCAGAATTAGATGATGTTATTAATATAATTAAGCCACTTGGCTTTGCGAATAATAAGGCTAAAAACATTATTGAAATGTCTAAGGCTATCCATGATCAATTTAATGATCAAATACCATCTAATATTGAATTACTTACAACTCTTCCAGGAGTAGGAAGAAAGACCGCTTTAGTAGTACTAGCAGAAGGATTTAAAATTCCTGCACTACCAGTTGATACTCATTTAATTAGAATGGCTAGTAGGCTTGGCTATTCTAAGTCTAATGATCCTGTTAAGGTAGAAGAGGATTATAAGAAATATATAAGAAAGGAAGATTGGATTATATCCCATCATCTATTCTTATTATTTGGTAGATATCACTGTAAGGCTACATCGCCTGAATGTAGTAATTGTAGGCTAGTAGATTACTGTAAATTTAATAAGAAGAAATAAGAGATATCATATCACATAATTGATATCTCTTTTTGTTTGATAAAAGATTAAATCAAGCTTAAATATCAAAATCTTTAAAATATCATTTGATAAAAATATATTAAAAAATGGCTTAATTACAAGAAAAAGGTGTATTCAAAAAGTTTATTTTTTCAAAGTTTCGGAATCTTGGGAGAATTGAATTGCTAGGTTACAATTATAATCAAAGTGTACGAGGTGAATATTGATTATGAAAAATGTTGTAACAAATGAAATAAAAAATCGACTTTATTATGAGAATATTAAAAAGGCAAGATATGAAATTGTCGGAGTCGAAATTAAATCTAGAAGAGTAAGGCTTGGGATTACACTTGATGCTTTATCACAAAGTATTTGTTCAGTATCATATTTATGTAAAATAGAAAGAAATAGAATAGAGCCTAATGTAGCTTTTTTAAGAGAGATTTGTGAAAGATTAGATTTAACAGAGGATAAGGCTGATATTCTTTTAAATTTAAAGGAGGTATTAAACAATTGTGTTAATGCCTTCCTAAGAAGAGATATTGAAACTATTAAAAAGGCAGTAGATGCAGGAGAGGGCTTTGACAATTACCGCTATGCACTTATTAATTTTATTTATTGTCTAGCTACTAAGGATTTTTATACATCAAATCGAATTTATAATGATTTACTTCCAATCATTGGGTCAATGATTGAATCTGACTTTTTAGTTTTTTCAGTATTTAGTGCAATAATGCATTATCATAATTTTCATTTTAAGGAGGCTATTGAAATTATTAATGGCCTTGAAAATTTTAAATTAACTGATTCATTAAAGGCATTAGGAGATTTATATTGTTTATATTCCGCTGCGGCTATGAGTAGTGCAGACACTGGCTATTTATTTGAAAGAGTTAAGATTAGCCTTGCAGAAAATGGGTTACCTAATATTTTAGATGAGGCAAGATATATCACGCTTTTATATTATTTAAGAGCTAAATGCAATACACCTATTGCAAGAGAAACTAAGGCCGCTCTAGGAATTAATTCTCTAAATATATACATATTAAAATCAGGATTATCCTTATTAGCTAAATAATCAATATAAA
>JAILEP010000025.1 GCA_024697825.1 Acholeplasmatales bacterium
TATCCTTTGAGGATAATCGGATTTTTTACTTTTAATTCTTTTTTATCCTTATACATTGCTTCATCAGCTCTTTTTAATAAATCATTTAAATCACATGATACTGCAATGAGAAATATAGTTAATGAAGCTGGTATGCAAGCATCTCAAACATTAAATAATGTATTAAAACTTCATTTGAAAACCAAACAAAGGGAAAGGAAGAAATTGAAATAGAAGAGTATAAACGCTCATTAGAAAAGATGAAGCAGCTTGGATTCAAAACATTAAAAGAATATTTTGAATATGTTAAGTACATGAAGTCTAAATGATTGAATGCATAAAAAAATCGTCAACATTAGTTGGCGATTTTATCTTTCTAAATGGCGTTCCCGACTGGATTCTAACCAGCGACCCCTTCCTTAGGAGGGAAGTGCTCTATACAGCTGAGCTACGAGAACATTTATTCCTTTGTTATTATATCAAATTATTTATAATTAGCAAAGGAAAGAGCAGCAGATGCTGCTCATTTTTTACTTATATTCCTTAATTAATTCTGCAAATGCTGGAAGTGAATCTACAATTGTCTTAGAAGATACACAGTATGCAAGTCTTACATAGCCCTTTACACCAAAGCCATCAGAAGGTACAACTACAATATTGTATTTCTTAGCCTTTTCCATAAATTGATTAGCATCTGCTTCAGGTGATTTCATAAATAGATAGAAGGCACCTTGAGGGTATACACATTCATAGCCAAGCTTTGTTAAGCCATTATATAATAGATCTCTATTCTTAGCATATTCACTCATATCAGATGTCTTATCTGCAACCTGGGCAATAACCTTTTGGAATAATGATGGTGCACAAACATATCCATAAGCTCTACCTGCGCCTAAGCATGCAGCATAGATATCCTTTGAATCCTTAATCTGTTCTGGAACAAGAATGTATCCAATTCTTTCTCCTGGAAGAGATAAAGACTTTGAATATGAATAGCATACGATTGTATTCTTATATATATTAGGTATATGAGGAGCAGTCTTGCCATCAAAGACAATCTCTCTATATGGCTCATCACAAATAATATATACTGGATGACCATATTCCTTTTCTTTCTTTTCTAATAAAGCAGCTAATTGCTTTAGAGCTTTTTCACTATACACAACACCTGATGGGTTGTTAGGAGAATTAACAATAATACCAATTGTATTCTTATTAATCATCTTTTCTAATTCTTCAAAATTTATTTCAAATGTATTTAAATCAGCTGGTACAACCTTGAAAGTAGCACCTGCAGATTCAACGAATACCTTATATTCAGTAAAGTATGGAGCGATAGCTAAGATTTCATCTGTTGGATTTTCTGTTAAAGCTCTAAATGTAATACATAAAGAAGCGGCTGCACCACAAGTCATATATAAATCAGTTAGCTTATAGCTTGTACCAAATCTCTTGTTTAAATCATCAGCGATAGCTTTTCTTACCTCATTATCACCAGGAGCGGAAGTATAACCATGGATTAATGTTGAGTCAGTATTGTTAATTACATCAACAATTGTCTTATTGACATCCTCATGAGCTGGGATTGATGGGTTACCTAATGTAAAGTCATAAACCTTATCGGCACCTAATTCAGCCTTTTTCTGCTTAGAGAACTCAAATAATTCTCTAATTATTGATCTTTTATTGCCTAATTCAAGCATTTTTTTATTCATAGTAGAAATCTCCTTATTAAAAACATATTAATATAATACTACTAATTTAGCCCCTTTTCAATATAAATGACTGACATAATAGCACACAAGTGTCGGTGTTTCTTTTTACTAATTTTGGGGTTATTTTAAAAAGAATGAATTTCTTGCAAAACGACCAAATTAAGCCAATTTTATAGTACACTAATGTCGGTGTTTCACAAATATCGAAAAAATATCGAAAAAAATGTAACTTTTTTGTTGACAATGCAATTTGTTTTGGTATAATGTTCTTGCTGTCGTTAAAATTATACGCCCATAGTGGCGATTTTATACAGTATGTTTAGGATAATGAAAGGAGAAACTCATTTATGCCAACTATTGAACAGTTAGTACGTAACGGAAGAAAGGATAAGGTTTCTAAGAGTAAGTCACCTGCTTTAGGTATCGGCTTCAATACTCTAGAAAAGAAGTATAACAAGCTTCCTTCACCACAGAAGCGTGGTGTTTGTACACGTGTTACTACAATGACACCTAAGAAGCCTAACTCAGCTTTAAGAAAGTATGCCAGAGTTAGATTAACAAACGGTATCGAAGTTACAGCTTACATCCCAGGTGTAGGCCACAGCTTACAGGAGCACAGTACAGTTATGATCCGTGGTGGACGTGTTAAGGATTTACCAGGTGTACGTTACCATATCATCCGCGGTACTTTAGATACAACAGGCGTAGCAAACCGTAATCAGGCTAGATCTAAGTACGGTGCAAAGAAGCCTAAGGCTGGTAAGTAATTACCAATTGATTATTGAAAAAAATATAATTCATTTAAAGGAGGAATCACATCATGCCTCGTAAGGGACACATTGCAAAGAGAGACGTGCTTCCAGATCCAATCTATAATTCAAAGGTAGTTACTAGAACTATCAACGCAATTATGTTAGATGGTAAGAAGGGTACAGCACAGACAATTTTATATAGTGCATTCGACATTGTTAAGGAACAGACAAATCAGGATCCACTAGAAGTATTTAACAAGGCTATTGAAAACATTAGCCCATTACTTGAAGTTAAGAGCCGTCGTATTGGTGGCCAGAACTATCAGGTTCCAGTAGAAGTTAGACCAGAAAGAAAGCAGACATTAGCTTTAAGATGGTTAGTAAAGTATGCTCGTCTTAGAAGTGATAAGACTATGGACCAGAAGTTAGCAAAGGAAATTATCGATGCATCTAATGGTTTAGGTGGAGCTTGCAAGAAGAGAGACGAAATGCATAGAATGGCAGAAGCTAATAAGGCATTTGCTCATTACCGTTGGTAATTTTATTAATAGGAGAATAAATCAATGGCTAGAGAATATTCATTAGAGAATACACGTAATATTGGTATCATGGCTCACATCGATGCTGGTAAGACTACAACAACAGAACGTATTCTATTCCACACAAAGAAAATTCATAAGATCGGTGAAACTCATGATGGTGCATCTCAGATGGACTGGATGGAGCAGGAGAAGGAAAGAGGTATTACTATCACTTCTGCCGCTACAACAGCAGTTTGGAAGGGTCATCGTGTAAATATCATCGATACTCCAGGACACGTAGACTTTACAGTTGAAGTTTCTAGATCACTTCGTGTACTTGATGGTGCTGTTACAGTACTTGATGGTCAGGCTGGTGTAGAACCTCAGACTGAAACAGTATGGCGTCAGGCTACAGATTATAACGTACCAAGAATCGTATTCGTTAACAAGATGGATAAGATTGGTGCAGACTTCGCATATTCTGTAGGTACAATTCATGATAGATTAGGTGCTTGTGCAGCTGCTATTCAGTGGCCAATTGGTGCTGAGGATCAGTTCAAGGGCTCAGTAGACCTAATCGAAATGAAGGCATATGTTTATAAGGGCGATCCAGAAGAGGATTATTCAATCGAAGACATCCCTGCTGACCTAGTAGACATTTGTAACGAAAAGAGAGAAGAATTAATTGATACTATCTCTCAGTTCGATGATGATTTAGCTATGGCTTATCTTGAAGGCGAAGAAATTTCACCTGAACAGATTAAGGCTGTAATTCGTAAGGCAGTATTAAACGTAGAATTCTTCCCAGTACTTTGTGGTTCTGCTTTCCACAACATGGGTGTTAAGAGAGTTCTAGACTATGTTATTGAATTCTTACCATCTCCAATCGATGTTGGTGCAATTAAGGGATTCAATGAAGCTGGCGAAGAGGAAGAAATTCATCCAACTGATGATGCTCCATTCGCAGCATTAGCATTCAAGGTTATGACTGACCCATTCGTAGGTAAGTTAACTTTCTTCCGTGTTTACCAGGGTACTTGCGCTGCAGGTTCTTATGTAAACAACACTACTAAGGGTGTTAAGGAAAGATTAGGCCGTATCATGCAGATGCATGCTAACCACCGTGAAGAAATTAAGGAAGTTTACGCTGGTGATATCGCTGCAGCAATCGGTTTCAAGAATACTACAACTGGTGATACTTTAACAGCTGAGTCTTCAGACATCATCTTAGAAAAGATGGTATTCCCTGAACCAGTTATTTCAGTAGCTGTAGAGCCTAAGACTAAGGCAGACCAGGAAAAGATGAATGCAGCTTTAACTAAGCTTGCAGAAGAAGACCCAACATTCAGAAGATATACTGATCAGGAAACTGGTGAGACTATCATTTCTGGTATGGGTGAATTACATCTAGATATTATCGTTGACCGTATGAAGAGAGAATTCAACGTACAGGCTAACGTTGGTGCACCACAGGTATCATACCGTGAAACAATCACTCAGCAGGGCGAGTGCGAAGGTAAGTTCGTTCGTCAGTCAGGTGGTCGTGGTCAGTATGGTCATGTATGGGTTAGATTCGCTCCAAATCCTGAAAAGGGTTATGAGTTCGTTGACTCAGTAGTTGGTGGTACAGTTCCAAGAGAATACATCCCTGTAGTTGACAAGGGTTTACAGGAAGCATTACCTAACGGTGTTCTTGCTGGTTACCCATTAATCGACATCAAGGCTGAATTATTCGATGGTTCTTACCATGAAGTAGACTCATCTGAAATGGCATTCAAGGTTGCTGCTTCATTAGCTATCAAGGCTATGAAGGACAAGTGTAAGCCAGTTTTACTTGAGCCAATCATGGAAGTAGACGTAACAGTACCAGAAGAATATGTTGGTAATGTTATCGGTGACTTAACATCTCGTAGAGGTCGTCTTGACTCTCAGGAGAAGCGTGGTAATGGTATGAAGATTCGTGCATACGTTCCACTTGCTGAAATGTTCGGTTACGCTACAGCTCTTCGTTCTAATACTCAGGGTCGTGGTAACTTCGTAATGCAGATGCATCACTATGAAGCTGCTCCAAAGAGTGTTCAGGAAGAAATCATTAAGAAGAGAGCTGCTTAATTACAAACTTTAGTTTGAAAGGTGAATTAATAGTTGCAAATAATTATTAATTCGCTTGCAAACCCTTACCAATTAGGGTAAAATAGTAATTGGTAAATTTTAAAAAACTAAAATAACAAAATTAAAGGAGACTATTTAAAATGGCAAAGGAAAAATTTAACCGTTCTAAACCACATGTTAACATTGGTACAATCGGACACGTTGACCATGGTAAAACTACTTTAACTGCTGCTATTACATCTGTTCTTGCAAAGAAGGGTTTAGCACAGGCTAAGGATTATAGCCAGATCGATGCTGCTCCAGAAGAGAAGGCAAGAGGTATAACTATTAACTCAGCACACGTTGAGTATGAAACAGAAAAAAGACACTATGCACACGTTGACTGTCCAGGACATGCTGACTACGTTAAGAACATGATCACTGGTGCTGCTCAGATGGATGGTGGTATCTTAGTTATCGCTGCAACTGATGGACCTATGGCTCAGACTCGTGAGCACATCTTACTTGCTCGTCAGGTAGGTGTTCCTTACTTAGTTGTATTCTTAAATAAGTGCGATATGGTTGATGATGAAGAATTAATCGACCTAGTAGAAATGGAAACAAGAGAATTATTATCTGAGTATGACTTCCCAGGTGATGATATTCCAGTTATCCGTGGTTCTGCATTAAAGGCTCTTGAAGGTGATCCAAAGTGGGTTGCTAAGATTGAAGAGTTAATGGATACAGTTGATACTTATATTCAGACTCCTCAGCGTGAAACTGATAAGCCTTTCTTAATGCCTATCGAAGATGTATTCACAATCACTGGTCGTGGTACAGTAGTTACAGGTAGAGTTGAAAGAGGTCAGGTTAAGGTTGGCGATACTGTTGAAATCATCGGTATTAAGGAAACTCAGACTTCAGTTGTAACTGGTGTTGAAATGTTCAGAAAGCTTCTTGATTATGCTGAAGCTGGTGACAACATCGGTGTATTATTAAGAGGTATTAACCGTGATGACGTACAGCGTGGTCAGGTATTAGCTAAGCCAAAGTCAGTTACACCTCATCACAAGTTCACTGCTCAGGTTTACGTATTATCAAAGGACGAAGGTGGTCGTCATACTCCATTCTTCTCTAATTACCGTCCTCAGTTCTACTTCCGTACAACTGACGTTACTGGTATCATCACTTTAGCTGCTGGTACAGAAATGGTAATGCCTGGTGATAACACAACTATGACAGTTGAATTAATTCACTCAATCGCTATGGAACAGGGTACTAAGTTCTCAATCCGTGAAGGTGGTAGAACAGTTGGTGCTGGTTCAGTAGTTGACATTATTGAGTAATCAATAGTTATCTTAAACATATAAAGGATGTCACAAGACATCCTTTTTTCTTGCTCTTATAGAAAACTTTATTTTTTTATGGTAAAATTGATTATATTTGGTGGTGATTCGGGTGGATTTAGAATCTATTAATAAAATGTATGAGGAATATCAGAAGGAGCATAATCATGTCCTTGATATTGAAACTAAGCTTGTTAACGCTAAGGATGAGAATGAGTTTTTAGCATTATTAAATGAAAAATCTGCATATTATAGAAAAAGATATGAGGCTAATAAAAAGAGCTTTGAAGAAAACTTGTATCCATTTTTAAGTGGTGAAAAGGAATTAACAAAGCCTGTAGCTGACACCTTTTTTGATAATGCAGTTAAAATGCTATTAGCTGATACAAATGATGCTATGCTTGGTACTGATATGTTCCTAAAGCTTATTGATTTTTATAAAAAAATAGGTGATAGAAATCATGAAATTGAATCTAGATTCTTCGCCGGAGTTACCTATTCTGATCGTTTTTATACCAAATATAATAAAATAGCATGGAGCTATTATGCATCTAATTTAATTACTTCAAAGGAATATAATTCCATTGATAATTGGGAAACTAAAAAGAGAGTCGCATTCTCATATTTTAATTTATTAAGTAATCCTGATGTATCAAGTGATGCAGATATGTATGAAATAATCGAAAATTATAAGAAGGTTGATGCCTTCTTTAGAGAGGTTGACCTTGTAGAGCTTGGTAAGCATAAGGAAGGCCTAGATACACTACTTGAGGAAACTCAAATGGCTTTACTTGATGCCTTTTATGAAGCTAAATGTGAGCCAAGTAAGGAACTGATTACTATCTTTGAAAAGAAGATGCATTTAAATGAATATAGTGTAGATGATATTACACTTCCAGCTCAAACATACGCAGCTGTTGTATATTACAATGTTATAAAGAAATATATATCTATTTCTGAGGGTATTAATCATCTATTTGAAAAGTATGTAGCTGATGATAAAAATATTGATTATAGCGCATTTATGTTCTATGAATCTGATGCCTATTTATATCAAATGAAGTATATGCAGCTAATCATTGGTATGATTGGTAAGGCTGGAGATACAATGAAGCTTTCTAAGATTAAGGAAAGAATGCTTTCTGATTTTGAAAAGCTTAATGTCAATGTTCCATATATTGGAAATAATGCATATTTAGATTATGATTTAACTAATATCCTAAATAGAATATTAAAGATTACAGCTGATGAAAATAAGTCTATTGAATTAGTTGTTGAGGTTGTATTAAGAAGAAATGTAATGACATACATTCATTCAACTATGGTAAGTCAAATAGCTGTTTTAATAGCTGAAAGGCTAATTGAGGCCAAGCCTGAGCTTTTTTATAATCTACTTAAGACAAAAAGACGTGATGAAGTTCATAACCAAAAGGATTATTTATTAGACCATATTCATAAGGCTGCCCTTTTACATGATATAGGTAAAACTAGAATATCTGATATTATTAATCTTCAAACAAGAAAATTATCAGATGCAGAATTTGATATTATTAAGGACCATCCAGCACTAGGACTTGATATAATTAGTGGTACAGCTTTAGAAAATAAGTTCGGTGATGTAGTCATAGGACATCATAAGTGGTATAATAATGAAAACGGATATCCTTTAGAGGCAAATCCTAAGACGTCTAGAAAAATTATTATTGATATTATTACCTTAGCAGATTGTATCGATGCAGCAACTGACACGTTAGGAAGAAATTATACTAATCCTAAGAAGCTAATTCCTACAGTGCTTGCAGAATTTACATCTGATGATAATTCAAGATATAATAAAGAGGTAGTAGATATAATTGCTAGTAGTCCTAAGCTATTAAAGGATTTAGATTATATTACTGGTGATGGTCGTGTATCTATTTACTATAATATGTATCGTAACTTAAAGAAATAGGGGGAATAGAATGAATATTAGATATTATTGCGAGCATATCGCATTCAGAGATTTATTTAATCAGGATCCAATGAAGATTGTAACTAAGATTCTTACTGAAAAGGAAGAATATATTTATAATTTATTCTTAAAAATTTATGATGAGAAGAAGCAGGCATTCCCTTATCAGAAGAAGGATTTTAAGATTGAAAAGGCTGCCAAGGATCAGCTTGAATTCTTAATCATTAATTTGCCTGAGCAATTTATGGAGCCTACATTATGCCATAAGATTGTTTTAGCATATTCATTTAATTTAGACCTATACCAGTATTTTACTGTTGAGGATGGTAATGATGCTTTATTTGGCAATTACCATGTACTTTGTGCATGGATAGAAGGAAACCATGTTGCATTTAGAAATCTTGAAAAGGAAGATGAAGAAGACCTTCCAGAAAAGATTTATGATATTATGATGGTTAATTAATTTTAATATTTTAAGGCAAAGAAAAAGTACTGCAGAAATGCAGTACTTGTTTTCTTTTTGTTATGATTATTCAGCGTCAGCAGCCTTTGCTTCAGCAGCATCATTCTTCTTTAATGAATCTCTGATTTCTGTTAATAGAGCAATCATAGTTTCATCAGCTGTAGGTGCAGCAGGTGCAGCAGCCTCTGCTTCAACAGCAGCAGCTTCCTCTTCCTTACCAGCCTTACGAAGCTCTTCAGCCTTAGCCTTAGCCTTTTCACGTGCAACACGTGCCTTGTTAGCTACCTTAACGATGATAAATAATACTAATGCAATGATTATGAATGAAATGATTGCATTAATAAATGTACCCCAGTCGATAACTGCAGACATATTATAAGTATAAGTAGTACCATGTAATGTATACTTACTTAAAATAGTAGACTTAGCAGATTCAATTAGGTTAGGGTTATTTAATAGATAGTCAGCGTCAGCTGCAATCTGATCAGCATAGTTAGCCTCTGCAAGAGCTCTACCTAATTCCTGTAATTCAGAAGCCTGGAACTTCTGTCCTAAACCGATAGAAGCGTTCATACCCTTCTGTACGCTATTTACAGCTGGTAAAACTGTTACTAATCCCTTTAAACCACCTGGAACTGCCCATAGACATACGCTTAATAAGATATTAACTAATGCTGTAACGATTGCAGAGAAAGCAGAACCGATAACAACACCGACAGCCATGTCTAGAATGCTACCACGTGAAATAAATTCTTTAAACTCTTTAAAAAACTTTTTCATTATTTTATTTTTCTCCTTTCATAAAATACTAAATATATTATAACTTTTCTAAATAATTAATTCAACTGAATTGATGATTAATTGCAAAATGTTACTAAAGTCCTTAATTTGTCAAATGTTACATTTGTTCTAACTTTATTAGTCTTTTAATATAATTTATTGACATATAATTTGTTTTAATGTACAATTTAGGAAACTGATGAGAAGGAAGTTGGCAGTTTAGCGCATTCCAAGAGAGCCGGTGGTGGTGAGATACCGGTAATAAGCGGAAACATGACCGTTGGGCCTTTGAGGGTAGGGCGAATTACAGTAGCCTGTGCCGGGAGCTCCCGTTATAGAGTAGGAATGTGATGGCATTCTGTGAGGTGGTCGTATTTTTTATTATTACGGCAATTAAGGTGGTACCGCAGGTAGATTTTTATCGCTTGTCCTTTTTTTAGAAGGACAGGCGTTTTTTTTATTTTCTAGGAGGTATTTAAAATGAAACCAGAATTAAATGAAATTAAGGGCTATGACAATTATGATATTATCCCAGTCTATGAGGAATTCTTAAGTGATTCTACAACACCTTTAAATGTTTTAAGAAACATTAAAGAGGTTAGTGAAAGATTTTATCTACTTGAATCTGTAGATCAATCTAAATTCTCTAGATATTCTTATTTAGGATATAATCCTGTACATAATATTTCATGTAAGGATAATATGGTAAAGATTGATGATAATGAGCCATTCTATAGTAAGAATCCAATTGATGAGGTTGGAAAGATTTTAAAGAATTATAGAGCACCAAGAATTGAGGGCTTACCAATATTTTGTGGTGGATTTGTTGGCTATTTCTCATATGATTCATATAAGTATTTAGAGCCAAAGCTTGTTTTTAAGAGTAAGGATGACGCTAAATTCAATGATTTTGAATTATCATTATTTGATAAGGTTATCGCATTTGATTCATTTAAGCAAAAGGTTTTAATCATTTGTAATATTCACCTAAATAATTTAGAGGCTGAATATGAACAAGCTAAAAATGATATTGAAGAAATTAAAGAATTAATATTTAAGGCTCCTAATAAAACAGTAGAAAAGAATGTAATTCTTAAGAAGCCCACATCTATTGATTCAAAGGAAGAATATGAAAAGAAGCTTGAAAGAGTTAAAAAGCATATTTATGATGGCGATATCTTCCAGTGCGTATTTTCTAGAAGATTTAAAGGAGAAATGGAAGGCTCATTATTTGAAGCTTATCGTAATTTAAGAAGCATTAATCCATCTCCTTATATGTATTATTTAAAAAGCCATGAGGTTGAGATTGCAGGTGCATCACCTGAAACATTATGCTCTAAGCATGGTGATACAGTCACAACCTATCCAATTGCAGGAACTAGACCTAGAGGAAAGACAATTGAGGATGACATCAGAATTGAACAAGAGCTTATGGCTGATGAAAAGGAATTAGCTGAGCATAATATGCTAGTTGATTTAGGAAGAAATGATGTTGGTCGTGTTTGTCAGTTTGGGACTGTAAGTGTTCCTGAATATATGAAGATTTTAAGATTCTCACATGTAATGCATATCGCAAGTACAGTAGTAGGTAAGAGTAAGCCTGGCTATACTTCACTTGAGGCATTACAGTCAATCCTTCCAGCGGGTACATTATCTGGAGCTCCAAAGCTTAGAGCTTGTCAGATTATTGATGACCTTGAGGTTGAAAGACGTGGTATTTATGGTGGTGCCTTAGGATATATTGATTTTACAGATAATATGGATATGTGTATTGTTATCCGTACTATTATTAAGAAAAATAAGACAATTTATCTTCAGGCTGGTGGCGGAATCGTTATGGATTCTGTACCTGAAAATGAATATCTTGAAACAGAAAATAAGGCAATGGCTACATTTAAGGCTATTGAAGCAGTCGGAGGTAATAAATAATGATATTACTAATCGATAATTATGATTCATTTACATTTAATTTATATCAGTATTTAGGAACATTAAATCCAGATATTAAGGTAGTTAAAAATGATGAATTAACAGTAGAAGAAATAAAGGCTTTAAAGCCAACACATATTATTTTATCTCCAGGTCCTGGTAGACCTATGGATGCTGGTGTTATTGAGGATGTTGTTAAAAACATTCATAATATTCCAATTCTTGGAGTATGTCTTGGACATCAGGCGATATGTGAGGTATTTGGTCTTGAAATAACAAATGCTAAAAGAATTTGTCATGGTAAGAGGGATATGATTAAAATTGATAATAATTCAGTTTTATTTAATGGATTACCAGATAAGATTCCAGCAGCTAGATATCATTCATTAATTGGAAAAGGTGAATCTAATGAATTAAAGATTACAAGCCGTAATTCTGATAATGAAATAATGTCAGTTGAGCATGTTAAGTATCCAATTTATGGTATACAATTCCATCCTGAATCAATTCTTACAGATGATGGAATGCAAATATTAAGAAATTTCTTAAATAAAGGAGTATAGGGAAGATGGAAGTAAAGGAAATTTTAAATAAGGTTGTTGAAAAAAACGATTTAACATTTGATGAGGCATATTTCATGGTTGATAAGATCATGAAGGCTGAAATTGATCAGGCACAGGCTGGTGCTTATTTAGTTGCATTAAGAATGAAGGGTGAATCTGTAATTGAAATTGCCGCATCTGCTAAGGCAATGAGAGATAATGGTACTCATTTTGAAAATGCAGAGGACGCAATTGATATTGTAGGTACAGGTGGAGATAGATCATCATCAATTAACCTATCATCTATTTCATCATTTGTTGTTTCAGCAGCAGGTGTTAGGGTTGCTAAGCATGGAAATAGAGCTGTTTCATCTAAGTGTGGTGCAGCTGATATCTTTGAAGCACTTGGTGTAAAGATTACAACTACACCTGATGAAGCTCAGAAGGTATTTAAGGATACTAATTTAATTTTCTTATTTGCACAGGTATATCATAAGGCAATGAAGAATGTAGGTCCTATTCGTAAGTCATTAGGCTTAAGAACAGTATTTAATATTTTAGGACCTCTTACAAATCCTGCACATGCAGAAAAGATTTTGCTTGGTTCTTATTCAAAGGAATTATTACCAGTTCTTGCAGAGGTTGCAAAAGAGGTTGGTATTAAGAATGCCTTCTTTGTTCATGGTGAGGATGGTCTTGATGAGGTTACATTAACTGGTAAGAGTGATGTAGTTGAATTAAGAAATGGAGTTATTTCAAGTTTTACATTCGATCCTAAGGCTTATGGCTTTGAATATTGCAAGCTTGAGGATTTAGTTGGTGGTGCACCAGAGGTTAATAAGGAAATTGCATTAAAGATTTTAAATAATGAGGATTCTCCAAGACGTGATGCAGTTATTTTAAATGCAGGTCTTGCAATCTACATTGCCACAGATGGAATCTCAATTCAGAAGGGTATCGACATTGCACGTGAAACTATCGCTTCAGGCAAGGCCTTAGCTAAGGTTAAGCAGTATGTCGAATTATCAAATCAGTTCTAATGAATATATTAGATATATTAGTTGAATCAACTAGAAAAAGATATGAAGAAAGAAGAAAGAATCTATCTATTAATGAGCTAAAGGCTAAGGTTGCAAGCCTTGAAAAGGGTGAGCCTAAGCTTTACGAATTATGTAAGAAGAAGGATTTTATTTATATTTGTGAATGTAAGAAGGCTTCTCCATCTAAGGGATTAATTGAGCCTAATTATCATCCTGAAATTCAATCTAAGCTTTATATTGAGGCTGGTGCTGATTGTATTTCATGTCTTACAGAGCCTACAAAATTCTTAGGTAATGACGATCATTTAAAAATGGTTATTGATAATGCTAAGGGTAAAGCCTTAGTATTAAGAAAGGATTTTGTTTGCAGCA
This sequence comes from Acholeplasmatales bacterium, assembly GCA_024697825.1. GTDB lineage: Bacteria > Bacillota_I > Bacilli_A > Acholeplasmatales > Anaeroplasmataceae > Anaeroplasma. Next base: position 13,482 of record JAILEP010000025.1, read on the forward strand.
AATATCAAATCTATGAATCTAAGCTATTAGGTGCAGATATTATTTTATTAATATGTGCTATTTTAGATAAGAAAACATTAAAGGAATATTTAGATTTAGCTCATAGCTTAGGACTATCTTGCCTAGTTGAAACACATAACGAAGAAGAAATCGAAAAGGCAAAGGCATGTGGCGCCGTTGTCGTAGGTGTTAATAATAGAAATCTTAAGGATTTTACAGTGGATAATAGCTTAAGCCTAAGGCTTAGAGAAAAATACCCTGAATTATTCTTAATTTCTGAAAGTGGAGTCAAGTCTATTGATGATGTCAAAGCTATTAAAAATGCTAAATTAAATGGTGTTTTAATGGGTGAGGTATTAATGAGAAGTGGCGATCCTAAAAAGACATTAGAGGAATTTAAAAAATGCTAGTTAAAATCTGTGGTTTAAGAAGAAAAGTTGATATTGAATATGCCAATGAGCTTAAACCAGATTTTATTGGTTTTGTGTTTTGTTTAAATAAAACGAGAACAGTAACACCAAAGGAAGCACTAGAGCTTAAGAAGGAATTAAATCCTAATATTAAGGCTGTTGGTGTATTTAGAAATAATACCATTGATGTTGTTAGAGAGGCTGTAAGCCTTAAGGCAATTGATATGATTCAGCTCCATGGTGGAGAGGATGATGATTTTATTAAGGAAATAAGATCATTTACAGATATGCCTATTATTAGAGCATACAAGGATAGTGAATATGCAGATTATTTACTATTTGATAATGATGATCCCGGTAAGGGTCAGATGTTTGATTGGAGTAAAATCCAAAATCATAAGCCTTTCTTTTTAGCAGGTGGTATTACACTTGATAATTTAAGTGAGGCAAAGAAATTAAATCCCTATTGTATTGATGTATCATCATCAGTTGAAACAGATGGATTTAAGGATTATAACAAAATGAAAGAGTTTATTAGAGGTTGCAGAGATGAGTGAAAAGACTAAATTTGGAGATTTTGGCGGTCAGTATGTTCCTGAAACATTAATGAATGCTGTATTAGAATTAAATGAAGCATACAATAAGTATAAGGATGATCCTGAATTTAAGGCTGAATTAAATAAGCTATTAGAGGAATACGCAAATCGTCCATCAAGATTATATTATGCAGAAAAGCTTACTAAGGCATTAGGTGGAGCTAAGATTTATTTAAAGAGAGAGGATTTAAACCATACAGGCTCTCATAAGATTAATAACGTATTAGGCCAGGTTTTACTAGCAAAGAAGATGGGTAAGACTAGAGTTATAGCAGAAACAGGTGCAGGACAGCATGGTGTTGCAACCGCAACAGCCGCAGCCTTAATGGATATGGAATGTGAAATATTCATGGGTGAGGAAGATACTAAGCGTCAGGCATTAAATGTATTTAGAATGGAATTACTTGGTGCTAAGGTACATGCAGTAAAGACAGGTACTAGAGTACTTAAGGATGCAGTTAATGCAGCTATGATGGAATGGTCTAATAGAATGGATGATACATTATACGTACTTGGTTCAGTAATGGGTCCACACCCATTCCCAACAATTGTTCGTGATTTCCAGTCAGTTATTTCTAAGGAAACTAAGGAACAGATGCTAGAGGCTGAGGGTAGACTTCCTGATATGGTTATTGCCTGTGTTGGTGGTGGCTCTAATGCAATCGGCTCATTCTATAATTTTATTGATGATAAGGATGTTGAGCTTGTTGGATGTGAAGCAGCTGGCTTAGGTGTTGATTCAGGTAAGACAGCAGCTACAATTACAACAGGTAAGATTGGTGTATTCCATGGTATGAAATCATTATTCTGCCAGAATGAATATGGTCAGATTGATGAGGTCTATTCAATCTCTGCTGGTCTAGATTACCCTGGTATTGGACCTGAGCATGCATACCTACACTCAATTGGTCGTGCTAAGTATGTACCTATTACAGATAAGGAAGCAGTTGATGCGTTCTTATATTTAACTAAGTGTGAGGGTATTATCCCTGCAATTGAATCTGCTCATGCAATTGCATACTGCTTAAAGGTAGCACCTACTATGAGCAAGGATAAGATTATTGTTGTCACAGTATCTGGTCGTGGAGACAAGGACTGTGCATCTATTGCAAGATATTTAGGAGTTGAGATCAGTGAGTAATTTTAAGGATGTATTTAAGAAGAAGGCCTTCATTGGCTTCGTTACTGCAGGTGATCCAGATTTAGAATCAACAGAGCAGTTTATTTATAAGATGATTGAAGCAGGTACTGCTTTAATTGAAATAGGTATTCCATTTAGTGACCCTATCGCTGAAGGAAAGACAATATTTAATGCCGATATGCGTGCTATCGCTTCAGGTACAACTACTGATAAGGTATTTGATATGGTTAAAAAGGTAAGAGCTAATTATCCAGATTTTCCAATGGTATTTATGACTTATTTAAATCCTGTATTTGCTTACGGATATGATAGATTCTTTAAGAAGGCACAGGAATTAAATATGCTAGGTATTATTATTCCAGATTTACCTTATGAGGAAAAGCATGAAGCAGCAGATGTTGCAAAGAAGTATAACCAGGTCGTAATTTCTATGATTACACCTACATCTCAGGATAGAATTAAGAAGCTTGCAAGTGAGGCTGAAGGCTTTATTTATCTAGTTTCATCTTTAGGTGTAACTGGTGTTAGAAAGGAAATTAAGACAGACCTTGAATCTATCGTAAAGGAAATTAGAAAATATACTGATACTCCAGTTGCGATCGGATTTGGTATTTCTAATCCAGAGGCTGTAGCTAAAATGACTAAGATTTCTGATGGTGCAATTGTTGGTTCTGCAATCGTTAATATTATTGCTGAGCATGGCAAGGATGCAGCACCTTATGTTTATGATTTTTGTAAGGCTATGGTAGAGGCTGCAAAGTAAATATAATTAATAGGCTATGAGAATTATTTTTCTTAATAGCCTTTTTTGTTGTATAATTAGGGGCGAGGTATAAAAATATGATTGATACACATTGCCATTTTTTTGATGAAGAATTTGAAAATGATTTAGATGAATGCATAGCTAGATGTAAGGAATTTAATATTGAAAAAATAGTTTTAGTTGGCTTTTCATATGATACTAATAGAAAAGCTCAGGAATTAGCTAAGAAATATGATATTTTCTATCCTACTGCGGGTGTTCATCCAGAGGAATGTAATAGTGAATATAAGGCACAATTTGCTGAATTAGTCGAATATATTAAGAAAAATAAAATCTATGCAATTGGTGAATGTGGTCTTGATTATCACTGGAGCACAGAATTTGTAGAGGAGCAAAAGGAATTATTCCGTATGCAATGTGAGCTTGCAATAAAGCTTGATTTACCTGTTATTGTTCATTCAAGGGATGCTGCTCAGGATACATTTGATATTATTAAATCATTTAATGGAAAGTTAAAGGGTGTAATGCACTGCTATTCAGGCTCAGCTGAAATGGCTAAGGAATATGTGAAGCTTGGAATGTATATTTCACTTGGTGGTCCTGTAACATTTAAGAATGCTAAAGAACCAAAGAGAGTTGCAACAGAAATTGATATTAATCGTTTATTAATTGAAACAGATTCACCATTCCTAGCACCAGATCCATACCGTGGTAAAAGAAATGAATCAAGCTATGTTAGATTTGTTTTAGCAAAGATTGCAGAGCTAAAAAATATTAGTGTAGAAGAGGCTGAAAGAATTACAACTGCCAACGCAAATGCCTTATTTGGCTTAAATTAAAAATTCACTTGTAAAGAACGGCCCATTATGATATACTATTAGAGCATTTCGTAAAAGAAATGACCTTGGTTAGGCACCTAGTCCTAACCCATAGACCATAAGGAGGTAGTAAAATGAAGAAATATGAAGTTATGTTCATCCTTCGTGCTAACCTAGACCAGGATGCTATTAAGGCAGAAATCGAAAATACAAAGGCTATTTTCACTAACAATGGTTCTAAGGTTTTAGAAGCAAAGGAATGGGGATTCAGAGAGCTTGCATACGAAATCGATCATAATAAGAAGGGTTATTATGTAGTATTCGATGTTGAAGCTACTAAGGAAGCTGTTAATGAATTCAATAGATTAGCAGGTTTCAGCGAGACTATCATTCGTTCTATCGTAGTTGTTAAGGGCGAGTAATAGAAAAGAGGTATTTTATTATGAATAGAGTATCTTTAATCGGCAGAATCACTAAGGACCCTGAGGTTCGTTATTCTCAGAGCGGTTCAGCATATGTTATGTTTACATTAGCTGTTAACAGAACACAAAGAGATGCCAATGGTCAGACTATGGCTGATTTTATCAGTATCACAGCATTTGGTCAGCAGGCAGAATTCATTGGTCGTTATGTTAAGAAGGGCAATCAGCTTGGTATTGCTGGTAGAATCCAGACAAGAAATTACCAGGGTAATGATGGCCAGACTAGATATGTAACAGAAGTTGTTGTTGATCAGGTTGAGAATTTAACACCAAGAGATCCTAATGCCCAGCCAGCATATCAGCAGGGTAATGGTTATCCAAACCAGCAGCCTGCACGTCAGCAGAATTATAACAACCCATCATATGGAAATCAGGGTGGCTACAGCAATCCATCTTACGGCAATAATAATGGATATAATAATCCATCATATAATGCACCTAAGAACGATGATGCACAGCCTGAATCTTTCAATGTTGAAGTTGCTGATGACGATTTACCATTCTAAACAGGAGGAAACGTAAAATGCAGAATAACAGAAATAACCGTGAACGTCGCGGTCGTAAGAAAGTATGTTACTTTACACAGAATCATATCGAGTACATTGATTACAAGGATGTAGACTTATTAAGAAAGTTCGTTACTGATAGAGGCAAGATTTTACCTCGTCGTGTAACTGGTACATCTGCTAAGTATCAGAGAAAGTTAGCTATCGCTATTAAGCGTGCTCGTCATATGGCTCTATTACCATTCGTAAAGGACTAGTTAATACTTTTGTGAAGTGACACAATCACTCGCAAGAAAATGACATAAAACATAAGTATGAATGACCTTATCAGAAATGATGAGGTTTTTTGCTTTCTTGACTTTTGACTTTGCTTTTTCTGATGCTAAAGTTATGATATAATTTAAACGTTGATGTTCTATATTAAATAATACTTATAAAATTGTCGTTTTATTAAAAGTAACACGATAAAATGCTGAAGTAACACGATATTTTATATTTTTTTATTTATAATAGTAGTTGAGGTGATTGATACATGGAATTTAGAAATAAGCTTAAGGAATTAAGAAATAAAAATAATTTAACACAAAAGGAACTTGCAGATAAAATTTTTGTTTCAAGAAGTGCAATTGCTAAGTGGGAAAATGGATTGGGATTACCAAGTGATGACTTACTAGAAGCTTTGTGCATTGAATTTAACGTAAGTAAGAATGAACTTTTGTGTAATAAAGAAGAGGAAGATAATTATGTTAAAAAGAATAATATAATTTTTAAGCAAAAGGGTTTTATTATTGGATTATTATCTAGCGTTTCATTACTATTAGTTGTAACAATAACTTTAATTGTTTTATTATCTACATCTACTAATAAGTCAACAAAATATACATCAATTACATATTATGCACCAGCAATAACTATTAATGATAATAATAGATGTTATCATACTAATGCAGTTGTATCTGATGATGAGTCAATCGTATACAAGCGCGTGCTAATGTTGGAACTTGATGATTTAAAGAAATTAGATGCATCACCTAAAGCATCAGAATATAAGTTAAATGTTCCAGAATATGAATCAATTGATGCATATTATTATTTAACAGATGACCGCTTGTATATGAATATGGAAAAAGAGAAGCCTTATATAGAAGATGAAATAAATGATATGATTGGTTGGTATAATGATACAACATATAAGGCTACAAAGGTTGATAATAATGTTTTAAGTATTCCTGAAAATGATTATAAGAATCTTATTAGAATAGATTTAACTATTGATGGGCATACATTCCAATACTTTTTCTTATTTGAATAATAATTTGCAAAGATATTTTATTTAACTGCAATGACCTTATCAGAAATGATGAGGTCTTTTATTTTTGTCTTGATCCATCCAGCCTACTTCACCAGCCTACTTCACCAGTCACTTATATATGTTATATATAAAGCCCAGCCATGGCGTTAGACAACATTAAAGATCTTATCAATTTGATAAGTTTTTTTATTTGCCTATATATTGTACATTTTAGAATGGTAAATCGTCTTCAGCAACCTCTGATACATCGAATGAATCAGGTTGCTTCTCTTGTGCTCTTGGAGCATTGTTTACTCTTGGTGCTGGTTGAGCTTGATAACCTTGGTTATCTGCTACACTAGCATCATT
>JAILEP010000117.1 GCA_024697825.1 Acholeplasmatales bacterium
TATTAATAGTTAATCACCCTATTTCTATATAATTATTTTAACACATATAATTAGATTTAATCAGTGTTAAATTATTAATAAGCAAAAGTATCTAATTAATAAGGTAACATTTGGGTTCATATCGTTCTTTTTTGTATTCAAATGAATGTCGTTTTCTTTACTTTTTTTGCTAATTAAAGTATAATAAATAATAGTTTATTGAGGTGATTTTAATGCAACTATATAACAGAGCCACAAGTGGACAAAGATTTTTAGCGTTCCTAATTGATTTATTAGTAGTTGGCGCTGTTGTCGGTTCCATTTCATTACTAATTTTATTTTTAACTGGATTTGATTTTGTAGCCTTCTCTCAGGCACAGGATGAATATTTAACTGATTACTTATTATATATTCAAACTAATAGTTCTGAATATTATGATTCATTCCAAAAGGCATTACAGGAATATTATAGCTATTCAGTACATTTATATTTAGTTATTGATTTAGTAGCATTAGTATTATTCATACCATATTTTGTTATTCTACCACATTATTGGAGTAAGCAAACTGTTGGTAGAATGGCTATGAAGATTAAGGTTATTTCTCATAAGGGTAAGGTTAAGGCTACAGTTAAGCAGCTTATCATAAGAGAAATTGTTGGTACATGGTTTATTTATTTAGGTTCATATTTCCTATTCTCAGGATTTATTATTGTAGTATCAGGTGTATTTGCTGCAATTGGTGGAAGAAGTGTTGTTGATATAATAAGTGGTACCGATTTAGTACAAAAGGATCCTATTACTGTAGACCCAGAAGCATTTAAGCAAACATTTGGATTCAATGATCCTCGTAATCCTGAAAGCCAGTTTGATCCTGAAAAGGAAGGCTTTAGAAAAGATGATTCAATTGATGCAGAAACAAAGGATGTAACAAATGATAATGATAGCTATAGTGTTGATAATGATACTGTAGATAATAATGACTATAATGAAGGTAGTAACGAAAGCAAGGATGATTCAGACGATGAATATCAGGTTTTCTAGGTGATATAAATGAGATTTGTATTAATTAGAAATGCGGCTGATTATCAGGATGAAATTACAGATATTTTCAAGCAGCTGATGAATAACAGCCTAAAGAGTGAAAAGCGTGCAACATCATTAGTTATATATTATAATAATTATGACAATGAGGAAGATATAACAGATATGCTATATGCACTTGAAAATAGTTTTATGTTTAGTGTGTATGCATATTTATCAGGTGATGGTGATGAGGTTCGAAATGAAAAAGAGATAGCGATTTCACAAAAACTTCTTGATGTTTTACCACCTGGTGTGTATAATCTTAAGAGTGCAATGCTTGAGAATCCGAGAATAACATGTCAAAGAGATATTTTGGCCTTTATTCTAGAGCATTCAAGTATAAACGAAGAATTCATAAAGGGATTCGCAGAATGTGATTTAAATGTTTCAAGAGCATCAAAAGAAATGTTTATTCACAGAAACACTATGATGTATAAGCTAGACAAGCTTAAGGAGACATCGGGGTTTGATTTAAGAAACTTCAAGGATGCATATATCCTGTATATGCTAGTTGGAGGAAAGTAAGCCATAACTAAGCCGTTTATAAAAATTGTGCAAAATGCACATACTAAAACGATTTGGTTTTATATATAATATAGTTAGAGAAGTTTGGAGGAATTAATTATGGCAGTAATTGATTTAATTAATATTAATAAGATTTATCCTAACGGCGTTCAGGCTGTTTTCGATTTTAATCTTCATATCGATGATCAGGAATTCATCGTATTCGTTGGTCCATCAGGATGTGGTAAGTCTACTACATTACGTATGATCGCAGGTCTAGAAGACATTTCTTCAGGTGAATTCAAGATTGATGACGTTTTAATGAATAATGTCAGCCCTAAGGATAGAGGAATCGCAATGGTATTCCAGTCTTATGCCTTATATCCACATATGACAGTATTTAACAACATGGCATTCGGTTTACAGCTACGTCGTATGCCAAGAGAAGAAATTGCTCAGAGAGTTGCAGTTGCAGCTAAGATGTTAGGTCTAGAAGCATTCCTTCAGAGATTTCCAAGACAGTTATCAGGTGGTCAGTGTCAGAGAGTTGCCCTTGGACGTGCAATCGTTCAGCAGGCAGGCGTATTCTTACTAGACGAGCCACTTTCAAACCTAGATGCAAAGCTACGTGTAACAATGCGTGGTGAGTTAACTAAGTTACATAGAGAATTAGGTTGTACAACAATCTACGTAACACATGACCAGATCGAAGCCATGACAATGGCTAGCCGTATCGTAGTTATGAGAGACGGTAGAATTCAGCAGGTTGGTACACCAAGAGAAGTATACGATTCTCCAGCAAACGTATTCGTTGGTGGATTCATCGGTACACCTCCTATGAACTTCATCCATGGTGAATTAAAGGATAATGGTGAATTCGTTTCATCTAAGGGTAACTATACTATCCGTATTCCAGAAGGTAAGTTAAAGGTAGCTCGTGAAAAGGGTTATGAAAATAGAGATATCATCTTCGGTATTCGTCCAGAGGATGTTTATGATGAGCAGAATGAATTAATGAAGACTGTATGGGCTAACGCTATGGTAGACATCACAGTTGAAATGTCAGAATTATTAGGTGCTGAAACAAACATCTACGCTGATGTTGATGGCGATCCTATTATCGCAGCTGTTCCATCAAGAGATGACTTAGCTTTAGGTCAGCCATTAAAGTTATGGTTCGACATGAATCACTGTCATTTATTCGATGCTGATACTGAAATGAGAATTAGTGAAGATTCAGCAGTTAAGAATGATCTTGAGGATGACGACGATTTAGAAATCTAAATATGATTATTAAATTCCCAGTATATCTGGGAATTTTTTTTAGTTTTGTTGCATATATTACTATAATATTTTTAAATATTTTACATTTGTAATATTTAAGGGTATAATTAAATAAATAGAGCGGATGTGATAATATGAATAATATGCTAGCAAATGATTATTTCATTTTGTACACTGTTCTTGGGATATTTAGTCTTTTAATAATTATAGTTATGCTTATTCATTCAAGAGTAGGTCTATCTGGAACATTTAAGGATAAAATTTTTAGAATTGCGATGTTTAGCCTTATTGTTATGGGAATTTTAGATTTATTTTTCTTTTATTTAATGCATAGCTATATTCCATTTAATATGGGAGTCACTTTTACTTTAAAATCCTTATATTATTTTGTTGGTTCAATTTCAGCATTCCTTTGGTTTTTATATTTTGAGGCTGAGCTTGATAGTAAAATAGTAAGAGAAAAGAAGGTACTATGCTTCTCAATGTTCTTTATTCTTGTCAATGCAATATTATTAATTGTTAATATATGGACAGGAATAATATTTGATATTAAGGTTGACTCTTTAGTTAATGTAAATAGTAATGTTGTTCCAATTATGCAAAGAGGTAGTGCTTTCATTGCGATTTATGTATGTATATATTCATATGTTTTAGTATCTTGTATAAGATGCTTAATTAGAGCATTCAATCCTAAATATTATGTTGAAAGCTCAAGATTATTAGTTTATTCATCATTCCCATTAATTCCATTACTTGCAGGCGCATTTCAGTATAATTATCAAATGGTGCCAATTACTATATGTTCATTAACTCTTGCCTCACTAATCCTTTATATGGTGGATGTTGCAAACCAAATCTCCCAGGATTCACTTACAGAATTAAATAATAGACGTAATTTTATGAGAGTTTTACAGCGCAGCATTAATTCACTTGAGGATAATGTATGCCTATATTTATTAATGCTAGATTTAGATAGATTTAAATTTATCAATGATAATTATGGCCATGTTGAGGGCGACCATGCCCTAGTAATGTTTTCTGATGTTTTAAAGAGGTCTATTTCTACCTTAAATAGAAGAGGAATTCTTGCAAGATATGGTGGAGATGAATTTATCATCATGGTTTTAGTAGATAATGATGAGGATTTGGAAAAGTTTATCGGAACTATCAAAACTGAACTTGAAAATGCTAATCAAGTAAGTGGTAAAGAGTACCGTGTTGAAACATCAATTGGTTATAAAAAATATGATAAATCTATCAATATAAAGGAATTGATTGAATTAGCAGATCAGAACCTTTATATCAATAAGGAAAAAGCCCATAAAAGGAAGGCAAAATAGTTAATAAGACAGCAGTTTTTAAACGGCTGTCTTATTTTTATTTACAGAAAGCGTTTATTTGTTCAATAATATTTTTTATATATAAAAATTTGAAAAAATATAGTATAATCAAATCAGTTTTCGTCTGACATTGGGGGTGTTCATATGCTAAAGCTAAAAAATATAACAAAACAATATATCGTAGCTGACATGAAGGTTGATGCCTTAAAGGGAATTAGCCTTAATTTTAGAAAGAACGAGTTCGTATCTATTTTAGGTCCATCAGGATGTGGTAAGACAACAACTCTTAACATTATTGGTGGCTTAGATAAATATACAGATGGAGATTTATTCATCAATGGACGTTCAACAAAGGAATTTAATGATAGAGATTGGGATGTATATCGTAACCATCGAATTGGTTTCATTTTCCAAAGCTATAATCTAATTCCCCATCAGACTGTTTTAGGAAATGTTGAGCTTGCCTTAACAATTTCAGGTATTAGTAAGAAGGAAAGAATTGAACGTGCAAAGAAGGCTTTAGACCGTGTAGGCTTAGCTGGACAATATAATAAGCACCCTAATCAGCTATCAGGTGGTCAGTGCCAAAGAGTTGCAATCGCAAGAGCGCTTGTAAATGAGCCTGAAATCCTATTAGCAGATGAACCAACAGGAGCCCTTGATACTGAAACATCAGTTCAAATCATGGATCTTATTAAGGAAATTGCAACTGAAAAGCTTGTAATCATGGTTACACATAACCCTGATTTAGCATATAAATATTCAACAAGAATTATCAATCTTTTAGATGGTGAGGTAAAGGATGATTCAAATCCATTCACTGAAGAGGAAGAGGCTCAAGAAATTGCAGAATTAAGAAAGGCTGAGGAAGAGCGGGAAAAAGCGGATCTTTCAGCCATTGATTCTAATGATAAGGCTGCAGTTAAGGCTTATCAAAAGAAAAAGAATTCTAAGGAAAGAGCTAAGATGAGCTTCTGGACAGCATTCAAGCTTTCCGCAAGAAATCTTTGGAGTAAGCGTAAGAGAACATTCATGGTTGGTATTGCTGGTTCAATTGGTATTGTAGGTGTATCTACAGTACTTGCAGTTTCAACAGGCGTTAATGATTATATTGATAATCTACAAAATGATATGCTTTCAGGCTATCCTATTGAGATAGCTCAAACATCATTTGACTATTCAACAATGATGGATTCATCATCATTCCAGTCAGCTAAGGAAGCTTTAGAGGCTGGTGATTGGGTTAATGTTAATTCAATGATTGCTTATTTAGTTCAAAATGAGAAGGCATTAACTTCACTTGTTACAAATAATGAGATTGATGAGAATTATGTAAATTACGTAATGTCTATGCCAAAGGATTATTATAGTGCAATTAAGCTAAATTATGGTATTGATGTTACTAATAATATTTATACAGATTTTACAGTTGGTGATAAGGAAAGAGCTACATTAAATCAGAGTGATTATAATGTATCATCTATGTCTCTTTCTGCAATAACTAATGTATATAGCCAGGCTATTACACATATTGATCAGGATGCATATGCACAATATAGTGAAATTATTACATCACTTACAACTCCAATGAGTCAGTGTATTGATAATAATGACTATATTAGCCAGCAGTATGATATAGTTGCGGGTCATTTACCTGAAAAGTCAACTGATGTCATTATCGTAGTAGATGATGAGCAGGAAATGACTGATTTAGTCTTAGCACAGCTAGGCTACTATACTCAGGATGATTTCTATCAGCTTGTATATCATGCATTAACAAAGAATGATTCATCACTTCCACAATATTCATGGAAGAGTAGCTTCACTTATGATGAATTATTAAATAAGCAATTTACTTGGTATCCAAATGATTATATTTATAAAACAGACGAAGGCCCAGACTCTGTTGGTGGATATTTATATAATTATGATATGTCTAATGCATCTGATGAAGCTAAGGCTGCATCTAAGACATTAAATGTAGTCGGTATTGTTAAGCCTAAGGATACTGTTTCTTATGGTTCTTTAAGCCGAGGCTTATTATATACTGAGGAATTAGCTAGAGAAATGATTAATATCAATAAGAATTCTGAGATTGCTAGGGCAATTAAGGGCTCATCTTATGGTATTCAGTCAGGAGAAAATAGTGGTTATTCATTAATTAATGATTCTGCATTATCTTCATCTGGTATGAAGAGGAGCGATTTAGATGGTATGCCAATGTCTACATTAACAGCTATGGGTAAGGGTAAGGTTTATGAGCTTTTAGATAGTACATATGTAGAAACTGAGGATACTACTATTGAATCAGGTAAGAATTATTATCTATATTATAAGATTTCATTAGGTGTTTACTATGATATGACATATTATTGGGAAAAGCTTAATGAAACATTTGATGATGTAATTTATGGTGAGGATACAACTAGATGCTATGTAGGTGAGACAAATCAGATGTCTCAGATGCTAAGCCTATTTGGTATTTCATTAGGCTCATCTTATAGATCATTAACATTAAATGCAGTTGCAGGATCTAGTACTCCAGCAAGTATTTCAATTTATCCTGTTGATTTTGACAGTAAGACATTAGTAACAGATTACTTAGATGCATGGAATGAAGAGAAGACTCTTACATTCAATGATTATTATGACGATGATACTGATACATATGATTTTAGTACTGTATTAGGATCTACTACATTAAGCTTTACTGAAAGAACTGAAATAAAGTATACAGATACAGTAGGCTTAATTATTTCCTTAATTTCTACAATGATTACAATTATTACTTATGCACTTGTTGCATTTACTGCATTATCTCTTGTAGTATCAAGTGTAATGATTGCAATTATTACATACGTATCTGTAATGGAGCGTGTTAAGGAAATTGGTGTTATTAGATCACTTGGTGGTCGTAAGAAGGATGTTTCTCACCTATTCAATGCAGAAACATTCATCATTGGCGCAGTATCAGGCTTAATTGGTATTGTAGTAACATACGTTTTACAGCTAATTATTAACGTTACAATTACAGCTTTATCAGATGGTGCAGTTAAGGTTATTGCAAACCTTACACCAATAACTGCAATTATTATGATTTTAATTTCAATCTTCCTAACAGCTATTTCAGGATTTATCCCTGCAAGAAGTGCTGCAAAGAAGGATCCAGTAGTTGCATTAAGAACAGAATAAATTATGAAATGGTAGGTAGTGATATCTGCCATTTTTTATTGTTTTATCTATATATAAATGATACAATATAGACAGGTGATTAACTATTAATAATCAAGTACTAAATTATAAAAATTTTAATAAGTTAATCAAACCAAGACTAAAAA
>JAILEP010000031.1 GCA_024697825.1 Acholeplasmatales bacterium
AGCTCCATTATTAGTTCCTATATCTAATACATTATCAGTTTTTTTAATATCTAAAAATTCTCCTAAAACCTCAGTATCAGTATTGATACAAAACATATCTGTATCCTGATACATTTTAATTTCAGGATGCTTAGGTAAATAGCATAGCTTTTCCATTATTCACACCTTTTACTTAAAATTAAGAAAATGACAAATGAAGCTAAGGAAATACCACTTATTATAAAGCTTACAGCTACTAAATAAGAATTGATTTGAGGGACATCCTCATAATAATAAATACCATCTAATAAATAATATTTACTCATTATTTCTACCTTAATTTGACTTTGCTTATCATCAGTAGATGTAGAATAATATTTATCAATATAAGCATCTAATAGGCTATCCTTTTCATCCTCACTAAATGAAACATCTAAGCCAACAGATGAATCATAGCCACTTGATGTATTTAAGAAATTATAATGATTAAAAATATTAAATATACCAATAATAAATGTAACTGCTAGTAAAACTGCAGAAATAAGATAAATAATCACATATGTAATTTTCTTCTTACTCATGCTTAATGCCTCCAATAATTTCCTTAAGTCTTCTTAAAGTCTTATATTTCTTACCATAAACTAAATTATAGTGATTATCTACACAATATTTAATATCATCATTTGTATTAATTTCTTCTAAAATAATTGATGAATCAAATTTTAAGGCAAGCTTATACATATCCTCAATTGAATCATATGATGCCTTATGATAATCATAAATTAAATAATCTAAACGATAATTATATAAATCAAAAGGATTCCTTGTCGCAATTCTAACATTTAATCCCTTAATTAAAGCACAGGATGCCTTATCAACTGAATCAACAATTAAAACTAGCTGGCTTGGATTAGTCTTAAATAGATTAAGCTGTCTTTTAATAAAATCAGCTAAGCCTAAATCTAAGCTTTCCTTATGAATATATAAAAACATAGTCATTCTAAATTTAGTTTCTGTTCTTAAGATTCTTTCTTCTCTTAAAACATTAGAAATAACATATCTATCAAGCTTTCTAATTAGATTCTTTCTAATTGCAATCTTTTCTAAAAGCTCATATTCAATTTCATATGAATCATGAGATGGAACAATATAATAACCAAATAATGATTTATCATCTAGATTAACCATCTGCTGGTAATATAGACCGATTTGGTTAGTATCTAAGGCCTCACTTATCGCATTGACCTTAGCTGCATCCTTAAATCTTTGTTTATTCATCTCACTAGAGAAATGAGCAATATGATGTCCATCATCTGTAATGATATATGAATCATTTAAAGCATCAAGCGCATTAGCTAAAATGACATTTTCATCATTTATACCTGATCCCTTTAATACTCTAAAGACACCTGAATTAAATAATAAATTAATACGATTAGAAAGCTTATTAACCTCTTTACTTATTGAATCAAATATTTCATTAAGCTTCTTATCTAATACTCTTTTATCATTAATAGTCTTAAAAATAATTGCGAAGCGGTCACGCTCTAAATGATAAGCATTGACCTTAAAATCATTTTCTAGGGCACCCTTTAAATAAATACCAATAGCTTTAATAATCTGAGCTGGTAAATTATAGCCATATAGCTCTGTATAAATAGAAAAATCCTGAACCTCAAATACTGCAAGAGCCATATGCTCCTCACTAATATTCTTTCTTAAATCAACCATTAGCTTAATTTCTGTATACATACCAGAAATTGGGTTGATATAGGCATCCTTAATTATTTCAGCCTCTCGTGCCTTAGTATCTGTAATATCCTCAATTAAGGATGTAACCCATAAATTACCATCCTTCATCTTAGGATAAAAGCTTTCCTTTACAAAAACCTTAGAATCATCCTTTTTATATTCATATTCAATTGATTTACCTAAGGTTAAATTCTTGTAAATTTCCTCAAGCAATGTTTTATAATCAGGAAGATATTTAGAATCCATATTAAATAAGAAATCATCCATTGTAACATCCTGTAAAACACCTAAGATATTTTGAGCAGCCTCATTAAAATGGATATAGCCATCACATTCCTCTTTAATACCTGAATTCATATTATTAATTAGGAAGAATGCTCTATCATTATCATTTTCAAGCTTCTCCTGCTTTAAAAATACTAATAATCTAGTATTTATAACTGATGTTAATAGCTTTAATGCCTCATAACAAAAGCCATCAGCTAAAAATTGCTCTTTAGCAAAATAAGCAATACTACCAATGACACCAACCTCATTATGAAGTGGCATAGCAAAGCCAAACATATCATCCTCATAATCAATATTATTTACAATATCATGATTATAGGTTTTATCTGTATCATCTAAGAAGATTTCAGTATCCTGAATAAAGGCTGTGTAATTGATTGTTCTTTCAATATCATCAACCTCACACTTCTTATCATAGGCTCTACCCTTTTTAAAATGAATTCCGTTAAAAACCTTCTTTTCATATAAAACATAAACCTCATCAATTGGGAAGGCCTTACATAGCTCAATACAAGCTAAACGGAATAGCTCTCTAAATTTAGAATCTAGGTTTCTTGAATTAATTGCATTAAAGACCTTTTCAATATGCTTAAATTCCTTAGAAACCTCAATAGTCTTTTTAGAATCAATCTTCTTTACAATTTCCTGAGTCTGAATTATTTCTTCCTTTGGCTTAGGATTTAATACATCATGACGATATGATACCTCTTTAACCTCTTCCTCTACTGCCTTAGGGAATTCAATTGTTGGAATAACAATATCATCATATCTAACTACAGGCTCCTTTTCCTCTACTACTACCTTTTTAGGCTTAGGAGCCTCCTTAATAGGATTCTTTACCTTATTAAGCTTTTCAAGCTTGGCATTATATTCAATAATTGCAGAGGCATTACCAAGTCTTGAATAAACCTCCTTAGCAGCGTAGAAAAAATCAATTGAGTCATCTAAATAATTTTCTCCTGCAACATCCTCAAAATTAGAAACCATAATTGACGCTTGTTTTAAATTATTACATGCGACAAATGATTTAATCATAATAGTTGTTGCCTTAAGAGAATATAAAACATTATCCTTATTAGTTTTTAAAAAATCCTTACCATCAAAGATAACCTTTGTATATCTTTCATCTATATAATCGATATATAAATGATTGAAGGATGTAACACAAAGCTTATCAAGCATTAGATTTTCCTTATAATAGGCCTCAATACCAGGTAATATTTCTAAATATTTTTTGAAATTTCTTTCATTAAAATAAATACCTGCAAGGTTTTCCTTAGCATAGATTGTCTCTTCCTTGGTTAAATCATCCTCTAAATATTTTTCAAGGATTTCTCTTGCCTTAGGATAATCCTTCATTTTTAAGGCAAGGACAATCTTATCCTTTAAATAAATACTTAAATTTGAAACAGGTAAATAGCCCTTCTTTACCTCAATATATTTAATAGCTTGATCATATTTTTCATATTTAATACAGAAATTAATAATGAAATTACAAATAGTAATTACACTTCTATTTTCCATCTTATTAAAATATGGAACATATTCATAAACAAGCTTTAGGGCTCCATTTATATCGCCAAGGCTTTCCATTACCTCGCCCTTAAAGCATAGGGCCGCGATAAATTCATAGGAATACTTCTCTGACACCCCAAGGAATAAGTCTATCTTATTGATTGTAGCCTTAGTCTTATTAAGATTTAAAATCTCAGATAGAGATGCCATAGAATTACCTCCTTACCATCTATTTTCAAATTGTTTATACATCTTTCCATCCTTAAAGAATGAAATATGCTTATCTGTTAGCTCTACATAATAACCATTTTGATAGCTTCCTGGATTAATATAAACAATGCCCTCCTGCAATACTAAATCTGGTCTATGGGTATGACCAAATATTACAAAATTGACATTCTTTAATGTTCCTCTTAGTATTAATCTTTCATAACCATTTTTAACATCATAATAATGTCCATGGGTTAAATAAAATTTTTTACCATTAATTTCAAAGCTCTCATCTATTGGACCACTTGAATCACAATTACCTCTAACAAATATGACATTATTTAATTCAAGGTCGATTAAGGAATTACCATAATCACCTGCATGAACTACATAATCATAATCGTTATAATTAATATCATCCAAATCCTTATAATGATTATCTGATAATATTAAAATTTTCATCTAAGCGCTCCTTAATCTTCTTTAAAGCACGCTGTCTATGAGAAATAGTATTCTTCTTTTCAAGAGGCACCTCAGCAAATGTTGCCTTAAATTCTGGAATATAGAAATATGGATCATATCCAAATCCTCCAGTACCTCTTCTATCATCGATGATTTCTCCTTCGACAGTTCCCTCTTCAGTTATATATGTACCATCTGGATAAGCAACACAGATTGCACAAACATAATGTGCCTTACGATTTTCAATACCCTTAAGGTTTTTAATTAATAAAGCATTATTATCCTCATCATTTCCAGTTCCTGCATATCTTGCGGAAAAGATTCCAGGTGCACCACCTAATGCATCAACACAAAGACCTGAATCATCACTGATTGCAATATGACCAAGCTCCTTAGCTACAGTCATAGCCTTAATCATAGCATTTTCCTTAAATGAATTACCATCCTCTACAATATCCTTATCGTAGCCGATTTCCTTCAATGTTTTAAATTCGATATTATCATTATCTAAAATAGATTTAAATTCTCTTACCTTGTTCTTATTATTTGTTGCAATAACTACTGTTTTCATCAAAAATCACCTAATAACATTTTATCATAAATAAGACTAATTTAGTCTTAAAAATTGCTAATAGTCATAAATTTAATTCAATTCTTTCATTTTATGCTCTAGTTTGGTATAATTAATACCGTAACAAAGAGGTAAGATTATGAAAAAGTGTGTATACCCAGGCTCATTTGACCCAATTTCAAATGGCCATGTCGATATAATTAAGCGTGCTGCAAAGCTATTTGATGAGGTTCATGTCGTAGTTGCAACAAACATTAATAAAAAAACTACATTCACAGCCAAAGAAAGAATGGAAATGGTTGCGGACAGTGTAAAGAATATTAAAAATGTTGTAGTTACAGAATATGATGGATTAGTTGTTCAGTACTGCAAGGAAAATAACATTGATGTTATTGTAAGAGGAATGAGAAACTTCTCTGATTATGAATCAGAATTTGCATTATTCCAGTATAATAGAGATATTTATCCAGGAATTGAAACAATAATTTTAATGCCTACTACAAGACTTCAGATGGTATCAAGCTCATCTATTAAGGAGCTAATCACTTTCGGTGTTGATATCTCTAAATATGTCCCTTCTGTAATTGTTGATAGGGTAGTTGCTAAATATTCAAAGTAAAATAAAAATCGGCTCAGTTGAGCCGATTATTTTTTTAGTCCTCTCTAAAGTTATGAATGATATCTTCTACTTCAATATCCTTATCAAGAGTATATGTATGGTTTTCAATTTCTTCACCAAACATACCCTTTTCTACACCCTCCCAGCCTGGGTTAGATGTAATCTTAAATTGTAAATCAAAGCCTCTTGGATAGAATTCAGTTAATGTGAACTGACCATTCTCTAAATCCATCTTAATAGCCTTATCTGGATTCCAATCTACATAATTTGAAATGACATATAATTCTTTAGCATCAGCGCCATCTAATGATGCATTAAATACAACCTTAACTAAATCTAATTCATCATCGTCATCATCTTCTACATCCATTTCAAGCTCATTAGGATTTTCCTCAGCCTCAGTAGGGGCTGCAGTCTTAATAGGAGTTACCTTTTCAAGTAAATCATCATCAACTTCCTTAATATAGCTTCTGATTAAGCCTTCCTTATATAGCTGACCAAATGATCTTTCATATAATTCCTTCTCATAATCAACATATGGTGCCTCAACAAATTCCTTAGCACCAGCCTTAGTTAAGACACGCTCAAGTAAAGCCTCTGCGTTTTCTAAATCCTTCTCATTCTTAATTAAAAGCTTTGTAGGATATTCCTTATAAATTACATATTTAGATGCGTCTGTAACACCATATTTTTTAGCAATTGTAGTAGGATTAATATTTAAATAAATAACCATATTCTTCTTATATGATTTAATTAATGCAATATTCTTCTTGCCATAAGTAACCTTTTCCTGGTCAAATGTAAGCTTAGTTGTTACATCCTTATGAGTAGAAATTAAATCCTTTAATCCCTGATATACCTCAATTGAAAAGCCTCTTCTTAATACAAGCTTTGCAATTAATGATTTCTTATAAATTACCTTTTCCATATAGCTACCTCCTATTTTTCCCTAAAATTATATACTATATCTTCGATATTCATATCATCTCTAAGTAGGTATGTATGATTAATAATTTCTTCACCAAACATACCCTTTTCAACACC
>JAILEP010000015.1 GCA_024697825.1 Acholeplasmatales bacterium
AATATAGAAGATATTAAGCTTACAGTAGGTGAGAATAATATTTATACCTACCAAAGCTATACTAAAACAAAGTAAAATGATTTGAGCATTTCGGTGCTCAAATTTTTTTTAAATTTTTTTTAAAATATCCAATAAAACCATATTAGAAATATTGTATATAAGGTGAAAAGAGGTAGAAAGATATGAAAAAATTAAAATATTTAAGTTTAGGATTTGTAGGTTTAGGAGCTTTAGCACTTGCATCATGTGGTAATAATGATAATGATGTAATAGCACTTGATAGTGAGGCAGTTTTAGCAAAGGAAACTATTTCTGCATACAACACAATTAATTATTTAACAGAGACTAATTCATTAATGTCTAGTGAATCAGTTGATATGGATGAAATTAATTCTATTATTGAGAAGGCTAATGTTTTAGCTGAAAGCTCAATTGAGGTTAATACCTATGAATCAGATTTAGAGGGTTATGAATCTAAGCAGGTATTAACATATAATGATAATGAATATACATTATATGTATCTGAATCAGTAACTGAGGTTGATGAGGAAGATGATGAAGACGATGAAGACGATGAAGAAGAGGATAATGAAATTGAAACTGAAACTAAGTATTCAGGTATCTTAGTTTATGGGAAAGAAAAATATCCATTTATCGCTAAAGAGGAAAATGAGGTTGAAGATGATGAAACTGAAATGGAGCTTAAGCTTGTTGTAACAATTAGTGATACTAAGTCTATAATTGTTAAGCAAGAGCTTGAAACTGAAGATGGTGAAATCGAAGAGGAATATTCTTGTAAGATCAAGGAAAATGGCAAGGAAACTGAATGCTATAAGGTATCTAAGGAATTAGAGGATGGCGAATACAAGATTAAGATCAAGGAAAATGGTAAGGAAACATCATTAAAATATTATAATGAGGATAATACTGATTATTTAAAGATTAAAACTGATGGAAAGAATTATATCTTTAAGGTAGTAAAGACAGAAAATACAGATGGTACATATACTACAGATTATGTCTTTGTAGAAGAGGATTAATTTATAATATCTCTAGGGCTTAGCCTTAGAGATATTTTTGTTGTAAAAAAATCAAACTGTTTTATAATAATAGTAACAAAAGGGAGATTTATAAATGAAAAAGACATTAATACCACTTGTTATTATTCATTATGCATTTTTAATATTAACTATTCTATTAGGGGCTGTTAAGGATGAGACAATATCTTCAGGCTTTGCCTGGGCATTATTAATATTAGTTCCATTTGGAATTCTTTCTGCTTTACTTAATGCAATTAATGCCTTGAGGCATAGAAATGAATCACTTGAGGATATTGTAAAGCCTATTATGATTGTTAAATTATTAATGATTCCATATTATCTTGTTTCATTCTTATATGGTGTCATTTTCCTACTTTTAGGAGTATTATCAATTGTTACAATTTTCTGGCTTGCATCACTTCCACTAGTATTAGTTTCATTCCTAATGCTTGCATATAATTATTTAATTATGCTTTCAACTGGTACACCAATTATATTTAGATTAATTAAGCAATATAGAAATTATAATTTAATTACATGTATTGTAATTGTAATAACTCAATTAATAATGGTAGTTGATGTTGGTGGTTCAATTTTCTTATATATTCAAAATAAAGAAAAAAATAAGAATATTATAAATGTAAAGGAAGAAAATATAGAAAATTAGTAAAGACTGGCTTAAGACCAGTCTTTTTTATGTTATAATAAGCCTAGAGGTGATTCTATGCTAAAGGTATATGGTAGTAAGATGTGTCCTGATTGTAGGAACTGTGAATTAAATTTTAATAAATTTAATATTGAATATGAGTATTTTGATATTAATGAATCTTTAAAAAATTTGAAACAATTCTTAATATATAGAGACACAAAGCCTGAGGTTTTTGAAAGACTTGTTAAGATTCACGATATTGGTATTCCTTGCATAGTAGATAATGATGATGTATTTACTGACTGGGAGGGCTATTTAAAGAAGCTTGGTCATTCTGATTTAGAATATGAAATGGGAGAGGCTTGTAGCTTAGACCATAAGGGATGCTAAAGGACCGGTCTTTGACCGGTTTTAGTCTTTAAATAATTAATGTTTTGGAGTATAATTAATCTCCTTGGGGAATTATTATGGAAGAATTAGAAATTAAAAATGAATTAAAAAGAACTAATGATTTATTATTAAAATTAAATAAATCTAATTTATTTAATTTTAATAATAAATCATTAGTTCTTTTTAATTCATTTTTAATTTCTAATTCTTCCATAATAATTCCCCAAGGAGATTAATTATACTCCAAAA
>JAILEP010000037.1 GCA_024697825.1 Acholeplasmatales bacterium
TATTATGTCATTACATGCTAAAAATCTATTTAATGATTTTAAGCCTAAAATATATGATGTAAAGGATGGCTTAATAAATATAAAGAAGAGGAGAAAGAAAAATGAAGAGGACGAAGAAGAATAATATTATTCCTTTAACATCTTTATACCTAAATTATATATTTAGTAAGACTACCTTAATAATATTAGGTATTTCCTTATTATTAATGGTTTTAGCCTTAGTATTTATTTCAAACCCATCAATGAGTGAGGCTGAGTATTTACTTGGGTCTGATGAGGTTCATAATAATTATTTTAGATTAGCTGGTTTTATTATTCAGGTATTTAATTCTATAATTATTTCAACTATTATAATTACTGTAATTATTAATTCAGTATCATTTGATTCTTTATTTATAGCAGATAATAAAAGATATGTTATTTGTATATCTAAGCTTTTATCTATATTTATAATAATGACTTTAATTACCATCTTTGAGGTTATAATTTTATATTTAATTCCTTTAATTCATTTTCCTTTATATAAGCCCGAATTAAAAGATTATTTATTAATCCTTTATTTATTAATAATTGATTTTGTAGAAATAACATTATCTATTTTATTATCGACAATATTAGGTACTATCTTTATTCCGATGGGTATTTTATTTATATCTATTATTATAAAGATTATTTGTCAGTCCATTTTAACATTTAAAACAATGATATCTATCTTTATTCCTATTATAGAAGTAGAAGGTGGAGGCTTAGTTGCAAGTGGGGCTGGTGTTGGTCTTATTTGGATTGTATTATTTACATTTTTATATTTTTCAGTCTATAATATTAGAGATTTAAAGCAGATGTAGTGAAAAAAGAAAAAATAGTTATTGACATAACAATTCTAATAGTGTAAAATAACTTCGGTTAAGTAAATATGTGGAAAGAAGAAACACCCTGTTTCTCGCCTGATTGATAATTGAGTTGGTAGGCAGAATGTCACGATGATTAATTGAAATTAATTTATTATGTTTATTCATGAGGGTGCGTTTCGTATCCTCATTTTTATTTATTTCTACACTTAGGAGGTGTTTCGTATTAACAAGCAGAAGAAAGACGAAGCTATCATTAATGAGGCTATTCGTGCAAAGGAGTTGCTAGTTATTACTGATCAGGGAGAAAAACTTGGTGTTTTATCTCGTGGTAAGGCTCTAGCAGAAGCAGAAGACAGAGGACTAGACTTAGTTTTAGTTTCACCAGAGGCTAATCCGCCAGTTGCAAAAATCATGGATTATTCCCGTTTCCGTTTCCAGCAGCAGAAAAAGCTAAAGGAAATGAAGAAAAATCAGAAGGTAGTGGTGGTTCAGGAAATTCAGTTATCACCAGTTATCGAGAAGCATGACTTCGAAACTAAGTTAAACAAGGCAAAGACAATTCTTGAAAAGGGCAACAAGATCAAGGTTACATTAAGATTCCGTGGTCGTATGATTGTTCACCAGGAAATCGGTGTTGAGGTTATTAACAAGTTTATTGAAAGTTTATCAGACTGTGCAACAATTGATTCTAACGTTAAATTAGACGGTAGAGCATTATTCGCAGTTGTTTCACCTAAGTCAGAAAAAGACAAGAAAGAAAATTAAAAGAGGAGTGTATTAAAAAATGCCAAAGCAGAAGACACATAGTGGTTTAAAGAAGAGAATTAAGATCACAGGTACAGGAAAGATTAAGCGCGGCCATGCTTATACTGGCCATTTAAAGACTAACAAGACTCATAAGCAGAACAAGGATTTAGCTAAGAGCGGTTTAGTTCATTCAACAGACGAGAAGAGAATTAATCAGTTAATCTCTAACATGAAGTAAGATTTAGGAGGTATTGAATTATGGCAAGAGTTAAGGGTGGTTACACTACTAGAAGAAGACGTAAGGCCGTATTAAAGTTAGCAAAGGGCTACTACGGTTCAAAGCATACATTATATAAGACTGCACATGAGCAGGTAATGAGATCATTACAGTATGCATTCAGAGATAGAAAGCAGAGAAAGAGACAGTTCAGAAAGCTATGGATTCAGAGAATCAACGCTGCTGCACAGTTAAATGGTTTAAAGTACAACCAGTTCATTAATGGTTTAGCTAACGCTGATGTAACAATCAACAGAAAGATGTTAGCTGATATGGCTGTTAACGATCCAGCTGGCTTCGCTGCAATTTGCGAAGTTGCTAAGAATGGTTTAGCTAATCCAAAGGCTAAGGAAGTTGAAAATGTTGTAGTATTAACTACAGCTCCAAAGGCAGAAAAGAAGGCTGCATTAGCTGCAGAAGCTAAGGCTGAACCTAAGAAGGCTGCTAAGAAGTCAGCTCCTAAGGCTGAAAAGGCTGCTGCTCCAAAGGCAGAAAAGAAGGCTGCTGCTCCAAAGGCTGAAGCTACAGAGGACTTATCAAAGAAGACTGTTGCTGAATTAAAGGAAATCGCTGCTGCAAAGGGCGTAAAGATTCCTTCAGGCTCTAAGAAGGCAGACATTATCGAATTATTAAAGTAATCGAGATTTAAAACCGGATTTCTTTATCCGGTTTTTAATTTTTAATATGTGCTATTATATTAAATTGGATAAATAGGGGCCATTTGTACAAATTGGACTACCAATCCTTATTTTCCTTTTATATTTTTGTAATTATGATATAATAGTTTCGTATGTTGGAGGTATTAGCATGTTAGATAAGAAGACAGCTTTAATCTTTAAGATTGTAATGGCTACTGCAGCCATAGGCTCACTTGTAGTTGGAGCCTTTATGGGTTATTACATTTTCTTCGCAGGAGAGGATGTTGCAATGCCATATTTCTTAAATCATTTTGGCTTACCAATAATTTTAGCATTAATTGCAGTTATTGCTTTCTGTATGCCAATAGTTGCACATCGTAAATATCAGGATGATTCTAGAGACTCAATTATGCTAATTGCAGCTCTATTATTATTACTTTTAGCCGTTTTAACTATTATTATGTCTTATATGGGAATAGGTTTCTATTCAAGTATTTAATAATTAAAAATGGCGTAGTTCCTTGACCTTAGTATAAAATTAAGTTAAAATATAATTACTAGGAAGAAGGCCGTGGAGCTCAAAATAAATTTATAGGCAGCTGAGAGACCATCCGTGTCGTAAGCCCTCAATTGGGAACGCTAAAGATGGCTAAAAAGAGGCAAGCCACAGTGGTAGACGTTAGTTCTCTCACGTACCTTCCTAGACCAATTGGTGAGTTAAGGGTGGAACAGAGTTCCGCCCTTTGTTTTTGTAGAAATAAGGAGAAATTATTATGAATGAATTTGAAAGCTTAAATGTATCTGATGAGACTATAGATGCGTTAAATAAAGCAAATATTTTAGTCCCAACACCTATACAGGCTGAATCAATCCCAGTTCTTTTAAATGGTGAAGATTTAATAGGTGGAGCACAGACAGGTACAGGTAAGACATTTGCCTATTCCATTCCGTTAATCGAAAGAATAGCAAAGGAAGGAAGATTTGTTAAGGCTTTAGTATTATGTCCTACTCGTGAGCTTTCTCTTCAGGTAAAGGCTGAAATGGATAAGCTTTTAGTAAATTACCGTCTATCAAGTGCGGCAATTTATGGTGGTGAATCTTATGTAATCCAAAATAGAAAGCTTAAGGCTAACCCAGATATTATTATTGGTACACCTGGTAGAATCATTGACCAGATGAATAAGGGTAATCTAGATTTTAGTCATGTTAGCTATTTAGTATTAGATGAAGCTGATGAAATGCTAAAGATGGGCTTTGAAGAGGATTTAGAGACTATTTTAAAGACTATACCTGAGGAAAGACAAACAGCACTATTTAGTGCAACCCTTCCACCTTTTATTAAAAAGGTTGCGAAGCGTTATATGAAAGAGCCTAAATCTATTCAGATTGAGGCTAAAACATTAACTGTTGAGGCAATTGATCAGCAGGTTTATTATTGTAAGAAGGATTCTAAGAGAAATTTAGTTGTAAGACTATTA
This sequence comes from Acholeplasmatales bacterium, assembly GCA_024697825.1. GTDB lineage: Bacteria > Bacillota_I > Bacilli_A > Acholeplasmatales > Anaeroplasmataceae > Anaeroplasma. Next base: position 3,992 of record JAILEP010000037.1, read on the forward strand.
GACTTTTATGAATTTAAGCATATTATGATTTTCTGTAATACTAAGGCTATGGTTGATGAGCTTTTAGTATATTTACAGAATGAGGGCTATAAGGTTGAAGGCCTTCATGGTGATTTAAAGCAGGCTCTAAGAGATAGAGTTATGCAACAATTTAGATCTAATTCAGTTAACATCCTACTTTGTACAGATGTTGCGGCCCGTGGTATTGATATTGATGATATCGACTGTGTTATCAATTATGATATCCCTAATGAAAATGAGCTTTATGTTCATAGAATTGGTAGAACTGCTAGAGCTGGTCGTTCAGGTACATCTATTACCCTATCAACATCTCGTGGTGCTGCTCGTATTCGTGATTTAGAGAAGTTCACTAATTCAAAGATGACAGAGCATGAAATTCCAACAGTAGAAAAGCTTAAGGAAAATTATCAGAAGAAGCTTTATATGACTATTAAGGAAGCTATAGAGGCTAATACTGATAATACCGAATTTGATAAGATGATTATGAAATTCTCAAGAGAATCATCTGATCCAATTCCTGTAATTAGAGGCTTAATCGCTTTAGCTTCAAAGGATGGAATTAAGGATTATCCTGAAATCGAAACATTTAGAAGAGGAAGAGATTCAAGCTCTAAATCTAAGGGCAAGAAGGATTTAGGTAAGAAGGAATCAGCTCGTGGTAAGGATGGAAGACTTAAGAAGGAATCATCTCGCGGTTCTAAGTTTGTTGTGATAGAATGTAATTTAGGAGAGGCTGATAAGGTTAAGCCTAATCTATTAGTTAATACCCTACATGATGAATTAAAGATTCACCGTGAGCATTTTGGTAAGATTGAAACTAATAAGACAAGAACCTTCTTTGAGGTTAATGGTGAGGCTTTAAGATTCTTTGAAACAAAGAAGAAGGTAAAGCTTGCTGGAAAGACTCTATCATTTAGATTAGTAGATAAGAAAATGAGATAGGAATGATATTATGCGTATAATTGCTGGAAGCTTAAGACATAGAATAATTGAAATGACAAATCTTGAAACTACAAGAGAGACACAGGACAAGGTTAGAGGGGCAATCTATAATATGATAGGCCCATACCTTGATGTTTCATGCTGTCTGGATTTATTTGCAGGGTCTGGAGCGATGGCAATTGAGGCTTTTTCGAGAGGCGCTAAGCATATCGTCCTAAATGATTTAAATAAGAATGCCCTAGAGGTATGTAAGAAGAATTGTAAGACACTAGGTATTAATGATGTAGAATTTTATAATTTAGATTATAATGATTTTGTAAAGCAGGATTCTCATAAATATGATTTAATCATTTTAGATCCTCCATATAAAATGGATGATATATCTAGTATATTAGATTCTGTTTATAATTTACTTGATACTAAGGGTATGATTGTTTTTGAAATGGGTATTGAATCTAAATTTCCAGAGGAATTTAAGGATCTAACCCTTACTAAGAATAAAACATATGGTATTAAAAGAGTTGTAGTATATAAGAGGTAATTATTATGGCTAAAAGGGAAATTAATAAAGAAGACAATTGCATAATGACCCTTTATAAGGATATTAGGAATATTGTATCTAAGATGCTAAAGCTTGAATGCTTCGATACCTTTACTCCAGGTGATTTATTTATGA
>JAILEP010000059.1 GCA_024697825.1 Acholeplasmatales bacterium
AAATAAATTTTGGAGATTATTCCAAAGAAAAGCTTTAATTTATAATGATAAGAATGAGCAGGTTGCGATAGTAAGAAGAAAAATATTCTCATTACATGACCATTATTTCGTAACATCTAGCCTAGGTGATTTAGAAATTAAAGGTAATATATTACAATTTAATTATAGTATTACATTAGGAGATAAAGAAATAGGTCATATTTCAAGAAGAATTTCACTTAGAGATTCCTTTGTATTAACTATTGATGATGATTATGATCCAGCAACATTCGTTGCGTTAGTTATTGCAATTGATTTAATAACTGATAGACGTGATGGTGATCATTCTGCATCATATAGCTCAAATGGACAGTAATACGAATAAAGAGGGGCACGTGCCCCTCTTTTACTTTTTACCCTTAATCTTTTTAATTATTACTATTGCAACTGCAAATACGCATAAAGATCCAGCAGTAGTTAAAACAATACCAAAAATTAAAACAACCTTACCGATAAATCCAAATGCTTCTGGTGATATTTCAGATGCCTCTGATGGATTATTCTCTAATATATAGATTGGTAATGTATCATTTACTACATATTTTGGCGTTGTTGTCTCAAAGCTATAATTATAATTATTCTCCTCATAATCATATACTACTCCAACCTCATATACATTCTCGCCATCTTCATTATAACTTACATCAACTGTAGCAACTGTGCCTTCAACCTCAACAATATCTAGCTTAGATACAATTAAATTGTTATAAGAAAGAGATATTAAAGTAATACCTAAAATAATTACACCTATAGCAATTGTAAGAATCACATAGAACTTAGACATGTGATTAGCGCCCTTTGCAACTTTCTTTATTACCTCATTCACTTTGCTATCATTCTGGCCAATAGGCTGATTAGGAATAGATTCTTCTATTTTCTCATCACTCGGTTTAGAATCCTTTAGCTGGCCACCACAATCAGGACAAAATTTAGCATTATCATCCTCAATATAATTACCACAAAACTCACAATATTTCATTTTCTTCTCCCCCAAAATTAAATAAAAATTTAATCTAATTTAATTATATTACAAAATGCTATAAATGAAAACAAAAACAAAGTGCCTATTGGCACTCTGTTACAAGATTTGTTTCTTTAGACTCAAATAAATTCATATACTTCTTCATCTTAGGCATTTTTATTATAAATATAAATGCCAATATAAAGGCTAATGATCCAGTTAACATATTAGACATGAACATTGCAACACCACAAGCCTCATAATTCATCTTAATCCAATAAATACAAATTAATAATGTTGGAATTCTAAAGGCAAATAGCTGTGACATTGATAAAGCCATTGTTATCTTAGTCTTACCAAATCCATAGAAAATTGATAAGCCTACAGCTTGAACACCAGTAAATATAATATCTAAGCATTCCCACTTAAAGATATTGACTATCATCTTTTGATATTCAGCATCTCTAGGTGCAAAGAATTTAGCAATGTTTTCCTTAAGTACAAAGCATATTAGCATTCCTATTGTCGCCATAGATATTAAATAAACTAAATTTACAAAGAAAAATTTCTTGATTCTTCTACCATTAGCATTACCATAATTTTGACTTACGATGGTTGAACCACCATCCTCAAATGAATTAATCATATTAGTTAATAAGCCAGCCATTGTGTTAGAAATACCTAAAGCACCAACACACTTCTTTCCATAAACTGATGTAGCAACTGAATTAATATAAACCTTACCAAATGAGAATAGGAATCTACCAATAAATACTGGTAAAGCAAGCTTTAGAATAGTTAATGAATCAGACTTATTAAAATTCAATTCCTTAAATGTAATTCTTAAGACATTTCCTGGTAGGAATAAGAATACTAAGCCTGCAATAAATAGAAAGCTTTGTGCACAAAGGGTTGCAACAGCAAGCCAAGTTACGGTTACATTTTCAAATGGTCCAAAGGCAAATAAGCTACTTAGTGATACCTTAATAAAGATAACACCAAAATTTAAAATGAATAGCTTTAAGGTATTTCCCTTAGATTTTTCTAAGGCAATAAAGGTATTATTAATTGTTGTAATAGATAAAATTGCAATTTGAACGTAATAATAGCCCATTGCATTATCAATTGTAGATTGATCTGTTTGAAGTAATTTTAAGAATGGTACACCAACAGGTATAAATAATAATGTTAAGCCCGCAACAATTAAAGCAATTGAGAATAAGCAATTAGCACATCTTCTTGCATCACTAATTCTATTTTCTCCATAACGACGAGAAACTAAAATTCCTCCTCCTGTTGCAAGTGCTCCACCAAGTGTTGAAATCATATTCTTAATCTGGTCAAGTACAACAATATCAGCTGCGTCACCGATATTAGCAGATTGAACTACCATCATATCGAATATTCCATACATGTAATTACATAAATTATATAAAAGGATAGGTAGTGAAACCATTAATGTAACCTTCCATAGGTTACCATTTAAAATTGCCTCTCTTCTTCCTAGCTTTTTACTATTAATTGTAGCTTGCATTCTTCCACCTTCTTTAAAATACAACAAGTATTATATTATTATAATTTAAAAATAAAAGGAAAAAGTCACACAAATTTAATTATTAAATATAAAACAAAAAGGACCTAACTAAAGGTCTTTTGATTGCTAAAGTATTGTCTAACGCCATAGCTCGATGTTTAGAGATGACAGAGCAGGCTCGCGGGCACAGGCTGGTCGGAAAAGCTTATCACATACCCTCTGTCATCCGTGCAACAGTCTCGTTTATGGCTGGGCTTTATATATAACATATATAATTGGCTGGTGAAGTGGGCTGGATGGTCTCGGACAAAAATAAAAGACCCTGCCAAAAGATTCTGTTTGATAAGGTCTTTAATGTATTATTTATTCTTTTTACTTTGAAATATATTTAATAAAACAAATATTGAAATAAATACTAATATTGATATTATCATTACAAGATATTT
>JAILEP010000102.1 GCA_024697825.1 Acholeplasmatales bacterium
GCTGTTTCCTTTTCAAAATTAATTCCTGATTTAACCTTAAATACAATATTTGGCTTAAATACTAAATCATTAGTATTACCAAATATTGTATTTAAGGTTAAATCAGGAATTAATTTTGAAAAGGAAACAGCTAATTATTATTTATTAGAAAAATCATTATTAGTAACAGCTAAGAAAATGATTCCAACATATATATTATGCGATAGTAATTCTAATAAAAATATAAATCCTGAAAAGCTAGCTATCATGGGTTGCAGATCAAGAATTGTTCAAGATCAATTTGGTTGTGAAGGCGCAGTTGGTAGAGGCAATATTGCCAATATTTCAATTAATCTTCCAAAGCTTGCTTTAGAAATTGATAAAGATTATAGAGAAAAATCTATTGATTATAAGGTAGAGCATTTCATGAAATACTGGGATGTAGTTGCTATGGCTGTAAAACAAATCTTATTAGATAGATACTATAAGCTTTGTAAGCTAAAAAAAGAAGAATTTCCAACAAACTTAGAAACACAATTATGGTGTGAATCATTTGATCAAGATAATCTAGAAGAAGTTTTTAAGCATGGTACATTATCAATTGGATTTATTGGTCTTGGTGAAGCTGTTCAAGTATTAACAGGTCAAAAGTATTATGAAAATGTTAATAGCTATATGTATGCTTTAGGAATTGTAAAGCATATGAGAGATTATGTTGATTTCTTAAGAAATGATTACAATATGAATTTTTCACTCCTAGCTACAGCTGGTGAATTAATAAGTGGAAGATTCATCGATATTGATAAAGAATTATATAAACCAGAAGTAGATATATTCTCAAAAGGCTTCTATACAAATTCTTTCCACATCGATGTTGATTCAAAACTTCCTGGATATAAGAAAATCCAGATGGAAGGATTGTTCCACGAATACTGTAATGGTGGATGCATTACATATATTGAGCTTGGAGAAGCACCACTTTCAAATGTTGAAGGCTTATTAGAATATTTACATATTGCTACTGAGGCTGGAACACATTATTTAGGATTTAATTTTCCTAAGGATGTATGTAATTGCTGTGGTACAACGGGTGTATTTGATTTCTGCCCTAAATGTAAATCAAATAATATAACAAGAATCAGAAGAGTATCTGGCTATCTTGAAATATTAGATGGATTTACTAAAGGTAAAAAGAATGAAGTTAAGGCAAGGAGGGCGAACTAAATTGTTAAAACAAGATGAAAGATATTCAAAAAAATTTAATGAAATGATCGCAAACTTGGTTGAAGAAGAAGGGTATAGATACAAAGTATGTATATTCATGTTTGGCGAAGAGCCTAAAGAGCCAAGTGAAAAGGAAAAAAATAATCTTCTAAAATTTGCAGCTAGCTATTATTGGGATGAGGAAGATTACGAATTTGTATCAGGTGATTGTTGTTATTCTTATGGTGAAGTATATGCTCAGCTTATTGTAAGATGGAGGCCAACTGAAGATGAAGCAATCTAACAATTATTCCAAGAAATTTAATGATTTTCTAGAAAATTTATATGAAGCTGAAGGTTACGATTACCAAGTTATTGTAACCTCTAGCTCTAAAGCTTCATATAGTGGAAATGGACATCAAATAATATCATCACATATAGCTCATATAATTAGTGATTATCAAGCTGAAGGGTTTGAGGCTATTGCTGCTAATGGCTATATTAAAGATGATTTAGTTGTTGCTGAACTTGTTATAAGAAGGAGAAGTGATGCAGATGAATTATTATATTGCTGACCTACATTTAGGAGATCAAAGAGTCTTTGATTTATGTAGAAGAAATATATCTATTGAAGATTATAATAAAAAATTAATATCAAATTGGAATGCTAAGGTAAAAGATGAAGATCATGTTTGGATCATTGGTGATTTTTGTAAATTTGATTATTTAGCTAATGCCTTAGAAGTCCTTCATCAATTAAACGGACATCATCATTTAGTGTTTGGAAACCATGATGAAGAAATGCTTGAAATATATGGTTTTGAAGGTTTCTATGAAAACTTTGATTCTGTATATCAGTTAACTTTAATAGATGATAATAATAGAGAAGTATTCTTGTGTCACTATCCAATGCTTGATTGGTGGAATAGCCAATATGGAAGCTACCATATTTATGGACATATCCATAATAAAGATTTGCCAGAAATAAAAGCATATTATAAAGATAAATTGGCATACAATGCCTCAGCTGATGTTATTGATCATACACCAATGACATTAGATGAATTAATAAAACTTAAGGAGATGATGTAAGTTGAGACATATCGCAATTGAAGGAATGGATGGAGTAGGTAAATCTACTACATGTAAATTATTAGCAGATAAGCTTGGTTATATATTCGTTGAAAAAGGACTCCAGTATTTATATGGAAGTAAAGAGGAATATCAAAGAATTGCTAAATTGGTTAATTCAAATCCTGATAGAAACTTTACTGCTTGGTACTATGGGTTAAATAATATATTTACCTATAACCAATTCAAGGATAAGAATATCGTCACAGATAGGCATATAGTTTCTAATTATTGTTGGAGTGGAACTAAAGATAATTTAGATATCTATAATCTTATTTTAAAGAAAATAGGAAAGCCAACAGTAACAGTAATTTTATATGCAAAACCAGAAGTTATTGAAGCAAGACTTAAAACTAGAAATATCAATGATAGAGATTTATCAAAGGTTAAGTTAGCTGAGGAAGCATATGAAAGAATGATTTATTTTTGTGAATTAAAAAAATTACCTTATATGGTAATAGATACAGGCGAATTAAACCCGGAAGAAATTGTAAATAAAATAATAGAAAGATTAGGTGAAGCAAATGACTAATTTAGCAGATTTAAGAATAT
>JAILEP010000012.1 GCA_024697825.1 Acholeplasmatales bacterium
TTAATCTCTTTTCAATAGTAGAAGTTAGAACCTTTCTTCTATATTTAACAGACCAAACAATATGGTAATTAACATTATAAACACAAGTTCTAGCATGTATTAAATTAATCTTACTCATACTACTTATAGTATACCATAAAATAGTAAAAAATTCAATAATGAAGCCAATTTTTAGTATTACATATAGTTTGAGAAAAAAGCTTTCATCTCGGAAATTGAATAACCGAGGATTCTCGCTTAATCATCCTAAAGAAAAAAGAACTAAGCTTCCTTAGTCCTCATATAGCTTAACAAATTTTAAAATGGCCTTACCTGGTAAAAAGCCTACCTTTTTATCCTGGTACTCTCCATCCTTAAATACCATTAATACTGGAATTGATGTAATATTTAAGGCTTCACTAATATCAGTGTTTTCATCAACATTGATTCTACCAATCTTTAAGCCTTCCTTTTCACTTAGCTCCTCTAAAATAGGTCCAAGCATACGACAAGGTCCACACCATGGTGCATAAAAATCAAGTAATGTTACACCCTCACTTACATATTCCTTAAAATTATCAGAATTTAAATCCTTAATCATTTTAATTCTCCCTATGATGGTAATCTAGCTTAGTTACGTCTAAATCATCAATGAAGTTTTCACCCTTAAAGCTCATATCCTCTGTCTTATCAGGCTCATGAGACCAAACCTCACCATTTGTATTTAGCTGTTCAGATGCTAAAAATAGCATAATAGCTGCACAATTAGACTGGTTTAGGCTTCTAACCTTATCGGTTGTTGGAATTCTATAGCAGTCATCTAGGTTTTCCTTTAATATATCGTAGGCAATACCTGTAGATTCAGCACCTAATATTAAATAGATATTCTTATCACCAGCATCCTTAAAATTAATCTTAGATGGGCTCTTATGACCATATCTAGTTAAGAAATAATATTGACCAGGATTTTTAGATTTAAAATCTGCCCAGTCCTCATATATTTCATAATTGATATATTCATAATAATCTACGGCACTTCTTTTTAGCTGCTTCTCATCAATTTTAAAGCCAAGTGGCTCAATTAGATGAAGCTTGGCATTAAAGCCTACACAGCTTCTCATAATATTTCCTGTATTCTGAGGAATCTCAGGATGATATAAAACTACATTAATCTTCATATTAAAAACCTCCAAGATACTCATTTATAGCGTATAAAATGCCATCCTCAAATGGCTTTTTAGTAACATAAGTCGAAGCCTCCTTAACTAAAGTCGGAGCTTGACCCATCGCAATACTAATATCTGCAGCCTTAAGTATCTCTATATCATTTAAATTATCACCAAAGGCGATTATTTTATAATCCTTATATCTATTTCTTATTGATGGTAGGGCTGAAGCCTTATTAATACCCATATTCATTACATCATATCCAAGCTTACATACCCTTACAGCACGCAAATTATATTGAGACGCATCTATTTTATCTGCATCATAATCTTGAATACACATTGAATATATTTTTTCATTTAAGGCAGATTCATCTCTTAATTTTGCAGTTGGAATTTTAAATGTGTCCGCAAAATCATAGAATATTTGGTTTTCCTCTGTTCTAAAGAATGAATCCCTTGATAAGTAAGATAAATGAAGACCATCATCAATCATTTTATTAATTGTATTTTTATCTATTTCACTTTCAAATAATACATCATCTCCAATAAAGGCATATCCACCATTATTACAAATGGCACCATCCACCTCTATTTGATCTAATATTGGCTTCATAGATCCAATACATCTTCCACTTGATAGTAAAACTAAATCTCCATTTTCTCTTAACTTTTTAAGGGCTAGCTTAGCTGATTTAGGAATATCACTCCCAATAGCTAGAGTCCCATCAATATCAAATAAAAATAATCTATTCAACTAATTCACCTGTTAGGGTATATTCATCACAATCTAATACCTTAACCTTAACTCTTTCACCAAGTGTAAGCTCTCTAGGAGATGCAATATAAATACAGCCATCTACCTCATCTGGGGCATAGGCATAGCTTCTAGCTACATATAAATATGATTCCTCATCATAATTAATGATGAAGCAATCATCTAAAACTGTACCAATTTTTGATTTATTATTTTCTAATGCAATCTCACTTTGAACACTCATTAAACGCTCATATCTAGCATTTTTAGTAGCCTCAGTGATGACATTTGGATAATCACAAGCCTTTGTGCCTTCCTCTAAGCTAAATGTAAATGCACCTAAACGGTCAAATTTAACTTCCTTAACAAAATCAATTAAGGCATCTACATCAGATTCCTCCTCATAAGGGAAGCCTACAATAATAGTAGTCCTTAAAATTGCATCACTAAACATAGCTCTAATCTTATGGAATAATGTAGTAAGGATTTCCTTATCACTTCTTCTAAACATCTTCTTTAAAATCTTAGTTTCACTATGCTGCATAGGAATATCAAAATAATGCATCATCTTAGGCTCATTCTTAATGAAATCTAATAATTCGTCAGTTACAATTTCAGGATATAAATATAATAATCTAATCTTGAAGTCTCCCTCAATCTTAACAAGCTCCTTTAATAAATCTACTAAAGCTAGCTTCTTATATAAATCATATCCATATTTAGTAGTATCCTGTGAAATTAAATTAATTTCATAAGCACCCTCAGCTACTGCCTTCTTAACCTCTTCTACAATGTTTTCAATAGGTCTTGAAACAAGTTTTCCTCTAATTAAAGGAATTGCGCAGAATGCACATCTATTCATACAGCCCTCACTAATTTTTACATAGCGCATATAATTAGGCTCTGTATTAATCTTATTTAATGGATCAAAGCTCTTTGCAAGCTTAAAGCTTGAATTTAAAACAGATTCAACAATTTTTGCAATATCCCCATATTCATCAATTGAAACGAATCTATCAACCTCAGGTAATAAGCTTTCAAGCTGACCCTTATATCTTTGAGGTAGGCATCCACATACAATAAGCTTAGCATCATAATCTGATAAGCCTAAAATAGTATCGATAGCCTCCTTACGAGCAGGCTCGATAAATGCACAAGTATTAACAATAATTAAATCTGCATCCTCTGGATCCTCAACAAGTGTCACTTCATCGTAAATGGCACCTAAAATCATTTCGCTGTCTACCTTATTTTTAGCACAGCCAAGTGATACCATATATAAATTCATAAATTAAAACCCCTTTTGTTATAAAGCAAATAGCATAACCAGGTTATGCTATAAGACCAAATATTAGAATAACTGCAGCCACTAAGGCCAAAACAAGTATACTCATAAGAACTGCAAAAATCAATCCCTTTTTCTTAACGGCAAAGCCAAAGATTAAACCAAATAATACAGGTGCTGCATAAACTAAAATCTTTACAATATTATTTGCATAAGCCTCTGTAAATTTAAATAAATTAATCTGAGTAGATAATGAGCAAATTGCAAGTATAGATGCAGATGCACCAGCAGCACATAATAAAACTGTTACAATTACTGCCATAAGCTTATTCTCTCTAGATACTAAATATCTAATATGCTCAATATCACCACTTAAATCATGAACCTTTTCTTCCTCATGAATAGTTAATACCTTTTCAGTATTAGCTTCCTTTAAGTAGCGGAAATTACCAATTGCCTTTTCTCTTTTGCCCTCTAATACATGAAGGACAATAGCAGTGATAAATGTTAAGATAGATGCAACTCCACCAACAACAATATTAAGCATTGTTGAAACACTCTTAATTGTATCTACTGTTGGAGTAGATTCGATATCCATCTTATTAATGATTAGCATTAAAGCTGAAGCACCTAAGAAAATAATTGCAAATAAGGCAGATACAACCGCAAATCTTTGAATTGCATTAATATTCTTTAATACTCTATCTAAGATATCATCATCCTCAATGAATAATTCATCCTCTGGAGCCTCATCTGATACATCATCAATTAATACAGCAGTTGATTGCTCGTCCTGCTTAATTTCTTCTCCTGTTAATGGGTTAATAGTAACTGCTCCACTTTCCTTATTTGGATTATAAAGCTTAATTACTCTACCCTTCATATAATCCTCAGCGATATATGTTCTACAATATGGCTTATCAAGCTCATATTTAGAAGCATCTACCTTCTTGCTAGGAGTGATAAGACCTGCTCTAAAATAATAAACAAAGTCTGTATATACTAAATATAATCTTCTTGAAATATCAGCATAATAATCAAATGTAATCTTAGCAATTTCCTTTGATTTCATCTTTCTCATATATGCAGAATATTCATTCTTAATTCTATTAAGTCTTCCAATTACCTGCTTAGCCTTACCCTTAGCATCGTAATTCTGATAATTATTATATAGCCACCAGTAGAATGTATCATCTAGGATTCTTCTTAAATGCTCATCCTCTGTATCTGATTTAGGGTCATTCTTAAATAGCTTTAAAGCATGGAATACTCCATTACTTTCCTTAACTAAGGTAATAGCCTCCTTAAAGCCATATGTATGAGCAACACCTAATAGGAATTCATCAGTTCTAACAAGCTTAGATGCTCTTCTAAAGCATTCCTCATTTTGAATTGCAATGCTTGAAAGCTTTTTATCTAAAGCTTCCTTTATTTCATAATCAAATAATGTTGAAAGATATTTATATGTAAAATCATTATCCCAGTTTCTTTCAACAAAATACATATCCTTAAAATATTTTAATGTTGGCTCCTGACGTTCAAATAATCTTGTGACACCATGATCCTGTAGGAAGGCAAATAAGGCATTATCCTTATTAGGATTTTCCTTAATAAGAGCTATGAATTGTTCAAATGTAATTACCTTACCATTAAATACTACCTCTTTAATATCTAATAGCTCATAAATTACAAA
>JAILEP010000044.1 GCA_024697825.1 Acholeplasmatales bacterium
AAGAAATGAAGAGATTGAATTTATATCCAGAAATTTTTATAGAAGTAGCTGAATAGGAGTTAATATGAGAAGAAGTATTAAATCATATATGCTAATAGATTTAGCTATGATAACTGTTATAGGTTGTATCCTTGAAGGTGCAGTTACCTACATGTCTGGATTAGTATTTAATTCAGTACCTACAGTTAGTATCTCATTACTTATTGTTTTGTTAGCGCTTGCAAGATGGAATCAATGGGGCTTGCTTACAGTTCCTTTCCTAGCCGCAGCAACAATCATAGGTGGTAGACTTAGCCCTATCTCATACTTTAGGGCAGCATACGAATGGCGAGCTTACCTATCTATAGTAATCGGATTTATGTTTACGGGATTAAGCGTTATAGTTTTTAAGAAAAAAGGAACTAAGATGCTTAAAGAAAATTACATGATTGCTTTATATGTAATTGCTAACTATATTATATATAATGTAGCTCAGTTATTAATATATAACCTATTATGTAATATATTTAATTCACCAGAGGGTTGGAATTTGGTAACATATACATCATATGCAAATTCAACTGATGGTGAGCAAATCACTACTAATATATCAAGATTTATGGTAAATGGATTTGGTTATAATCTATTTGGATTAATAATTGGTATTGTTGGTGGTATCGTGTTAAGGGCTCAAGGAGCTTTCGGAAATGTTGCCGAGAAGCTTTTAGAGGATAAAAGATTAGCAGAGGAAATCAGAAGAAATGATGAAGAGTTCTCAATTCCTGACATAGACGAGGTCGAGGAAGAAGAAAACAAATCTGAAGCTTTGACTGATGAATCTAATAATCAAAAAGAAGAATCTAGCGACACAATAGATTCTTAATTAATTTAAAGTTTTAAAGGATGGTGTGTTAAAAAATGCAAAAAGTTGTTGAACGAGATCAAAATGTCGTTAACGAAGTCGAACGTTCCAAGTGGAAAAGAATCGGACTTAACCTTGCAAAAGATTGGCGTTTATATGTCCTATTAATTCCAATGCTTGCATTCTTAGTACTATTTAAGTATTTACCTATCGGTGGTATCTTAACTGGTTTTAAGTGGGGCGACGATTCAGATACAATTTATAACTTCCAATGGTGCGGTTATAAGTGGTTAGAAAATATTTTCTTTGGAGATACAGCACCAGTATTCTGGAGATCATTCAGAAATACATTCGTTAACAGTATGTATGGTTTAGTAATTGGTTTCCCTATTCCTATTTTCCTAGCTTTATTATTCAGTGAAGTTAAGTCTTTAGGTTATAGAAGCTTCTTACAAGTATGTGCATACTTACCTCACTTTGTATCTTTAGTTGTTATTACATCAATTATTGGTTTATGGTGTGAAGGTGAACATGGTTCTTATGATGGTGGTATCTTATATAAGGCTATGAAAGCTATAGGATGGACAGTTGCAGACGATGGTGTAACAGTAAATACATCAACATTGCTAGCCCAAGCTAAATTCTTTAGACCTATTTATCAGGTTTCTGGTATTTGGGAAGGCGCTGGTTATGGTTCTATCGTTTACTTTGCTGCTGTACTTGCTATTTCTCCTACAAGCTATGAAGCTGCTAGAATTGATGGTGCATCAAAAATGCAACAAATTAGATATATTACATTCCCAGGTATGGCTCCAACATTATCAATCATGTTAATTACACGTATTGGTCACATTTTAACTGTTGGTTACGAAAAGGTTATCCTATTAATTGGTGATAAGAAGAAAGCATGGGAAACTGGTGACATCATTTCTACATTAGTATATCGTATGTCAGGTAGAGATACATCTGCTGAAGCCGGCGAAGCAATTCCACAAATCGGTATTGTTGCTGACTTATTCAATGCAATCATTGCTATGTGTCTAGTATTAGGTGCAAACGCAATTAGTAGACGTGTATCATCTACATCATTATTCTAGGGGAGGTAGTCAATTATGATGAAAAGATTAGATAGATCAGAGATTATCTTCAAAGTATTATCTTATGTATTCTTAACAATATTCGCATTATGCTGTTTATATCCATTTATCTATATCCTATCTGCATCTATTTCAACAAAAGAAGCAGTAGATTCAGCTCAAATCTATTTATGGCCTGATGCTATTAAGCTTGATACATATGCATACGTTTTCCAAGAAAAATCTTTCTGGTTAGCATATTGTAACTCATTCTATATTACAATGTATGGTACTTTAGTATCAATGTTAGTTGCAATCACTGGTGCTTATGCACTTTCTAAGCCAAGATTAATGTTTGGCCGTGGATTTAACTTCATGTTAGTATTCACTATGTGGTTCAACGCAGGTATGATTCCTAACTTACAAAACTTCGTAAGATTTGGTGTTAACAACCGTGAAATGTTCATTGTTGCTTTAGGCTTCAGTGCATTCAATATTATCTTATTAAGAAACTACTTCTCTGGTATTCCAACAGAAATCGAAGAAGCAGCTACAATTGATGGTGCTACTGAATTCCAAATCTTATCAAAGGTATATATTCCAATGTCTAAATCTTCAATAGTTACTGTTGCTATGTTCTATGCAGTATCTCGTTGGAACGGATATATTTGGGCATTAATGTTATTAAGTGAAGATGACCAACCATTAACAGTTTATATTAAGGTTAAGATCGCAGAAATTATTAAATCTGCTGATGAAGGTGTTGAGTTATCTTACTCAACTTATGCATTGCAATATGCATTTATTGTATGTTCTATCATTCCAATCATCGTTATTTATCCTAAGCTACAAAAGTACTTTGCAGCCGGTGTTAACGTTGGTGGAGTAAAAGAATAAAGAAAAAGATAGAAAAAGAGAAGGAGAAGAAAAAATGAAAAAAAGAAATTTCGCTTTATGCGGACTAGCTGCAGTTGCTGCTTTATCTATCGCAAGCTGTGGCGGCGATAAGGAAACTTATCGTACAAACGGACGTGTTGATGTACATTTAAACTACAACGGTGTTCAAGGTGTTACTTACCGTACAACTGCTGGTACATCATTCGCAAACGCTGTAGATGGTGTAACATACACTACAGGTAAATTACTTCCTACTTGGGAAGCATTCGGTAAGAATTGTGATGTAACTATTAAGGAAGCTTGTGGCTACAATGCTACAAAAGATGCTGATAGCTACACTGCAGTTTCTGGAAACAACTTTAAGTCTGATACAGACAGCAAGCAAGAAATCGATTTATTCTACAACACAACATCTAATTTAAATAAGATGGGTTCTGCAGGTAAGGCTGTTGACTTAACTTCTTACATCGAAGCTGGTAAGATGCCTAACTTCAAGAAATATCTTGATGCTAACCAATCAGTAAAGGAAGAAATCACTAATAATGGTGCAATCTACTTTACTCCATATTTCGACTCATACAATGACGTTGAAAGAAACTTCGTTATGGATACTACAATTGTTGAAACAGTATTAGATAACGCAAATGCTGCATTCGATACTACAAAGACAAATGGTGCTAATGGTGATGCGAACGTTATTACAAATGTAAAGTATCAACCATTCATTAACGCTGATTATAACTATGCTGAAGATACAACAGTTTCAGTATCAGTTAATGGCACAAAGAAGACAATTACAATTAACCAAACTGAAAATATCATTAAACAACAAAATGAATTATTAACTGCTGGTTGTACAGGTAAGCAATTAGCTGACCAATTCATTGCTTATTTAACAGAAGCATTTGGTGAAAATGTTGGTACAGGTAAGACTTTTGCTACATTATCAGAAATCTTCACTGAAGAACAAGCTGCTTATAATGTTGATGAATTAGTTGCTTTAATGCGTGTTGTTAAGGCTAACCCAGGTTTAATTACTGGTGATGCTTCAAAGGAAGTTGAAACTTTATTCCCTCGTGGACAAGCTGCAAACCGTATTCAAAACATGTTACACTTCGCTCAAGTTTGGGGTGTTCAAGGTTTAACATCTGAAAAGGATTTCTTATACTATTTACAAAATGGTACATTAAATGATGCAAGAACTTCTCAAGCTTCATATGATGCTTTAGATAACTTAGCTGCATTATATTCTGAAGGTTTAATTCTTGGTGATTTCTGGTATTATTCAGATTCTGCTAAGAATGGTAATGCTTACTTAAATAAATATTTCAAGAAGACTACATCTGATTTCAGCTATGGTTTAATGGAATATGATTATACAGCAACTCAATGTGCTGCTAACGATGCTGTTGATGGTATTGGTACTAAGACAACTGATAGAGCAGAAGCTGCTCAATCAATTGCTGTTCAAGGTATTAAGCCTATTTTACCTCCATTAACAATGTGGGGTACTGAAAATACAGTTACTCATGATCAAGCATTAACTAACTTTGACGGTAAGACTTTAATGCGTCACTATGACGAAAATAGAACAATTAAGTCTAATTCTTGGTGTATCCCTTCAAATTCAGATAACGTTGAAGGTGCTTTAAAGGTTATGGATTACTTATTCTCTGATATGGGTCTTTATATTCAAGACTTCGGTCCTGAAGCATATTGGTCAAATGCTGCAGAAGTAACAGCTAATCCATCTTCAGTAACTCCTATTATGTCTGCTGCTAATAAGGCTATGATTCAAAAGTCTAACCTTGACTTCTGGACATATATGAGAGGTTGTATCGGTTCTACAAATGGTATCGGTCACGTAAGAACTACTGCTATCCAAATCCAAGCTACTAACGCTTATGGTCAAGTTGGTTATGAAGCAGTTGAAAACGCAATGGCTGATGGCGTTCTTGATTTATCTTTAGTTAACAAAGATGGCGATAATAAGTCTGGTACAGTTACATGGAATACTTCAGTTCCTGTAAATGGTTATACTGGTGCTCCAGCTGCTAAGTCAGATGAAGCTAACTCTTATGATGCTACATTATCATTCTGGGCTCAAGATAAGAATAAAGAATCTGCATTTGGTTGGGTTTACGTTGTTGCTAACGGTGGTTGGTCTTCATTAGCTGATACTACAGTTTTAGGTACTACATCTAACTCTACAGTTGAATATAAGAAGTCTGATGTTGTTACTCAACAAGATAAGATGAATAAGTTATACTTATATGCTTATGCATCATCATTAAATACTAGATTTAGTGTAACTACTTTAGTTCCTGATTATGCTAAATCTACAGCTGCATAATAAAAAATAAATAAAATTATTTAAAGAATTTAATAGTTTGAAAGGTGTAGGGGACTTTTCCCCTACACTAAACCAAACTTGTAGGAGGTTAAAATGAATTTTTTAACGAAACATAGTAAAGCATTCTATTATGCTTACGGAATTTTAATAGCTGTTGTAATCATTGCAGGTTTATTCTATGCATCACAATATGCTGATATAAGAGTATTATTCTCAGTTTCTGGTGATTCAGTATCAATTACTAAGGATACAACAGATACTTTGAACCGTACTAACAAATATGTTTACGAATATTTTGAAAATATTGCAAACGGAGATCCATATGGATTTGCTGTTTCAGGATTTAGTTCTACTTTTGGTAGTTATGCAGAAGGCACATATGCTGCTGCTGTTTATGATTTCCAAGTAAAATTAAGTAACGTTAATAGTTTAATTATTAATTTAGGTTTATGCGCATTAGTATGTTTTGCTTTACTATTAGTATTATCAAATCATTCTAGAAGAATTTATTATAAGAGTAATTTGATTGGTGGTATTTTATTACCAGTCTTTGTAATTGTTCTTATGATAGTTTTAATGGCACAAAATTTAAGTGTAATGGGAATGTTCAATGATAATAAGGAATTATTTAATATAGTTTCATTATTACAAGGTCCAACACAAATTGCTGCTTCACAAACAAGCTATGCTGGTTTACAAGCACAATATTCATGTACAACATTTACATTTATCCTATTCACTATATTATTTATTATTGTAATTGCTTATTCTGTATTTATGGCTGTTTATGCTTACTTAAAGTATAAGGCTACAGCAGAAGAAAGAGCTGAAATTGAAAAAAAGGCGGTAGCTAACAATGATTAATGAAGTTGAAAACAATAATTCTCTTAATCAAATGTCTGATCTTGAGCATGATAAAAATGAGCTTGAGATGATGCGTTATAGAGAGAATCATTTATCTTATAATATTGGTATTATCGGTATTTTCGCTAGCTTAGCAGCATGTTTTATTTGCTTAAATAGTACTAACCCTGTCACTGCGGTTGTAGTTGCTAAGGTTATGATGAATATCGTTATTCTACTAGGTGGATTCTTATGTATTGAAAAAGCTAAGGCTTATTCAAAGAATGCTTCAATCGCTTTAATGGTATTTGGTGGTATTTGTGTAGCAAGAATTTTCTGGATTCCTATACAATTAATCTCTTACTTTGCTAAATACCAAGATTTCTTAGCAGGTAAGACAACTGATACAACTTATGAAAATTATCTAGGTAAAACAATTACTACTGCATATTCTCAGTCAACTGATGCATATAGATGGTTGCCAGCTAATGGTACTTTTAGAGGAATTTTCGCTATAGTATTATTATTAATTGCTGCAGCTGCATTCATCACTGCTGGTGTATTTGGTTATATTCGTTCTAAGAAGTTAAGTACTTATTTAGATAGTTTAAAGGTAAATGAGTAAGGAGGTAATTTTAGATGTCTGCTGATGTAGTTTTAACGGATGTCAATAAGGTTTATCCTAATGGCTTCCACGCAGTTTACGATTTTAATATTGAAATTCAAAAAGGCGAATTTATCGTTATGTGCGGACCTTCTGGATGTGGAAAGTCTACAACATTACGTATGATCGCTGGTCTTGAAGAAATTTCTTCAGGTACATTAGAAATTAATGGTAGAAAGGTTAATGACGCAGCTCCTAAGGATAGAGATATCGCAATGGTATTCCAAAACTATGCCTTATATGCTCATATGACTGTTTACCATAACATGGCTTTCTCTTTAACAATTAGAAAGGTAGACCCAGTAGAAATTCATGCTAGAGTTATGAAGGCTGCT
>JAILEP010000051.1 GCA_024697825.1 Acholeplasmatales bacterium
AATTCCATTATACTACACTTTTTAAAAATATCAAAAAAAGAATGAATGACAATCATCCACGTTTTAGCGGAATTTAGTCATTCATTCTTGCTAATTGAAATCTTCAACTATTTATAGCGGAATTTACTTTTTCAATTAACGTGTCTTCTACTTAAATAAACTCTTGAATTTTTCCCAAGGAGATTTCTTACCGCTAATCTCAGCAGCCTTAAGCTGTTCAATAAGCTTCTTTTCATCAGCTGATAAGCTTGTTGGAACAACCACATTACAAATAACAATCTGATCTCCTCTAGCATTACCACCCTTAGGATTCTTTGTACCTCTACCACGAAGTCTAAGCTTAGTTCCTGGCTGTGTACCTGCAGGAATCTTTAAGCTTACATTACCATCAATTGTTGGAACCTCAATTGAATCACCAAGTGCAGCCTGTGAATAGCTAATAGGGATAGTAAGAATGATATTTAATCCATCACGCTTGAACTGTGAATGCTCGCCACAGATGAATGAAATATATAAATCACCATTAGGACCACCATTAAGGCCAGCTCCACCGTATCCTTCCATACGTAGAGTCATGCCTGTCTGCATACCTGCTGGGATTGTAACCTCGATATCCTTAGTCTTTCTTACTCGGCCCTTACCGCCACATTCTGGACACTTCTTAGTAATAATCTTACCACGTCCATTACAATCTGGACAGTTTGTTTCAACATTAGTATAGCCAAAGATTGTTTGTTGACGCATAACAACACGTCCACGACCACCACACTTTGGACAAGTCTTTACATCATTCTTAGAAGCAGCTCCTGTACCACCACATTGGATACATTCCTCATCTACTGTAAGACGAATCTTCTTCTTACAGCCATATACAGCCTCTTCGAATGTAATATTCATCTGTTTTTCAACATCCTGACCCTGTTGTGGACCTGATGAGCTACGTCTAGCACCACCACCAAAGAACTGGTTGATGATATCCTCAAATCCGCCGAAGCCTCCACCGAAGCCTCCGCCAGCTCCACCACCAAAGCCCTGAGTTGGATCATCAAAGCCATACTGATCATATCTTGCCTTCTTATCAGGATCAGATAATGTATCATATGCCTCGTTGATTTCCTTGAACTTCTCTTCAGCTCCTGGTTCCTTATTAATATCTGGATGGTATTTCTTAGCTAAAGAACGGTATGCTTTTTTAATATCATCAGCACTTGCGCCCTTCTGTAAGCCTAATACCTCATAATAATCTCTCTTATTAGCCATTTTTAGGCCTCCTTTATAATGCACAATGAGGGCTTATAAGACTAAGCCCCTCCTGTGTATGATTTTTTTATAATTACTGAACGTCTGAGAAGTCAGCATCAACAGTGCCATCAGAATTTGCTGAACCACCATTGTTATTGTTGTTATTAGTGTTACCACCATTAGCTTCCTGAGTCTGCTGGTAAGCCTTAACAGCAATTGACTGAGCAACCTTTTCTAATTCTTCCTTCTTTGCCTTTACAGTAGCTGTATCCTTAGCGTCAATAGCCTTCTGTAATTCATCAGATAATCTTTCAGCCTCAGCCTTTTCATTATCATCAACATTCTTAAGATCATTTAAAGCCTTCTTAGTCTGGAAAATTAACTGGTTAGCTTCATTGTATAAGTCAGCCTCTTCCTTACGTGCTGCATCTGCAGATGCGTTTTCTTCAGCTTCCTTAACCATTCTTTCGATTTCTGCATCAGATAAGCCTGAGCTACCCTGAATTGTAATCTTCTGTTCCTTACCAGTACCTAAGTTCTTAGCAGAAACATTAACGATACCATTTGCATCGATATCGAACTTAACCTCAATCTGTGGAACACCACGTGGTGCTGCAGGAATATCAGTTAACTGGAAACGACCTAATGTCTTGTTATCTGCTGCCATTGGTCTTTCACCCTGTAATACATGGATGTCTACTGCTGGCTGGTTATCAGCTGCTGTAGAGAATACCTGGCTCTTAGAGCATGGAATTGTTGTATTTCTATCGATTAACTTAGTGAATACACCACCTAAAGTTTCAATACCAAGTGATAATGGTGTTACATCTAGTAATAATACATCCTTAACATCACCAGTTAATACACCACCCTGAATAGCTGCACCCATTGCAACTACTTCATCTGGGTTAACTGACTTATTAGGCTCCTTACCTAATTCCTTCTGTACTAATTCCTGAACAGCTGGAATACGAGTAGAACCACCTACTAATAATACCTGGTCAAGATCCTTTGGAGTAAGCTTAGCATCCTTTAATGCTCTTCTTACTGGTCCTAAGCATCTATCAACTAAATGAGAAGTTAATTCATTAAACTTAATACGAGTTAATGTTCTATTTAAATGTAATGGACCTGCAGTTGGGCTCATAGAAATGAATGGTAACTGGATTTCAACTGAAGTTACACCTGATAAGTCCTTCTTTGCCTTTTCTGCTGCATCCTTTAATCTCTGAAGTGCCATCTTATCGTTAGATAAATCAACACCAGATTCCTTCTTGAATTCTTCAACTAACCAATCCATGATTGCCTTATCGAAGTCATCACCACCTAGTACGTTATCACCGGCAGTTGCTAATACCTCGAATGTACCATCTGCAAGAGATAGAATACTTACATCGAAAGTACCACCACCTAAGTCGAATACTAATACTGTCTGTTCCTTATCTGTCTTATCAATACCATAAGCTAAAGCTGCTGCTGTAGGCTCGTTGATGATACGTAATACATCAAGACCTGCAATCTTACCAGCATCCTTAGTAGCCTGACGCTGTGCATCGTTGAAGTAAGCAGGTACTGTAATAACTGCCTTATCAACTGTTTCACCTAAATATGCTTCTGCAGTCTTCTTTAAGTTCTGAAGAATCATAGCTGAAATTTCCTGTGGAGTATACTTCTTACCATTGATGTCTACACGGTAAGCTGCATCACCCATATGTCTCTTAATAGATGATACTGTGTTAGGATTTGTAATAGCCTGACGCTTTGCAACATCACCAACCTGGATTTCATCACCCTTGAATGCTACAACTGATGGAGTAGTTCTAATACCTTCTGCATTAGTAATAACCTTTGCGTCACCAGCCTCCATAACTGATACGCATGAATTTGTAGTACCTAAATCGATACCAATAACCTTATTTGATGCCATAATTAATTACCTTCCTTTTCATCCTTAGGAGCCTCTTCCACAGGCTTCTTATTAACAACAACCATTGCTGGTCTTAAAACTCTATCCTTATACATATAACCTGTCTGCATAACTCTGATAATAGTATTCTCAGGCTTAGCTTCATCATATTCTGTAGATACAGCCTGCATTGTCTTAGGATCGAAATCCTTACCAGCAGCTGCCTCAATATTACCTAAGCCCTCATTCTTAAGAATATCTACTAGCTGATTTGCAATCATCTGGAATCCAATAACATAATTTTGGATTTCAGGACTAGGTGCAGGCATGTTAACAATCTGAATTAGCATATCAATTGGTCCAACTAATTCACTTACGACCTTCTGAGATGCATACTTTCTATCATTAACACTTTCCGACTTTAGTCTCTTCTTAGTATTTTCCATTTCGGCAAATACCTTTAAATATTCATTCTTAAGCTTGGCAAGCTCTTCCTTTAAGCTTTCGTTTTCCTTTTCAAGCTTGTTCTTGCCGTCCTTTTTCTTTTCTTTCTTTTTAGTTTCCTTTGCTGCAGGCTCATCAGTAGCGTCTACCTCATCGATAGTTTCAGCCTCTTCAGCCTTTTCCTCTACCTGTTCCTCTTTTTCTTCAGCAACGGCTTCTTCCTTTTCAATCTTATTCTCTTCCAAATCTACTTACCTCTTATCTAGCTTAGCCATGCTCCTTGCTACATACTCGATTAATGGAACTGTTGCACGATAATTCATTCTTGTTGGACCAACAAGAAGGATACTACCGAACTCAGAATCATTAACAAAGAATGGAACTGAAACAACTGAGCAGTCACTGAAGCCCTCATTTTTATTTTCAGAACCTACAACAATCTCAACGCCCTTAGTTGTATCTGTTAATAAATTACTGAACTCCTCACCATCGATTGCTCTAATAAGCTTTTGCATCTGCTGGTAGTCCTGGAATTCAGGCTGATTTAATAACTTAGATAAGCCTGCGTCATATGAGCTTCCATGTAGGAATCTTTCAAATGCCTTAATCATAAAGTTTAAAATGTCATCCTGGAAATTAACCATCTGTCTGATTCTTGGCTTTGAAGCCTCACGAGACAAGATATCTCTAATATCGTAGATTGAATGACCATACATTGCTGTATCAAACATATTTATGATTCGCATTAAATCATCCATATTATATCCCTTAGGAATATAGATTTTCTGGTGCTGAACCAATCCGGCTGATGTTACTATAAGTAATACTGCCTCATTTGCCTCAAGCGGAACAATTTCAAGTCTTAATACTGTTGCTGAATCTGATGAATTACCAACGATTGCACAGTAATAACCTGTAAGATCACTGATGAAGTTAACAAGCTTCTTGCAAGATTCTTCCTTAGATAAATACTTATTATCAAAGATTTCATCTACATACTTGTAATACTCTTCAACATTTTCATCTCTGATAAATAGGTGATCTAGATAATATCTATAGCCTACATCAGATGGAATTCTTCCTGATGAAGTATGTGTCTTTCTTAGATATCCAATCTCTTCAAGCTCCTGCATCTCATTTCTAAGAGTCGCACTTGAAAAGCTTAGATAAGGCTTTTCTGTTAACGCCTTAGAACCAACTGGTTCATTGGATGTAACATATTCTTCAATTATTGCTTTTAGAATCAGTTTTTGTCTGTCCGTTAGCATATTTTGTCACCTCCGTACACATTTGGCACTCTTTTTCATCAAGTGCAATTATATTATAGAACTACCTTTTAGCACTGTCAAGCAAAAAGTGCTAAAAATAATAAAAAGAGCGAATTAACGCTCTTTTTTTAGAATCCTGGTTTAGTTTTTTCAAACCTTATAACCTTATATATTATATATAGAGATACCTTTACAATTACCATACCTACTATAATACCTGCTCCAATACCAAATGATTGATTGAAGGTTCTAAGTAGATAATCTGTAAATTGATTGCCTGATTCAGATATCTTCCAGAAGCTATACATTGTGTAATATAGTGAATAGCCTGGTGCTAAAACCAATGTTATAGGAGTTAGGAAGCAAATTGATGGTGCCTTATGGAATCTTGCCGCAAACTCGGCATAAAAAATACCTACTGCTGCCGGAACCATAGTGCATAAAACTATATTTTGGTCTAAATAATCTAATAACCAATATGTAGCTGTTACAATTGCTGCCCCAATTGGAATAGTAATTAAATGCTTATAATTATTATTGAATATTAACGCAAATCCGAATGAGCCTAAAACACCCTCTAGAATAAATGCCCATGCCGGAATATCAGGAACGATAACCTCGATATCATTTCTAAATACTACTGCCGCAGCCGAATAACCAATTGCGATAATTAGTGCAGTCATAATAGTTTGCATTAATCTAAGGGATCCTGATAATAAATCATCCATCATTATATCCTTAAATGATGTCGATAAAGCCATACCAGGAATAACAATCATAATTGAACCAATCATTACTGATGAGATGTGCTCACCAATATGAATTTTACATAATAGGGCCGAAACAAATCCACCTATTAAAGAAACTATTAAGGTATCAAGTGTCTTATTAATAACCTTATGATTAGTAAATAAAAACACAGCCATCACAAGTGAAGTAAGGCTAGCTGCTAAGGCATCACGCCAGGTACCACCAAAGAATAATGTAAATCCAAATATTGCCAAAAAGGCACCAACATACATAAGCCATTTATGCTCTGGCTCCTGATTTGCAATAAAATCCTTAATAATTTCATCAAGCTCCTCAACAGGAGGCTTTTCTACACATACTCGTCTTGAAATTCTATTAAGCTTTTCTACATTATAAAGATTAGTTCCAATTGAACGAATTCTCTTAACCTTAGTTGTGTAATAATCATCCTCTGCCTCTACTGTAGCCTCAATCATATTAGGTATGGCGTAAACATCAATATATTTACAGCCATATGCCTTACAAATGAATTCTACAGTTTCCTCTACTCTATGAATTTCAGCTCCATTTTGTAAAAGCCTCTTTCCAATAAATAGGGCAAAGTCTAATATCTTTTTCCACTTGTTAACGGGTGGAAGATTTTTTACCTCTTCCATAATCTCACCTTAATTCTGATTATAACAATGTAATATTATGCTCAGCTAATGTTTCTAAATCCTCATCTGACCATACAGATGCCTGAACCTCACCAATGTGAGCCTTCTTAAGCATAAACATACATAGTCTAGACTGACCAATACCACCACCGATTGTAAGTGGTAGCTTACCTGCGATTACATCCTTAACATAAGGATTTTCAAGCTTATATTCCTCATTATGCTCATGAATCTGAGAAACGATTGACTTCTCATCAACTCTAATACCCATTGAAGAAATTTCAAATGCGATATCAAGTACATCATAATATAATAAAATATCACCATTTAAAGCCCAGTCATCATAATCTGCGGCTCTACCATCATGTGGCTCTCCGTTAGAAAGCTTGTTACCAATATTCATAATGAATACAGCCTTATGCTTCTTAGTGATTTCATATTCTCTTTCACTCGGAGTCTTATCAGGATACATCTGTAATAAATCCTCACTCTTAATAACGAAGATTTCTTCAGGTAATTCAGTATATAGCTTAGGGAATCTAGTAGCAACCTTATTAGCTAATGTCTTAATTACTGAATAAATATCCTTAACTGTCTTAACTAAATATTCTTCATTTCTATCCTCACGAGATAAGATTCTTTCCCAGTCCCACTGGTCTACATATGCTGAATGCATAGTATCTAAATCCTCATCTCTTCTGATAGCGTTCATATCTGTATATAAGCCTGTATGATTAACAAAACCATATCTTGCAAGTGCATTTCTCTTCCACTTTGCTAAAGACTGAACAATTTCAACCTCATCTGGAATGTTATGAATATCGAATGATACTCTTCTTTCCCAACCATTTAGATTATCATTTAATCCTGACTTAGGGAACACAAATAAAGGTGCAGATACTCTAGTTAAATGAAGCTTCTCTGCTAATTCCTTTTCGAATGTGTCCTTTACATACTTAATAGCAATTTCTGTTTCTAATAAGCTTAGCTTAGACTTATAATTTTTTGGTAAAATTAATTTCTTCATAATAAATTTCTTCCTTTTTTAACAATTACTCATAGATTTTATCATATTTTCTTTTATAAATAAAGAAAAAGCCTTTCAAAACGAAAGACTTTTTTTACTTTTGTTGACACTGTTAATTGAAAAAGTAAATTCCGCTGTAAATAGTTGAACTTTAATATTTGAAAAAGTAAATTCCGCTTTTATTATGCCTCCCATTCTGCCGACAAGTGTCTTTGCTATGGATAGACCAAGTCCTGTAGAATGGGAGGCATAATAAAAGCAGAATATAAAGCAGATAAGCTGATAATAAAAATCAGCTTTGATGAAAAAAATAGCTTGATTTTTTAAACTTTTGTGATATAATTTTTTCAGCAATACAAAGGCGTACTGCATTGTTCAGTGCGCCTTTTTTGTTGTGCTAAAGATACAATGCAGA
>JAILEP010000095.1 GCA_024697825.1 Acholeplasmatales bacterium
AAATTCTCATATATTATTATCTCCACTTAAAAGAATTCCTTATAATTTAATTCCATTTGTCTTATCAATGTTTGCAATTATTATTTCAATTAATCAATTTGGAATTTTTGTAGAAATTGGAAATAGAATAGCTAAAGCAAATGAAGCTGGCTCATCTATTATTTATTTAATATCTTCATTCATATCATGTAATATTTTAAATAATATTCCAATGACACTAGCATTTTCTAAAATATTAGGTACTACTGCTAGTACAACATCAGTATATGCAGTAATCATAGGATCTAATTTAGGAGCTCTTCTTACTCCAGTAGGTGCTCTTGCAGGTATCATGTGGCTTAGAATATTAAAGGAAACAGATATTAAATATAGCTTTATTGATTTTATTAAAAATGGCTTTATTGTCTCAATAGTAACTATTGGACTTGCAATTATATCGATATTAATTATTTAAGAATCAGGCGTAAAAGCCTGATTTTTTTTATAAAAAAATCGGCTCCAAATTAATGGAGTCGATTAATTAATTATCTCTTTAAGCCATGGCAGAACTTAAATTTCTTACCAGAGCCACATGGACACTTATCATTAGGTCCTACATTTGCAAAAATATCATTTGCATCCTTTCTAACAGGAGTCTGACCTCTTACAGTAGATAAATCCTGGTTAGTTCTTAAGCCCTTTAATTCATCAACTGGCTGCTGAGGAGCACGAGCAACTCTAAATCTTGCATGCATTGCAGCGATTAGAATTTCTTCGTTCATCTTCTTATTAAGTCTTTCAAACTTTAGGTAACCCTCTCTCTGATATAATTCAAGTGGGTTTGTCTGAGCATATTGCTGTAAATGAATACCCTGACGGAAGCCAGCCATATCATCGATATGCTCTCTCCAGTTACGGTCTAGAATAGGAAGGATTAATCTCTTAATGAACATCTGAATCTGATCGTCAACAATATGAGGATTTAATTCCTTTTCCTGTTCTGGAATGATTTCATCTAATTCTTCTTTTAAGGCATTGAATCTAGATTCGATATCACCCATACCCTTTTCATAGATATACTGGATCATATCCTGATCATCATCAATACTCTTAATTACATTTAAGTCAACAAGATTCTGTCCGAATAGCTTTTCGTTAAATGTCTTAACAAGCTTTTCATCCTCAAATTCCTTTGCATCAGAGTTCATGAAGTCCTCTACTGTATTAGAAATAGATGTACGAACAATCTTCTGTAATACCTCTTCAAGCTTTTCAGCCTTAACAACCTGCTGACGCTCTGCATAGAATGTTTCTCTCTGACGACGGATAACATCATCATACTTTAAGACATTCTTACGAGAGTCATAGTTAAGACCTTCAATCTTAGTCTGAGCCATTGTAACCATCTTTGCAAGCATCTTAGATTCAATTGGTTCAGTTTCATCACCATCATTCATCATTCTAACGATTGATGCAAGTCTAGCCTTGAATGTATCTCCACCGAATCTCTGGATTAAATCATCCTCTGTAGAGATAAAGAATCTTGAATAACCAGGGTCACCCTGACGACCAGCACGACCTCTTAACTGGTTATCGATACGTCTAGATTCAAATCTTTCAGTACCTAAAACGGCTAAACCACCTAATTCTGCAACACCAGGTGCAAGCTTAATATCTGTACCACGTCCAGCCATGTTTGTTGAAATAGTGATAGCACCAATTTCACCAGCATGTGCAACGATTTCAGCTTCTCTTGCATGGTTCTTAGCATTTAATACCTCATGAGGTAAGCCAAGCTTATCAAGCATAGAGTGAACTAATTCTGATGTTTCAACGTTTGCAGTACCAACTAGGATTGGCTGACCCTTTGCATGACGATCAGCAATATCCTGAACTAATGCATTGAACTTATATTCCTTAGTTAAGAATAATAAATCTGGTGCATCATTTCTGATTACTGGCTTATTAGTTGGAACCTCTACAACATACATATTGTAGATATCTCTTAATTCTTCCTCTTCAGTCTTTGCAGTACCTGTCATACCTGATAGCTTCTTATACATTCTGAAGAAATTCTGGTATGTAATAGTTGCGACTGTAATAGTTTCCTTCTTAATTTCTACGCCTTCCTTAGCCTCTAGTGCCTGGTGTAAGCCTTCACTGAACTGACGACCCTTTAGAATACGACCAGTTGAAGCATCAACGATTAATACCTCGCCATCCTGAACAACGTATTCAACACCATTTTGGAAAATGTATACTGCCTTTAAGGCATTGTTAATTCTATGAACTAATGTAACATGCTCAACATCATAAATATTCTTTACTCTGAAGAATCTTTCAGCCTTATCTACACCTGAAGGTAATAATGAAATAGATCTAGATTCAACATCAATTTCATAATCCTCTTCCTTAAGTGCCTTAACAAAGGCATCTGCACGCTCATATAAACCATTATCATCCTTAGTTGGACCAGAAATGATAAGTGGTGTTCTCGCATCATCAATTAAAATAGAATCGGCCTCATCGATAATGGCAAAATTTAAGCCCTTAACCTGAGTAACCTCTTCGTAGTTTGCAACCATGTTGTCACGAAGATAATCGAAGCCTAATTCTGAGTTGGTAGAATAAATGATATCGCAGTTGTAAACTTCCTTCTTCTGATTCTTATCAAGCTCACGAAGATTTAAGCCTACAGTTAAACCTAACCATCTATAAATATCACCGATAATACCTTCAGTTTCACGTCCTGCTAGATATTCGTTAACTGTAACGATATGTACACCATTACCAGTTAAGGCATTTAGATATGCTGGGAATACACCGGTTAAAGTTTTACCTTCACCTGTCTTCATTTCAGCAATGTTACCACCATGAATAGCGGCAGCACCTGTTAACTGACAATGATATGCCTTCATACCTGAAACTCTGTAAGCAGCCTCTCTAGCTACTGCATAAGCCTCTACTAATATATCATCTAATGTTTTACCATTCTTTAGTAATTCCTTGAAATAAGGAGTTTTAGCCTTAAGCTCATCATCAGAAAGCTTTGCCATTTCTGGTTCTAGTGCAATAATCTTGTCAGCAAGCTTTGCACAGCGCTTCATTTCCTTATGTCCATCATCTAAAAATTTAAAAGCCATATCATAAACCTCATATTAAATAAATTCTCTTTTACTATAATACACTATTTTAGTGTACTTTTCAAATGAATATATTAAAAAAGGATGGGTTTTTATTCCCATCCCTCAGTATGTTATTATTTAGTCTCTGTCTCAATGATAGCATAATCGCCATCAGTTCTTACATAAATAACGTTAGTCTTTCTTGTTTCCTTATCTAAGTAAACGAAGAAATCATGACCTAAAGACTCCATCTGATCAATTGCCTCTTCCTTAGTCATTGGCTCTAGATCTAAATGCTTTTCTCTAGAAATCTTCTTGTCATATGGCTCTTCCTCTGCAGGAGCCTCAAGAGTACGGATTGACTTCTTACCTAGCTTATCCTTAACTCTATCATTGTGTCTACGTACCTGTTTTACAAGCTTATCGATTGCGCCATCGATAGCAGCGTAGATGTCTGCCTCTGATACTTCCGCACGAAGTATGATATCTTTTGAATGAATTGTAACCTCTATCTTATGGAATGTCTTGTACACCTTGCATACAACACGTGCAGTTACAGAATCATAATCTGCAATTAATCCATCAAGCTTAGATAGCTTCTTAACGGCATAATCCTTATTTGAATCGCTAGGAGTAAAGCCGTTCTTTCCTACAACTTCGACCTTCATATATATCACTCCTTTTCTTGTAATTTCATTATACCAATTAATGACTACCTTTTCAATATAAAATGAAAAATTTAAAACAAAAGTAAGATAATAGTCTAAAACTACTCAAGAATGTTGTATGTCAAAATAATAAGATTGCTTTGATTCAATTTTGAGATTCCATCTAGCACCTCAAAGACATTATCATCCATTTTTACACTATCAAAAAACATAAGAGTATAGCCCTTTCTATTAATTAAGGATTCGTAGATTTTACCTACCTCCTTAAAATAATAATTATAATCAATTTTATATCTTGCCTTAAATATTGATACTACCATACATTCATAAATATCTAATTGAATATGCTCAATTCTAATATCTAAGGGATACTTCTTATAGCATCTATTACAGATATATTCCTTATCACTTTTAAATAAATCTAAAATACCTCTTTTAATATAAAATCTTTCATGACAATATACGCATTTCATTTGGATCACCTAAAACCTTTATATCACACTATTTTTTGAGAAAAAAGGGGTATCTTTTTGAGAAAAAAGGGGTATCTTTTTGAGAAAAATAAAAAGGGGAAAATCCCCTTTAAATTACTTTAATAAAGTCTTTAATTCATCAACCTTATCTAAATGCTCCCAAGGTAAATCGATATCAGTTCTACCGAAATGACCATAAGCAGCTGTATTCTTATAGATAGGTCTCTTTAAAGATAAAGTTCTAATAATTCCCTTAGGTGTAAGATTAAATAATTCTCTTACCTTATTAGAAATAGCTTCCTCAGATACCTTATTAGTACCAAATGTATCTACAAGTACTGATGTAGGCTCTGCGACACCAATTGCATAAGATAGCTGAATCTGACACTTGTCAGCTAAGCCTGCAGCAACGATATTCTTAGCAATATATCTTGCCATATATGATGCAGAACGGTCAACCTTTGAAGGGTCCTTACCAGAGAATGCACCTCCACCATGGCAAGCAGCTCCACCATATGTATCAACAATAATCTTTCTACCAGTTAAGCCTGAATCACCTGCTGGACCACCAACAACGAAACGACCAGTTGGGTTTACTAAGAACTTAGTATCCTTATCAACTAGCTCGGCAGGAATAACTGCATCTACTACATACTTCTTAACATCCTTACTAATCTGCTCTAAAGTAGCCTCAGGTGCGTGCTGAGTTGAAATTAAAACTGTATCAACTCTCTTAACCTTACCATCATCACCATATTCAATAGTAACCTGAGACTTTCCATCTGGTCTTAAATAAGGAATAGTACCATCCTTTCTAACATCAGCTAGCTTCTTTGCAAGCTTATGAGCTAATGTAATTGCAAGTGGCATATATTCAGGAGTTTCATTACATGCATAACCAAACATAATACCCTGGTCACCTGCACCCTGAGCATGATCATCTGACTCATCTACGCCCATAGCGATATCTGGTGACTGAGGATCAATTGCACACATAACTGCTAAATTTTCAGCATCGAAGCCAAACTTACCTCTTGTATAGCCAATTTCTCTTACTGTATCTCTTACGATTTTCTGTACATCTACATAATGGTTAGTTGTAATTTCACCAAATACCATTACCATACCAGTTGTACAAATTGTCTCACAAGCTACACGACCATCTGGGTCATGAGCTAAAATATCATCTAATATTGCATCACTGATCTGATCGGCAATCTTATCAGGATGTCCTTCTGTTACACTCTCACTTGTAAAAAATCTTCTCATTTCTAAATATTCTCCTTAATTGCTTTTGCTAATTGATCAGCACATGAAGTATTTTTATTACCACATGTATTACCCTCAAGTATTTCTACAACCTTATTTGCATCCATACCCTCAACTAGCTTACCGATAGCCTTTAAATTACCAGGACAGCCGCCATCAAAGCTGACATTATGTATTTTTCCTTCAGAATCTATATCAAAATGGATTCTTTTTGAACACACCCCATGTGTTACATATTCCAAATTAATCACTCCTCATCATAAATAGCCTCAAAGTCTGTATCAAACTTTGAGAATCTGTCGAAGACAAGTGAATCAAAGAAAACCTTAAAGCTCTTTTCCATAGTAGACATTGTATTCTTATGGTTATAAGCCTTTTTAAATTCTCTTACGCTTCTCATTGAGATATAAATCTCACAGATAAGAATAATTTGACTCATATCATTATTGATTGATTCTCTCATTCTCTTAACGAATTCATCGTTATTAGAATTATCTAAAACATGACGAAGGATTTCCTCCTGCTTACGCTCAAGCTCATATCTTGATATTAGCTTTAAGCCTAAATCTGTTTTAGATTTAACAATATCAAATCTATCATCCTCATTCATTGAATCACTAATGCCAATTTCAAATTGAACATCTAATAATAATGAGGTATATGAAACCATCTCTTCAATCTTATCTGGCTTATAGCTTAATAAGGAAGCTAGCTTTCTTACCATACCACATAAAATCAGATTTTCCTTTTTGTCATCATCTGTAAATGTTAGGGTAGGAATTGTCATATCAAATAAATCCCCGACGGATTTGATATAATTCTCCTGAACTGCTCTTCTTTTCGCTTGCTCCTTTTTACGCTCATCCTGCATATAGTTAGTCATTGAAACATAAATATATAGGATTAGCATAAAGCTAATTAACAGAATTGTACGAATTAAAATATCTCTAAATTCTGTTCCAGTAAATATTTTAACTATCGCTTCCCAAATAGTATATTCACTATCACCTGCAACCTCAACCATTGGATAGGTTATTGTAAAATGTAAAATAGTTATAATTACAACAATCCATACGAAGATATTTTTAAGCATCTTCTTATTTTGGTAGAATGCACAAATTAAAAGTGAAATATAAATTAGGATATAGCCCGCTTCTGATAAATAGTGCTCACCACTTGCAGTTTCAACCTCACCATATTTTAGCTTTACATAAACTAAAATTGAAGATAAAAACATATAGAATGCGGCTACATACATCGCCATAGTTTGACTTAAATTATCCTCAGGTCCCTTCTTTATAAGCTTCCCTAGGAAATAGTTAACTAATGCAGTAACTGGGAATAACAATATTGTAAGTAGCCAGTTAGATGAATTAGTTGGATCTCCAATCGAAATAATCATGAAGATAAAGGTATAAATTAAGTTGATTACGAAAATGATATTCTTAATAACGATATTCTTACGGTAGATAACCATATTATCATTTGTAATATCAATACCATTTTCAAAACCGCATTTATCCTGGAAGAAATCTGATCTTTTTAGTTTCTTACTTATTTTGTTTTTCAAATCTTTAAAACCCAAAAAGCATCACACTCCTCTAATATAAGATTTTACCATAAAGATTTCTATATTTCTATAATGATAATACCAATCCCTCAGTAAATATTTTCTGTCCATTAGAGAAATCCTTACCAGAAATAATCTTCTTTCCAGGCATTAAAACTAAATCTAATGAAATAGCAGAATCTAAGGTTTTAATCTTAATTCCCTTTCTAATAGAAAGCACTGTACCAGGAGCTTCACTACCAGTATAATCTAAGGCAGTTGCCTTAAATACCTTAAGTTTAGTATCTCCAACCATTAAATAAGCACCTGGGTCCATAGCTAATCCTCTTATTTGGTTAACAATCTCTAAAGAGCTTCTATTTAAATTAATTCTTTCCTCTTCTGGTGCGATATTTGCACTATAACTAGAAAGTGAATCATCCTGTTCAACACCTAAATTCTTTCCTGATACAATATCTTCTATTGATGCCATTAATAAATCTGTACCAATTACAGAAAGCTTTTCAAAAAGGGTTGTAGAATTATCATCAGGCTCTATTACATATTCTGCTTGAGAATACATTTTACCTGTATCTAAGCCCTTAGCCATTTCCATAATAGTAACACCTGTTTTAGTATCACCATTAATTAATGATCTTTGAATAGGGGCTCCACCTCTATGCTTAGGTAAAAGTGAGGCATGAACATTAATTTTAGAATCAAAAATATTTAATATCTTTGATGGAATATATTGTCCATAAGCGGCACTTACAAGCACAGTTGCACCAGCATTTTTAATTTCTTCATATGAATCCTTAATATGCTCAGGCTGAATTAGCTTTAATCCTAGCTCCTTAGCCGCTTTTGCAACTGGAGTATCAAGTAAAACACCCTTTTTCTTTTCTCTATTAGGCTGGCTTACAACTAGCTTAACATCATATTTAGAGGCTATTGCCTTAAGTACATTAACTGAAAAATCAGGAGTTCCCATAAATACTATGTTCATTTTTATCACATCCTTGTTATTTCGATGCTTATATCCTTATTATCCTGATATAGTGGATATAAATATCTTGTTTTTTCTAATACTGAATCCTCAACTGCTTGAATTTGAATCTGATAATGGTATATATCATTCTTCTTAAATGGATATGCCTCTATCGGACCTAATATAACAGATGAATGCTTAGCCTCAGCTAAATTTCTTCTGATAATATCCGCTTCCTTTTTAGCTAAATATTTATCAGCTGACTTAATTACAATCTGAATACATTCAGAAAATGGCGGCATCACCGTATTTTCGCGATTATTTATTTCAGCCTTATAATATGTGTCATAATCATGGTTTTTACAGCTTTGGATAACGAAATGATTTGGATTATAGGTTTGTATTACTACAAGGCCTGGCTTTTCCGCTCTTCCGCATCTTCCAGCTACCTGCTCAATTAAATTAAATGATACCTCATTTGAATCATAAACAGGATATTGAAGTGAAAGATCTGCATTAATTACACCTACTAGGGTTACATCCTTAAAATCTAATCCCTTAGTAATCATCTGAGTACCAACAATTATATCAGCCTCATGATTCTTAAATGCTTTATAAAATCCTTCATAATCCTCCATCTTATCAATAGAATCCTGATCAACCTTTAATATCTTAGCCTCAGGAAGTAAGGTTTGAACCTGCTCAACAATCTTTTCAGTACCAGACCCAACATATCTTATCTTATCACTACCACAGGTAGGACAAACTGTCGTATTAGACTGAACATAGCCACAGTGGTGGCATACTAGACTATTGATTCTATCATGATATGTTAGCGCAACATCACAGTGTGGACATTTAATAACTGTA
Organism: Acholeplasmatales bacterium; assembly: GCA_024697825.1. Classification (GTDB taxonomy): domain Bacteria; phylum Bacillota_I; class Bacilli_A; order Acholeplasmatales; family Anaeroplasmataceae; genus Anaeroplasma. The sequence goes on from JAILEP010000095.1 coordinate 8,922, forward strand.
CCACAGCTTCTACACATTACAAATCGAGAATAGCCTCGTCTATTAATAAATAAAATAGACTGGTTTCCTTCCTTATAGCACTTCTTAATTTCATCCTTAAGGCATTCAGATAAAACAGATTTATTACCATTCTTAAGCTCCTGCCTTAAGTCTGCAATTTTAACCTCAGGCATTGGCTTATTATTAGCTCTTTTCTTTAGCTCTAATAGCTCATAAATACCATTAGTTGCATAATAATAATCTGTAACCTTAGGTGTTGCAGTACCTAAAATAAGTGGAATACTATATTTTTCAGCTCTCATTTTCGCTATTTCAATTGCGTTATATTTAGGATTATTAGATTGAATATAGCTACCCTCATGAGCCTCATCGACAATAATAATACCTAAATTCTTAAGGGGTGCGAATATCGCACTTCTTGCACCTACAACAATTCTAACCTCACCAGAGATTATCTTCTTCCATTCCTGATATCTTTCAGCAGTTGAAAGCCTTGAATGTAGGATTGCAATACTATCCTTAAATGCGCCAAATAAAATTGATGTAACCTGAGGAGTTAAAGATATTTCAGGCACTAGCATAATTGCATTCTTACCCTTCTTTATAACCTCATTAATAGCCTTAATATAAACTAAGGTCTTACCAGAACCAGTAACTCCATGTAATAAATATGTTTTATATTCATCATATGAAATGCGTTTAAAAACTTCTTTTTGTTCATCATTTAATTCATTTGATGAATCATAAGAAACACTGATTTCATCTTTGATACTTTCATCAATCTTATCATAAAATGAAATAATTCCATCAGCTGCTAGCTCATTTAAAACAGGCATAGATATTCCCATATCCTCCTTTAGAATATCAAGTGGAATATCTGAATCAGCCTCAGCTAAATAATCAATAACTGAAGCCTTCTTCTTAGATCTTGTATTAAATTCATCAGAAATTAAATGTACCATCTTAATGATGTTATCATCCTTTTTCTTTTTTAGCTTAGTATCAAGATATAAAATGCCATCCTCTACATTCTTATAAACAAGCGCTAAAGCTTCATTAGAAAGACTATCTAGGACTAATTCCTTACGTCTACCAAATAAATCCTTAATTTCACCTGTAAGCTTATCCTTAGAATATGGAACTGCAATCTTTTGGTATTTTACCTTTAAAGCTCTTGGAATCATCGCATCTAGGGCAACACTATAATATGAGAAATTGTTTTCTGCTATATATTTTGCAATATCAATAAGCTCATCATTTAAAACAGGCTTAACATCAAGACAGTCAGCAATCTCTTTAGCATTATTACTAAATTCACTGCTATCCTTAATATTTACAACATAGCCTGTTCTTTTTAAGCGACCAAAGGGTACAATTACTCTAAAGCCTGGCTTAATAAGCGCTTCTAAATGCTTCGGTACTATGTAATCGAAGCTACGATTGATTTGCTTGTTTTTAATATCAATTATGACTTCCGCAAACATAAGTACCTCCCTTTAAAAATAAAAACCATCGTGCTGATGGTAAAAGTTAAGCCATCAATCAAGTTTTAGCACCTTGCTATATGCAGGTTGCTTGGTAGTCAACGAGCTTGCCTCTCGTACCATCTTTATGACAATTAAAATTATACTATCAAATAGTATTATTTTCAATAATAATATAAAAATAAAAGACACACCGAAGTGTGTCAAATTATTAGAATAATGTTACATGATCTCTTACGCGCTGATCAATTAATCCGAATGCCGCAAAAGGTCTTGTCATAGCTCTTAATATTATGAATAATAGAATAGTTTGTGGTAATAAATAAATTAGATTCTTAGGAAGTGAAATGATAGTTACATAAGTAACATAAGAATCAAATGTGAAATCACCAATATATACTATACAGTACCAAAGTGAACCCATTACTACATTTACAAATAGATTAACAATTAATCTTGCATATAAGCATTTAGCAAATGTAAGCTTAGTCTTGTAGAAGCATAAACCATAAATGAATCCAGCAAGCATAGCGTCTAAGGTATATCCTGGGAAGAATACACCTGATGCACCACCAATAAAGTAGCCAATTACATCAGAGAATATACCAACAACTAATCCGGCAATAGGACCATAAATCATCGAAATCATACTGAAGAATAAATATGTAAAGCTTATACCTAAATTACCAAATCCTGATGGGATTGGAATAAGCTTACATACAAGCATCATTGCAAATAATACTGCAATACCTGCAAGGTTTTTAACCTTCTTAAAGCATAGAGCCGCTTCCTTCCAATATGCTAAATAGAATGGACTTCTAAAGATATTTCTATTATCAGATATATCAGTTAAATAATCATCATTTCTACCCTTACTTAAAATAAAGAATAGACAAATAGAAATTAAGAACATAGCTAATGCCGCAAATCCACCATAAGCATACGGATTATTATATCCTTCTACCTTAAAACCACCATCAAAGTTACTTGTTGCAGCATAATCTAAGGTAACTACGTATTTAGGTGATACTGTTTCACCCTTTGCACAAACACCATTTTCAAAAGTGTAATACTGTAAATTCCAAGTTAAAAGCTTTTCAAAATTAGCTTCTGCCTTAGTAACACCCTTACTAACAGTTTGCTTGCTTGAAACAAAGGTTGTCTTAAATTTACTATACTTAATTTTTATAGTATAAGAACCATCCTCGTTTTCAATAATTTTAGCTGAATTTGCTATACTAGCATAATTATAACCACTAGATAGCTTCTTTGAGCTCATTAATGTGACATCATCAGGAATATTAACATTTCCCTCAGAGTCAGTATAATACTCATTAACCTGCTTATTATATGTTGTAACATATGAATTATAATCATCAAATGCTTCTACTCTTTCAGAAATATAATCCTTACTCATAATAAGCTCTGCAGCTGTATCACTTTTAAAATTAAAAGTATAATAGCTGAAATTTTGATTTACAATGAAATCAGTCACGAAGAAGGCTAATAAAAAGCCAACAAGTGACAATACTAAAATCACAATCTTATACATCCAGATTGCTTTTAAGAATGAATGTTTCTCCATAAAAAAAGGCCTCCAAAAAAAATTAGAGTCCCACTATAAAAAATATATTCTACTACATTTATATACAGCGGACGCACAAGACCACCGCCACAAACGTGTTCGTCAATACCCAACTTCCCATGGTAAAGCACTTAACGCGGTCCTGCTACTCTGTTATTTACAGGTAGTATTATAATATATGAACACTAGTAATTCAATACCAAATATTAAAAAAAGACCACAGTTAAAACCTGTGGCCATCTTCCTATTTACGATTATATAATAAATCAAGTAAGTTTTTCTTTTTTAATTTTACAAAAGTTAAATATCCACTTAATAAAAATACCAATAAATATATAACAAATGAAATAATAATGCTAAATGGATTAATAGTTAATGCACT
>JAILEP010000103.1 GCA_024697825.1 Acholeplasmatales bacterium
AATTTTCAAAGAAATAGTCTGGTGGCGATAGCAAGATGGTCACACCTGTTCCCATCCCGAACACAGAAGTTAAGCATCTTTACGCCGATGGTAGTAAGTTAAATCTTGCGAGAGTAGGTAGTTGCCAGGCTTTCTCTTTGAAACATTGAATTTCAAACCCTAGAAATAGGGTTTTTATTTTTATTTATTTCTATACTTTATATATAATTAAGTGTATAATTATAAAGAATTCTGATTTATTCAGAAGCTATTATACTTAGATATAAAAGGAGAAATTATTATGAAGAATGATACAAAATGTATTGAAGCAGGTTACACACCTAAAAACGGTGAATCTAGAATGATTCCTATTATCCAGTCTACTACTTTTAAGTATGACACAAGTGAGGATATGGGTAAGCTATTCGATCTAGAAGCATCAGGCTATTTCTATACAAGACTTCAGAACCCTACAAACGATTATGTGGCTGGTAAGATCTGTGCTCTTGAGGGTGGTAGCGCAGCCATGTTAACTTCATCTGGTCAGGCTGCAAACTTCTTTGCAATTTTTAATATATGCTCATGTGGTGATCACCTAATTGCAAGTGCTGCAATCTATGGTGGTACATTCAATTTAATTAATGTTACTTTAAGAAAGATGGGTATCGATGTAACATTCGTTGATTCAGATGCAACTGATGAGGAAATCGAAAAGGCATTTAAGCCTAATACAAAGCTAATCTTTGGTGAAACTATTTCTAATCCATCTTTAAGGGTATTCGATATCGAAAGATTTGCAAACATTGCTCATAAGCATGGAGTACCTCTAATTGTTGATAACACATTCGCAACACCTATCAATTGTCGTCCAATTGAATTTGGTTGTGATATCGTTACTCATTCAACTACAAAGTATATGGATGGTCATGACGCAACTGTTGGTGGTTGTATTGTTGATTCTGGTAAGTTCGACTGGATGGCTCATGCAGAAAAGTTCCCTGGTCTTTGTACACCAGATGAGTCTTATCATGGAATTACTTATGCAGAAAAGTTTGGTATGGGTGGTGCATTCATTACTAAGTGTACAGCTCAGCTAATGAGAGACTTTGGTTGTATTCAGTCACCAATGAATGCTTATATGCTAAATCTTGGTCTTGAATCTCTAGCAGTTAGAATGCCTAGACATTGTGAAAATGCTCAGGCTGTTGCAGAATTCTTAGCATCAAACGATAAGGTTGCATGGGTATCTTATCCAGGCCTTAAGGGTGATAAGTATTATGATTTAGCTCAGAAGTATATGCCAAATGGCACTTGTGGTGTTATTTCATTTGGTGTTAAGGGTGGTAGAAAGGCTGCAGAAGAGTTTATGAAGCATTTAAAGCTTGCAATTATTGCAACTCACGTAGCTGATGCACATTCTTGTGTATTACATCCAGCTTCTGCAACTCACCGTCAGCTAACTGATGAGCAGTTAGTTGAATGTGGTGTTAAGCCAGAGGGAATTCGTTTCTCTTGTGGTATTGAGGCTAAGGAAGATATTATCGCTGATATCGCTAACGCTTTATCATTTATCTAATAGCTAATAAGGGTCCTAGAAATAGGACCCATTTTCTTTAAATTCCTCTTTAATTTTAATTAAAGTTGTGCTAATATATTTATCGTAGTAAGTCTGGTGGCGATAGCAGAGTGGTCACACCTGTTCCCATCCCGAACACAGAAGTTAAGCACTCTTACGCTGATGGTAGTAAGTTAAATCTTGCGAGAGTAAGTAGTTGCCAGGCTTGATACATGCCTTCTTAGCTCAGTTGGTTAGAGCACCTGACTGTTAATCAGGGTGTCGTAGGTTCAAGTCCTATAGAGGGCGCCATATTGAAACAACAGGATTGATACAAAGAATATCAATCCTTTTTTATTTTTAAGTGCTATTTTGCATTTGATGGTTGACTAATTTGTATATATTGACTATAATCAAATTGAAATTGAGAATAGTCGGAGGTGGTATGATGACATACATCAATAGAGCGATTGAAGATATCCTAAAAAATAGATTTGATACTTCTAAGTCTGTAGCAATTACTGGAGCAAGACAAGTTGGTAAAACAACCATGACAACGCATATGTATCCTAATATAAGGAGAATAAATCTAAAGAATTTAGTTCTCTTAAATAATGCCAAAGAAGATCCACAAGGATTTTTAGAAAATTTTGAAAGACCTCTTTTTATAGATGAAGTTCAAATGGTTCCTGAATTAATTGGTGTTGCAAAGACAATACTTGATGAAGTTCCTACCAGAAGCAATTATTTATTTTCAGGCTCACAAAAATGGGAATTAATGAAAGGTTTATCTGAATCCTTAGCTGGAATGGTTTCTATTTTAGAGTTAGGAACGTTATCACTAAGAGAAATAAATAATGTTTCTTTTAATACACCTTTTATTCCAACTTTAGACTATTTTAAAGAACGTGAAAAATGTATTAAGAAGTATAATAATATATGGAAAGTAATTCATAGAGGTGGATACCCTGAATTATATGAAGATAATCCAAGAGATTGGGAAGATTTCTATTCTTCATATGTTAAAACTTATATCGAAAGAGATGTTTATGATATTACGAAAATAAGGGATAATAATCTATTCTATAGGTTTATGGTATCTGTAGCAGCAAGAACTGGTAATATGCTTGATTATAGCAGCATTTCAAAGGATATAGGTGTATCACTTGAAACAATTAGAAATTGGATATCAGTTCTAGAAAAAACAGATATTATTTATCTTTTAGAGCCTTATTATAATTCTCATTTGAATAGAGCAATTAAGACGCCTAAAGTATATTTTAGAGATACTGGTTTAGCTGCTTATTTAACTTCTTGGTTGACACCAGAAACACTTGAAAATGGTGCAATGAATGGTGCATTCTTTGAGACATTTGTAATTAATGAAATAATTAAATCATATATTAATCAAGGAAAAGATTACAAAAAGAGAATATTTTATTATCGTGGCAAAGATAAAGTGAAAAAAACACAAAATGGTATAGATACATTTGAAGAAAACGAAATTGATTTGATTATTGAAGAAAATGGTGTTTTGTATCCAATTGAAATCAAAAAAACAACTAATCCAAAATCAGAAATGGCATCCGCATTTGATGT
>JAILEP010000128.1 GCA_024697825.1 Acholeplasmatales bacterium
AAATTAATAAATTATAATACGACTTTATCTGCTTATTATTCAACATCATCTATTCTTGGCTATACACTAGTAGATGATAAGCTATATGTTAATAGCTATTCATATTTAGGTACTGATTCAATTAATTTAATCTTCCCTAAATATGTATTAATAAATGGTAGTTATTATACACCTTATGGTATAACTGGTACTCCATTTAGTGGTAAGACTAATATTAGTAGTGTTTACCTTAACGATGGTTTAGTAGAAATTTCTAGTGGCGCCTTTGGTGAGGCCACATCTATTACAAATGTATATTTTGGTAATACATTTGCGACACTTATTGCCAATGATGGTGGTAGACTTGATGCCTTCTTTATGGATGATAGTGATAAGATGGATGATATTACATTCCATTTAGCAGAAGGTAGTAGTGTAGATACATCAAAGTGGTATTGTTATAAGAGCTGGTTATTTGTTTATACTTATCATAATTATGATAGTAGCAGATTTAGCTATTATAGTGGCTCTATAAACAGCTATGTAAATTTGATATTTTAAATTATGACACACGGAGATTTTAATCCGTGTGTTTTAATGTTATAATTTATATCGCTAAGGTGGTGTTTTTATGGAATACGCATTAATTACAGGCGCATCAAGTGGTATAGGTAGAGAATTTGCTAGGCAATTACATAATTTAGGCTATGGCTTAATTGTCTGTGCAAGAAGAGTTGAACGCCTAGAGGAGCTAAAGAATGAGCTTAAGGATAATGTTATTATTTATCCCCTTGATCTAGTTGATGCTACAAAGGTTATAAAGATGGTTAATGATTTAAGAGAATATAATATTACCTTAGTTATTAATAATGCAGGCTTTGGCGATTTTGGTAAATTTAGTGAAACTGATATGAGCAAGGAATTGAGGATGATTGATACTAATGTTACAGGTCTTTATCTTTTGACTAAGCTTTATATTAAGGAATTTATTAAGAACAATAAGGGCTATATATTAAATGTCGCATCAATTGCCGGTATTTTACCTGGTGGTGGATATATGGCTCAGTATTATGCCACTAAAGCATATGTTAAAAGCTTAACACTTGGTATTTATAGAGAATTAAAAGAGGCTAAATCTAATGTTCATATTAGTGCTTTATGTCCAGGTCCTGTCAATACTGAATTTAATGATGTTGCCAATGTAGACTTTGGTCTTAAGGGTATTAGTGCAGAGGCCTGTGTTAAATATTGCCTTAAGAAAATGAAGAAGCATAAGACAATTATTATTCCGGGTGCAAGTGTTAGAATGGCAGCTAGAGCTAGTAAGCTATGTAGTGATAAATTCTTAGTTAGAATAACTTCTAATCAGCAGAAAAAGAAATTAGGTTAAATTATAATTTTGAATATGATATAATTGATATAATTAGGAGTGTGGATAATATGGATTTTGAAGCGATGCTAGAGTATGTAAAAAAGAGATTAGAGGATGGTAATGCACTAAAGCCAAAGAATGTGCACCATCAGTTTAGAAATAGATATAAGCATACAGTAAGAGTATATAAGTGGTGTCAAAGATTAATAGTTGATAGACCTAATTGTAATACAGATATTTTATATACATCTGCAATATTTCATGATGTAGGATATGCGTTAGGTCAGGATAATCACGCTACTACAAGTGCGCTTATTTTTAATGAATATGCTAAGGAATTAAATTTCGATAAAAAATTTACAGAAGCAGTAACTGATATTATCCTAAATCATTCTGATAAGAATCAATTAAAGGATCCTAATGTATCTGATGAGGTATGCCTACTTTTAGAGGCAGATTTATTAGATGAGGAGGGTGCGATGGGCATCGTTTGGGATTTAATGGCTGAAGGCCATAAGGACCCAGATGATTATGATGATGGCTTAGGCTGTGTTTGGAAGCATTCAGCTCATATCCTATCTCAGGATTATATGGTAACTCCACTTGCAAGAGAGATTTGGAGTGAAAAGAAGGAATTCGTAAGAAAGTTCATTGAGCAGCTTCAATACGATTTATTTGTATAAAGGGGTATTTATGGATTATTTTGAGGTATTAGAAAAGAGATATTCTTGTCGTAAATTTACGGATCAAGAGGTTGAAGATGATAAAATTAATAAGATTTTAGAGGCTGGTAGATTATCACCTACAGCTGTTAATTTTCAGCCTGAAAGAATTTATGTTTGTAAGAGTAAGGAAATATTAGAAAAGCTTTCTTCAGCATGTAAATATACATTTAATGCAAAGCTTATTTTTGTAATAGCATATGATTCTAATGTATCATGGAAAAGAAGATCAGATGGAACTGAATTTGGGCCAGTTGATGCCGCAATTGTAACAACTAATATGATGAATGCAGCAACAGCCTTAGGGTTAGGTTCAACATTCGTATGCTCAATGCATGAGGATAAGGTAGAAGAAATTCTTGGTTTACCAAATAATATAAAAGTGCTATCATTACTTCCGGTTGGTTATCCAGCTGAGGTAAAGGCACATGGTGCAAGAAAAAATATAGAGGAAATTGTAGAATATAGGTAGTAAATATGAAAATTAATATTATTGGTGCAGGCCTTGCTGGATGTGAGGCAACATGGTATTTATCAAAGAAGGGTTATGAAATTAACCTTTATGAGATGAGACCAGTTAAGATGACTCCTGCACATAAAACAGAAAAATTCGCTGAGCTTGTTTGCTCAAATTCACTTAAGAGTGATTCAGATACTAATGCTTGTGGCATTTTAAAGATTGAAATGGCTAAGCTTGATTCAATCATTCTTAAGGCCGCAAGAAGCCATTCAGTTGAGGCTGGTGGTGCTTTAGCAGTAGATAGAGAGGGCTATAGTGAATATGTTACAGAGGTAATTAAGAGCTTACCTAATGTGACAGTTATAAATGAAGAGGTATCACATATTGATACTGATTTGCCAACAATTATCGCAACTGGACCTTTGACAAGTGGTCCTTTATGTGAAGAAATTAAAAGACTATTTGGGCTTGAGGATTTTTATTTCTTTGATGCCCAGGCTCCAATTATTTATGCTGATTCAATTGATTATAATAAGGCATATTTAAAGAGCCGCTATGATAAGGGTGAGCCATCATATTATAATTGTCCCTTCACTAAGGAGGAATTTGACAAATTTTATGATGCGTTAATTAACGCAGAGGGTGTTGAAACTCCTGATTTTGAGCTTAAGGTATTTGAGGGCTGTATGCCAGTTGAAATTATGGCTAAAAGAGGCCCACAGACCTTAACATTTGGACCTATGAAGCCAGTAGGACTTAGAACACCAAATGGTGAAAAGCCATACGCAGTTGTTCAGCTAAGACAGGATGATGCCGCAAAGACTATGTATAATATTGTAGGCTTCCAGACTCATTTAAAATTCCCTGAGCAAAAGCGAGTATTTCAAATGATACCAGGTCTTGAAAATGCAAGATTTGCAAAATATGGTAGAATGCATAAGAATACATATATTAATGCGCCACGTATTTTAAATCCAACATTCCAGACTAAGAAGTATCCTAATTTATTTATAGCAGGTCAGCTATCTGGAGTTGAGGGATATGTTGAATCTGCAGCTTCAGGTATTTATGCCGCAATCAATATGGATAGGCATTTAAAGGGTAAGGAATTAATTACTCTACCAAGAACTACAGTTATGGGAGCCTTAAGCTACTATATCTGTGAGGCTAATCCAGAGGGCTTCCAGCCTATGAATGCAACATTTGGTATTTTACCTGAGCTAGATATTCCTCATAAGAAGGCTCAGCGTAAGGAGCTTATGAGAGATAGAGCATTCCGTGATTTTGAAAGAGAGATTGAATTAATTAATGAAGATTAGTGTTGATGAAGCATTAACTGAATATTTTAATTACCTTGAATCAATTAAGGGCTATTCTAAAAATACGATTGAAGGATATCAAAAGGATATTGATGAATTTATCAATTTCCTAAAGACTGAGCAGGTAGCTCGTGATATCTTTTCGATTAGAAAGAATGTACCAAGAAATTATTCATCCTATTTGACAAGAAATGGCTATGCCCCAACAAGTGTTAGAAGGCATATGTCATCACTTTCTTCCTTCTATAAATTTATGGTTAAGGAGGAAATGATTAAGGAGAATTTCTTTGAGGATGTAGAGCTTCCTAAGGTTCCTAAGCATAATCCTGATTTAATTAGTAATAACGAGGTTAGATTATTATTTAAGGCTTGTGATTTAGATACTAAGCTTGGCTATAGAAACTTCGTATTACTTGGCTGCCTATATGGATGTGGGCTTCGTGTTAGCGAGCTATGCAATATGCAGATAAAGGATATCGATTTTGCGGAAAGAACAATTAGAATTCATGGTAAGGGTAAGAAGGACCGTGATGTAATTATGTATGAGGGCTTAGGTGAAATGCTTAAGCATTACATATCTACATATCGTGAGGAGCTATTATATAATTCTAAGGATTTAGATAATAGATATGTCTTTTTAAACAAGAATGGTACAACCCTTACAAGAGTTGGAGTTAGAAAGATTTTAGAAAAGCTTGTTAAGGATTCAAGTGAAACATATCATATTTCACCTCATATGCTAAGGCATTCATTTGCGACAGCTATGCTTGATGGTGGAGCTGATTTAAGAACTGTTCAGGAGCTTTTAGGCCATGAGAGCCTTTCGACAACACAAATTTATACACATTTAAGTATGGAAAAGATTAAAAAGGATTATATGAATAATCATCCACGTGGTGAGAAGAAGCCAGATACAAAATAGGTAGGCCTATTAATTTTGGTTTTAACTTGATATTGTGATTTGATTTTGTTATAATTCTTTTGTTTGATAAGGAGATTATCGTTATGAAGAAGAAAATTATTCCATTTGCATTATCATTATTAGCGGTTACTGCATTAGCTTCTTGTACAAGCTCAAGCGATGACCTAAAGAAAATTAGAGAAGATGAAGTTACTGATGAGGCTAAGGCATATTATAATATTAGTTTCTTTGATACAATTGGTTCTGAAACAACTACAGCTAGATTATTAGATACAACTCAGGTTGTAGATGATACAACTGCATCAGAAAATTATTATGCAGTATATTTAGCACAGGATTATGTTAATTCAGTATTTGTATTTGAAACACCACTTGATGATCAGTTTGAAAAGTATGGTAAGAGAGCTGAATCTGTAACTATTGGTGCTTTAACATTTGATGCAAAGATTTATTCAAGTGAAACATCAAGCATTTTAGCAAAGATTTATGATGCAGATAATGGTCTTGCCCAGTTCAATACTACAAATGATGATAAGACTGTTGAGGCTAAGGATTTTGATTTCGTTGTAAATACAACTTCATCATTATCTAGAGTATTAGATATTTCTAAGGCTTATTCATATTACAAGGATGGCGATAGCATTTCTTTAAGAGTTGCATATTTACCTTTAACTGTTGTTAGACATTATAAGAGCCAGGACATTTTAAAGACTTGTTTATTTGTTCCTGTATATTATGAATTAATTACAGCAGATGGTAACGCAGTTGTAAGTGGTGAAAAGACTACTTCAATTTTAGCATCATATGCAGTTAAGGAAGCTTATTATGATGATGGTGTATTAACATACCCTACTGCAAATAGCACTGATGATGGCTCTAGCACAGCATCTGGTAGCTCAGCTAGTGCATCAGCTTCTGCTTAAAATATGGAATTTTAAGGAAACCCTTTAGGGTTTCTTTTTTTATAATTTTTTACTTGAAAATCATAGTCATTTATGATATATTAGAAAAGGCACAAAAAATACACATGCTCTTAGAGTCTGCCGTCGTGTGCAAAGTTTTGTTGGAGGCGGGCGTTGAAGAGGGCAGAGGACAGAAAACAAAAATAAAATGGAGGAATTTAAAAAATGTCTGAATCAGTAGTTTCAATGAAACAATTATTAGAGTCAGGTGTTCATTTTGGACATGCTACTCGTAGATGGAATCCAAAGATGGCTAAGTATGTATTTACAGCTAGAAATGGTATTTACATCATTGACCTTCAGAAGACAGCTAACGAAATCGAAAAGGCTTATGCAGCTTTATTAGAAATCGCTAAGAATGAAGGTAGAGTACTTTTCGTAGGTACAAAGAAGCAGGCTCAGGAGGCCGTAAAGGAAGAGGCTACACGTTGTGGTCAGTTCTATGTAAACCAGAGATGGTTAGGTGGAACTTTAACTAACTTCAAGACAATTCGTAAGAGAATTCAGAAGTTACAGAGCCTATATGAAATGGAAGAAAATGGCGACTTCGATAAGTTAACTAAGAAGGAAGTTGCTCAGTTAAAGGCTGAAAGAGATAAGCTTGAGAAGTTCTTAGGCGGTATCAAGGATATGAAGAAACTTCCAGATGCTTTATTCATCGTTGATCCTCGTAAGGAGCACAATGCTATTTTAGAAGCTAGAAAGTTAAATATCCCTGTATTCGGTATCGTAGATACTAACTGCGATCCTGATGATGTTGATTATGTTATCCCAGCAAATGACGATGCTATCCGTGCTGTAAAGCTTGTTACTTGGGTTATGGCTAACGCTGTAATTGAAGCTAACGGTGGTGAAGTACAGAAGTTCGATGACGCTGCTGAAACAATCAACCAGGCAGACGAATTACAGAAGGAAGCTGCAGCTAAGAAGGATGATTCTAAGCCAGCTAGAAAGCCATACGCTAAGAGAGATGGCGACAAGAAGCCAGCTAGAAAGCCAGCTGCTAAGAAGCCAGCTGCAGACGCTAAGGCTGAATAATTAAATTTGGAGGAAGAAAAACATGGCAAATATTACTGCATCAATGGTAAAGGAATTACGTGAAAAGACTTCAGCAGGTATGTTAGACTGCAAGAAGGCTTTAACTGCTACAGATGGCGATATGGAAGCTGCTGTAACATGGTTACGTGAACGTGGTATTGCTAAGGCTGTAAAGAAGGAAGGCGCTGTTGCTGCTGAAGGTCTTTGCTCTTATGCAATTAACGGTAACAAGGCCGTTGTTTTCGAATTAAACTCACAGACTGACTTCGTTGCTCAGAATGCTAAGTTTATTGATTTATTAACTAAGGTTGGCGAAATTATCGTTAACTCTGACGCTCAGGATACTGAAGCTGCTTTAAATGTTGCTGTTGATGGCAAGGATTTAAAGACTGTTATCCTTGAAGCATCTGGTGTTATCGGCGAAAAGATTTCTTTACGTCGTGTAACTGTAATTAACAAGAATGATGACCAGGTATTTGGTGCTTACAAGCATGCTGGTGGTAGAATCGTTGTAGTTGCTGTATTAAATGGTAACGATGAATCTGTAGCTAAGGATGTTGCAATGCATGTTGCTGCATTAGCTCCTAAGTATGTTTCAAAGAACGATATTCCAGCTGATGAAGTTGCTAAGGAAAGAGAAGTTATCCTTGCTGCTGCATTAAATGAAAATGCTAATGCTGCTAAGCCAAAGCCAGAACAGATTATTGCTGACAAGATTGTTCCAGGACGTCTTGAGAAGTCATTAAAGGAAATCTGCTTATTATCTCAGGCATTCGTTAAGAATCCTGATCAGACTGTAGAAGCATTCGTTGCTGGTGCTAAGTCTTCAGTTTCTACTTTCATCCGTTTAGCTGTTGGTGAAGGTATTGAAAAGCAGGAAACAGATTTCGCTGCAGAAGTTGCTGCTCAGACAGCTGCTTTCAACAAGTAAGATCTTGAATTATTAGAGGAGACGCATATCTCCTCTTTTATTTTTCTCTAAACTTTTAAAATTAGTATTAGGAATATTAAAAACAATATGATAAAATATGTAGTGGAAGAATAAATAAACGGTTAATGGCTAATAAATATTCTTACAGACAAAAAGGATGGTATTATTATGTACAAACGTATATTATTAAAACTTTCTGGAGAAGCACTTAAGGGCAATGCTTCAACAATTATTGACCCTGAGACTGTTAAGGCTATCGCAAGACAGATTAAAGAGGTTTATGATTTAGGCATTGAAATTGGTATTGTCGTTGGTGGCGGTAATATCTGGAGAGGTAAAATTGGTGAAGAGCTTGGCATGGAAAGAGCCCAAGCAGATTATATGGGAATGCTTGCAACTATCATGAATGGCCTATCTGTTCAGGATGCGCTTGAGGGTATGGGTGTTCCAACAAGATGTATGACAGCACTACCTATTGATTCAGTTGCAGAGCCATATATCAGAAGAAAGGCAATTAGACATTTAGAGAAGGGCAGAGTTTGTATCTTTGCAGGTGGACTTGGTAGTCCTTACTTCTCAACTGATACAGCCTGTGTACTACGTGCAACAGAAATTGGTGCTGAGGTAGTATTAATGGCTAAGAATGGTACTGAAGGTATTTATGATTGTGACCCTAAGACAAATCCAAATGCTCATTTATATGAGGAATTAACATTCAATGAGATTTTAGCTAAGGGCTTAGCAGTTATGGATTCTACAGCTGCATCTTTATGTAGAGATAATAAATTACCTCTAGTTGTATTTAATATGAATCACACTGGTAACATCGTTAAGGTTGTTAAGGGTGAAAAGATTGGTACTACTGTAAAGGTTAAATAAGGAGAAAAAATATGGAAGAATTAGAAATGACCCTACTTGAGGGTGAAGAAAGAATGGACAAGGCAATCGCTGCATTCAGACATGAATTAACTACAGTCAGAACTGGTCGTGCAAATGCATCATTACTTGATTCTATTAATATTGATTATTATGGTGTACCTACACCAGTTAAGCAGATTGCTGCTATTTCAATTCCTGAGGCTAATCAGTTATATATTAAGCCTTATGACAAGTCTTCAATTAAGACTATTGAATCTGCAATTTATGCATCACCACTTGGCTTAACTCCACAGTCTGATGGTAATGGTATTAGATTAATCCTACCTCAGATGACAGAGGAAAGAAGACGTGAATTAACTAAGCTTGTTGCTAAGATGAGCGAGCAGGCAAAGGTTAACGTTAGAAACGTTAGACGTGATCTAAATGATGATGTTAAGAAGCTTGATTTACCAGAGGATGATGAGAAGTCATCATTAGAGGATGTTCAGAAGCTTACTGATAAGAAGATTGCTGAAATCGACGAAATCACTAAGGAAAAGAACGCCGAGGTAATGGGTAAGTAAAATAATGACCACTACATAGTAGTGGTTTTTGTTTTGCACTGAATTTCGGACGATAGTAATATACTAGATTTTTATTATTATAAATGATATAATATGTTGAATATTTTTAAATGTACACGCAAAGAGGGTGTCTATATGAAAAAAAGAATCATTACAGCGACAATTTTAATCTTATTAGCGCTACCTTTATTATTACTTTCATCTAAGTATGAATTGATGAGAAGAATTATGGAGGTTGGTCTAATTCTTGGTGCATTTGGCGCTGAATATGAATTACTTCATATGTACAGTAAGGAAAAGCCAATTCATGTGGGAGTAAAGATTGTAATTTATTTATTTACAATCCTATTATATTTCTCAGTTGTAAATTGGACATATACATCTAGTGGCTTGGATTTTGGTAATACAAAGCCTATGATTTATATTATTTTAGACTGGATGCATATATCAAGATTCTTAAATCCATTTACTGTTTTACTTGCATTATTTATTAGCTTAATGGCAATGATGATCTTCATTCCTCATTTTGAGGTTTCTGATGTAGGTAAGCTATATGTATCAGTAATTTATATTGGCCTTTGTGTAGGTGCATTTACTGTAATCTTTACTCTTGGTATGAGATTTATTGTGTACTTATTATTAATTACAGTATTTACAGATATTTTCGCATTAGTATTTGGTATGCTACTAGGAAAGCATAAGATGGCTCCAATTATTTCTCCTAAGAAGACTTGGGAGGGTGCTATTGGTGGTACATGTACTGCTTTAGTAGTAGGAGTATTATTTGCATTATTATATCCATATATTTCTGATTTATTTGGTGATAAGGTTGATTTCTTCTATGGTATTTTAGAATTCTCAACTGCAGGTAATGTAATCTTTATTATTATTCTTACATTATTCTTATCAGTTTGCTCACAGGTTGGTGACTTAGTTGCATCTAAGCTTAAGAGAGCTTATGGAATTAAGGATTATTCTAATATTTTCCCAGGGCATGGTGGTATTTTAGATAGATTTGATTCAGCTTTATTCGCATCTGCAATTTTCTTATTACTTATCATTATTGCAGTAATGATTTAAAAGAGGTGTAGAAATTGAAGTATTTATATATTGTTGGAGCGTTAGGCTCTATTGGTACTCAAACCCTAGATATAGTAAGAGAGGCTAAGGATGAATTTAAGGTTGTTGGTATGGCTGTTGGTAGAAACCTAGAGCTTGCTAAGAAGCTTATTGAAGAATTTAAGCCTGAAATTGTTTGCTATAGAGAAGGAAAGCCAGAGCTTTCCTATAGTCCTATTGAGGTTTTTGGAGATGAGGGCTTAGAAATCCTTTCTTCATATCATAAATACGATAATGAGGTATTTGTTAATGCCTTAGTTGGTATTTCAGGATTAGTTCCAACCGTTTGTGCAATTAAATCAGGTAAGACTATTTGTCTTGCTAATAAGGAAACGTTAGTAGTAGCTGGTGATTTAATTAAATCATTAGTTAAGGAATATAATGTCCCACTTGTTCCAATTGATTCTGAGCATTCTGCAATTTTGCAGTGTCTTCAGGGTGAAAAACATAGTGAGATAGAAAGACTACTTATTACTGCATCAGGTGGCTCATTTAGAAATAAGACAAGGGATGAGCTAAAGAATGTTACTGTAGCTGATGCCCTAAAGCATCCTAATTGGTCAATGGGTGCTAAAATTACTATTGATTCTGCAACTATGATGAACAAGGGCTTTGAGGTTATTGAGGCTCATTATTTATTTGATATGCCATATGAAAAGATTGAGGCTGTTTTACACCCTGAATCTATTGTACATTCAATGGTTGAATATAAGGATGGTACAATTAAGGCAGAGCTTGGTACTGCCGATATGCATACACCAATTTCATATGCATTAAGATATCCATCTCATAATCAAAAGGAATCAGAAAAGCTTGATATCTTTGGTTTAGATTTACATTTTAGAAAGCTAGATTTTGATAGATATCCATGTCTTTTATTTGCTTATATGACTGCTAAGCGCGGCGGTATTTATTATGCAGTATTAAATGCTGCTAATGAAGCTGCAGTTAAGCTTTTCCTAGATGGTAAGATTCCATTTTTAAAGATAGAAGAAATAATTTATAACGAAATTACAAATGAAGAGTATAGCGGTATTGAATATACTCTTGAAAACATCATTAATGTTTCAAAGAAGATTATTAATGATACTTTAAAGAAGTTTGGTGATTAAAATGTTTTTACTTTCAGGCGCAGCTCTAACAATAGTTGCGATTGTTGCGTTTATTTTAATATTAGGTACAATTATCGCTCTTCATGAGGCAGGACATTTACTAGCAGCTAAAAAGGCTGGTGTATTATGCTACGATTATTCAATCGGCTTTGGACCTGCAATTTATAAGAGAAAGACTGGTGAAACTCAGTTTACTATCCGTGCAGTCCCTGTTGGTGGATTTGTACAGATGGCTGGTCTTATCTCATTTGATGATGATATTAAAAGAGAAGAAACTATTGGCTTAAATCTAAATCAGGATGATGAAATAACAGAAATTATTCTAGATCCTAGTGCTGAGGCAATGGTAAGAGGTAAATGTACTGACCTTAATTTAACAGGAGAAAATGGTGACCCTCGCTATGTTGTAATTGAAGAGGATGGCGAATCAAAGCAATATCCTGTTGCAAGTGAGGCAACCTATGTATTTGAAAAGAATACAAGACTTGGACTTGCACCATATGAAAGAACATTAGATGCTAAATCTAAGCCATGGCGCTTAATTGTTTTAGCAGCTGGTTCTACAATGAATTTTATTTTAGCCTTAGTTGTATATTTAATTGTTTCATTTGGCTATGGTGTTGCAGACACATCATCTAATACAATTGGTGGCTTAACAGCAGGATACCCTGCTGAGACTGTAGTTGCAGTAGAGGATTCAAGCATAACACTTAAGGCTGGTGATAAAATCACTGCCGTTAATGGTGTCGCAACAGATTCATGGACTGCTTTTTCAAATGAAATGGAAAAGGTTTATGATTCATACCAAACTTATGCAACTATCGAAATTACAAGAGATGATAATACATATACATTTGTAATTGATGCCTTAACAGGCTTTAATTCAATTGGTGTATCTAATTTCGGTGCTGAAAATATTAAATTATCTTTAATTCCTAACACAACAATTTATGGACTTGAAGCTGGTCAGGTATATTCAAATTATGTAAATTCATCAGATTCTGATTATGCCCTTAATCTAGCAGCTGGTGATTATATTACTGGTATTCAAATTGATGGTGTTTCTTATGATTTAACGACATCAGTAGATGTTGAAGGCTATGGCACACTTGAGGGCTGGGGCTATTTCGCATATTTAGTTGATAATTATATTGGTGATGGTGTACCTGAGGTAAGATATCAATATTATCATAAGACAGATGATGAATATAAATTTATTGATTATAGTGATGCTAAGGTAGTAGAGCCTTATACAGATGAGGTTTTATCAAGCCAAAGTGTAACAAAGATATTACATTATATTGGTGTATCTTGTACAACTCATAGAGATTTCTTTGGCTGTATCGGTCAGGCATTTAAAATGTTTGGTGAGGATTTCACTTTAATATTTAGAACATTAAAGCTTTTATTATTCCCAAGTGATGTAAGACAGGTTGGAGTTTCTAATCTATCTGGTGTTGTTGGAATATTTGGACAGGTTAAGTCTTATGTAAATAAGGGTATATTACCATTACTTGCCTTTGCGGCAATGCTATCAGTAAATATTGGTATTGTTAATTTGCTTCCAATACCTGCACTTGATGGTGGAAAGATTTTATTTGTAATAATTGAAGCGATAACTAGAAAGAGAATACCTAAGAAGGTAGAAAATATTATTAATTTAGTGTTTATGGGATTATTATTAATTTTAATGCTATATGTAACAGTTAATGATATTATGCGTATATAAGGAGAGCTAAAATGATTTATCAGAATCCAATAATTGTATCAGATTATAGTGACCCAGATGTAATAAGACATGGCGATTCATTTTATATGATTGCCTCATCATTTAATCATACACCTGGTGTACCAGTCCTAAAGAGTAAGAATTTAGTAGATTGGAAGCTAATTGGTTATGTATACAATAACCTGCCTTTTGATAGATTTAATGATAAGGTTTATCATGGTGAGGGTGCTTGGGCACCATCTCTTAGATATCATAATGGAAAGTTCTATGCAGTTATTCCATTTCCTGATGAGGGAATTTATGTATCTGAATGTACAGACATTGATAAAGGAGACTGGAGTCCTTTATGGCCTTTAATTGAAGGAAGAGGCCTTGAAGATCCATGTCCATTATGGATTGATGATAAATGCTATTTAGTAATAGGCTTTGTAAAGAGCAGAATTGGCTTTAATTCGCTTTTGGCAGTTTATGAGGTATCAACGGATTTAAAAACTAAATTAAGCGATTATAAGATAATTTTTGATGGCCATAATACCCAGCCTACTATTGAAGGACCTAAATTTTATTATATAAATGATTATATTTATATTTTAGCTCCTGCTGGATCTGTTAAAACTGGTTGGCAAACAGCCTTAAGATCTAAAAATGTTTATGGTCCATATGAAGAAAAGATTGTAATGTTTCAGGGTGATGCCAAAACAAATGGTCCTCACCAGGGAGCTTTAATTGATTTAGAGGATGGAAAATATGCCTTTATTCATTTCCAAGATAAGAAATCATATGGAAGAATTGTTCACCTACAGCCAGTTGAATGGCATAATGATTGGCCAATGATTGGTTTAGTAAAGGATCCATTAATTCCTGGTGTACCTGTTGATTCACATGAATATTTAGTAAATGTTGAATCAGATTATAGGATTGAAGATTCAGATTCATTTGATGGTGATAAGCTTTCACTTATTTGGCAGACTCCTGCAAATATTAAGGATAGCTGGTATAAGCTTGATAATGGCTTAACTTTATATCCTTTATATAATGAGGAAGGTAAGAATGCTTTAAATCTTCAGCCTAATCTATTCCTTACTAAGATTTTATATAATGAATTTACTGTTGAATGTAAGATGGAATTAAATTTAGTAGATGATAAAGCAGATGCTGGATTTGGTTATATGGGTAAATCATATGCTTATTTAAGAGTAATAAATAAGAATGATGGTAAACATTTAGAAATTTTAACTGGTAATTTTGGTTCAAATGATGTATTATTAGCTGACTATCAATATGATGGTAATGAAATTACCTTCAATATGGAGTTCTTTAGTGACCAGACATATAAGCTTGGCATTAATGGTAATTATTTTGAATACGTATTTAATGCAGAGCCAGGTAGATGGATTGGCGGTAAATATGGATTCTTTGAAAGGGGTCTTGACGTTGACAGTAAAAGCACTGTTAAGGTTAAGGACTTTAAGGTGGTAGAAATATGCAGGTAAATGATGAATTTATATTAGATATCAAAAGACTTGGAATTAATGGCGAAGGTATCGGATTCTATAAAAGAATGGCTGTATTCGTAAAGAATGCAATTCCAGGTGAGGGTGTAAATGTTAGAGTTACTGATGTAAAGAATAACATGGCATTTGCAGAAATAATAGAATATAAGCATGTATCTGAGGATAGAAAGCCTGGTGTTAATCCAGATGATTTTATTGGTCTTCAGTGTGCACATATTAAATATGAGGCAATGCTTAAATATAAAAGAGAAGCTTTAATTGAGGCTTTAACTAAGTATTCTGGATTAAATCCTAGATCATTCCAAATCAATAATACTGTTCCATCTCCAAAGGTAGATGGCTATAGAAATAGAAGCTTACTTCCTGTAAAATTTGGTAAGGATATGCATATGCATGTATGTATGATGAAGCCTAATTCAAATATTATGGTTGAGGTTGAGGATAATATTGATCAGGATCCATTAATCAATAAGCTAAATAAGCTTATTTTAAAGGAAACAGAGGATTTAAGAGTAAAGGCTTATAATGAAAAATATAATGATGGTCTTTTAAAATATATCTCTATTAGAGTTAATGAAGCAAAAGAGGCTATGGTTACATTTATTGTTAAGGAAAATGATCCAGTATTTACTGAGCTTGCCAAGAGAGTAATTAAGCTTGAAGGTGTTAAGTCTATCTATTTAAATTTCGCACCAGACCAGCAGCCTGGACAGATTTTTGGTGATAAGACAGTTCTATTAGAAGGAAAGCCTTATATTACAATCCAGCTTGATAAGCTTAAATATCAGGTATATCCAAAGACATTCTTCCAGCTAAATACACTTCAGGCTAAGAATATGTTTGACCTTATTAAGAAGGCATGTAAGCTTTCATTTAAGGAAAGAGTATTAGATGCTTATTGTGGTGTAGGTGCAATCTCTTTATATTTAGCTCATAATTCTAAAGAGGTTGTTGGTATTGAATACAATCAGGATTCAGTAGATGCAGCTAAGGAAAATGCTAAATTAAATAAGATTTCTAATGCGACATTCTATCAGGGTGATGCAGGTGAATTAATGCTAAAGAAGATTAGAGAAGGAGAAACATTTGATATTATCGTTGTTGACCCACCAAGACAGGGCTTAGATGATAAATTCATTTCTGCAATCTTAGAATCTAATGTTAAGAGAGTAGTTTATGGCTCTTGTAACCCACAGACACTTGCAAAGAATTTAAAGAGATTATCAGAGAAGTATAATGTTAAATCAATTACTCCACTTGATATGTTCCCTAATACTCCACTTGTAGAAAGTGTTACATTACTTGAACTAAAGAAGTAATATAATGCACCTTAAGAGAAATCTTGAGGTGTTTTTTGTTGCATTATTCAATATTTACTGCTATAATAAAAATGAAAGGAACGTGTATGTAAAAACTTTGATTTGGTGTATTACAATACATCAAAAACAGTAAAATATGTACACAATATAGATTATGGATAGAAATTTATATCATGGTAGTGAATTTATAATAAAAGAGCCAGAATATTTAAAAGGGAATATTCATAATGATTATGGGCTTGGCTTTTATTGCACAACTAATAAAGGACTTGCAAAAGAATGGGCTGCAAAAAGAAGTGGTAAAGGATATATCAATAAATATAGTTTAAGAGATGATAGATTAAAAATTCTTGATTTAACGAAGCCTCCATTTAATGATGTTTTATATTGGGTTAGTTTATTAATGCATAATAGAGAATTATCAAGTAGCTTAAGAAATAATTATCCAAGAGAATTAAAATATCTTGAAGACAAATATTTACTTAAAGTTAGTGATTAT
>JAILEP010000130.1 GCA_024697825.1 Acholeplasmatales bacterium
ATATTCAATATCTAGTATTTTAGTATATAGAGTAAATGATTCATTAGTTAATCTTGCAAAGAATCCACCTTCTGCATTATCCATACTCCATTTAGCAATACGCTTTATAATCTTATTACATTCATTTGAACCAAAGATTGTTTGTAATGATGGGAAATCAACAATCTTTAGGGTACAAATTGAATAAGGATCATGTGTTTCATTATTATCACGCTTAGTATCAATTAGCCATTTATTAAAGTTATAAACGCCTGTAAGCTTATCAAGATATAGCTCATTGTAATGCTTCTCTGATAAATATTCAGATTGAAGCTTTATGGCAAAATTCTTTGCAATTAGCATGAATGCACTAACATCAGTTGATTGCCAGAATCTATTTGTAGAGCACATATCAAATCTAATTTGTCCATAAGTTTTGTTTTCATGCTCAAGCTCAAATGCGACTATCGCACTTGTGCCCTGGCTTTCAAGCAATGAATAAACAGGTAAATCCTTATTAGATGCCATTTGATTAACCTTTAGCATCTTAATCTTATCATATGTATTTCTCCAGGCCTCAATATTATCCTTAGAGAATACTATATTCGATGTTTCAATAAGTGGGCTATGCCATTCTAAAGAATAATTAACCTCCTGAGTATCTGGCTTTAATACACATAATGCAATTCTATCTAAAAGGAAATAATTACCAATAAGAGATAAGCAGTCAAGTGCATTTTCCTTAAATGAATATGCTCTATTTAATAATTCAATAACACCTGAGACAATATTGTAATTATTTACTGAATAAATATTCTTATCCATCGTCTTAGTTGGATCATTCTTTTCAACAGTATCTAAGGTAACCTTACCACAGCGCTCTTCTGTATAAATAATGAAGCAATTTCTGCCCTTAGCCTTACCTCTATTTAATGCAACAATACATTTTTCTCTCAACAATTCATAATTGTCTGCATCCTTAGGGAATACTGCACATCCTAATGTTGCAGAAAGACTCGCATTCTTGATGTTTTTACCATTTAAGGCTGAAATCTCACGTCTTAATTCTGTACAAGCATCATGAATCTTATCATATTCATTTTCAATAAATAAAATAATCATGAACATATCGCCACCAACTCTTGCGACATATCCATTATTTTTAACAAACTTCTTTATAACTGCAGCTGTTTCAATTAGAATCATATCACCAAACATATGACCATATGTTTCATTGAAATGCTTAAAATTATCAATATCTAGTAATAATAAAATGAATTCCTTTTTAGCAGAAATAGCCTCTTTCAGTCTCTCTAAAAAGAATTTTTTAGTTAAACATTTTGTTAAACCATCAACATTTGATTGAGCAATTAATAATTCATTAGATATAGTTAATAACACCTTAGTTTTACTAACTTTTAATCCCTTATAAATAATTGTAGTTGGAGTTCCATCAGTCTTTGTATAGTTAATTGAAATTTCAAAAGGACCTTCAGATGGATTTAGATTATTCAAAAATCTTAATAGCTTTGGTCTAAATGTATCAACCAAATCAAAAGTGTTGGCAAAGATATCGCATATTTCATCAAATGATGCCTCATTTTGAATTAGATTATTTCCTTTATAAATCTCTTTTATCATCTTGTTTTCAATATCAACAAAGAATAACAGATTATTATGTACATACATTAATGTATCAAGCATTTTTTTAATGTCCATAATATCCCTCCCCTACTATTAGTTATTAATTTTTCAATCGCTTAACTATCTTTGTTAAATTATAACGTATTTATAACTTTTAGTCAACAAATAAAGGCTCCCAAGCGGGAGCCCTCATAATATAGTAATTAAATTAATTTAATTATTCAGCATCTTCCTCTTCTGAAGACTCAACTTCAGTCATAGGATCAGCATTCTTATCATCACTATGTAAGAATAAATATAAAACTGCAGCTAATGCACCACCAAGAAGTGGACCTACAAAGAAAATCCATACCTGCTCTAATGCATCAGTACCATTACCAAACATTGCAGATGTAATTGCTGTAGCTAAAGATCTAGCTGGGTTAACTGATGTACCAGTTAAGCCGATACCAACTAAGTGTACTAAAGTTAATGTTAAGCCAATAACTAAACCAGCAATCTTAGATGTCTTAGCCTTTTCAGCTGTAACATTAAGAATAACATAAACAAAGATACAAGTAAGAATGATTTCTACAAATAATGATGCGAAGATTGAACCAGCATTAACATCTCCGCCAATTACATAATTAGATGCATCACCAATTGATTTAACTGTATTTGCATCCATAGCTGCATCAAAATCACATCCTGCCATCTTCATGAAACCGAAGATTGCAAGTGCACCTAAAATACCACCAACAATCTGAGCACATACATATACTACGAAATCCTTTAAAGACATTCTCTTAGTAATTAAGCATGCTAATGAAACTGCTGGATTAATATGGCAGCCTGAAATTCTACCAATTGAGTAAGCCATTGCAACAATTACAAGACCAAATGCTAGTGCAGTAGGTGTAATATCACCCTTAGTAATTGCGGCAACTCCACAAGCGACGAAAACTAATACAAAAGTACCAATAACTTCTGCGATAGCCTTCTTAAAAATATTATTCATTTTCCTATTTTCCTCCTTAACGATAATATTCATAAAAATTATATCACAATCTTATTAAAGTGTTATATATGCAAAAAATAAAAAAGTGCAGTTTTATGAAAAAACTACACTAGTTTATTATTTACTCATTTTCTTTATTTGTATCATCAGTAGCTTCTGTCTCAGATTCTATCTTTTCTTCTTCCTCTACTTGAGTATTATCAGAAGATTCTTCATTTAATTCTTGAGCATTATTATCAGAAGCTTCGTTATTTACCTCTTCACCTTTTTCTTCAGTATTATTTTCAGCTACTGTAGTTTCATCATTTGTAGCATTAGCCTTCTTCTCAGCCTTAATAAACTTAAATAATACAAATCCAAGGATTGATGCAACAAACATCATAACGTATACAAATCTAGCATTATCAGTCAATTCCTCTGTGTAATCTGTAACATTAGCTAGGTTATCGCTAAATGTTGCAAATGTAGGAGCAATAATTAATAGAATTCCTGAAATTAAAGCTAAAATAGCACCAATTAAAACAAGAATCTTAGCCCCGCCTTCCTTCTTAGTAAATCCTAATATTGCAGCGATTACAAACATTATAAAGACTAAAATCATTACTGAGAATGAAATAATATTTCCAACTGATACAGTATAGAAATCCATGCCATTTAATTTATTGCCAAATGTAATATCAAAACCAGATACTATAACATTAGTTCCCATAGCACTAAATGTCATAAATTCACCTGAGAATCCTAAGAATGCAACTACAACAGCTGCAGCGGCAATTAAAACAATAATATATTTAACAAATGCACAATGCTGCTTTTCTTCGTTTTTTTCATCACTTACAAAATATCTATAAGCAAATGCTGCTAAAACTGCTCCTGCAATTGGGGCAGCCAAGAATATAGGTAAAAGCTTTGCGGCCTCTAAATCACCACCAAGCATCTGAACAATTGCTGGAGCGAAGCTTCTAGCAGGGTTAACAGATGTACCTGTTAAATTATATCCTAATAAATGAACTAAAGTTAAAGCACCACCTACAAATAGGCCTGTAGCCTTACCAGTTGTACTCTTCTTACCTGTTGCATATAATACCGCAAAGGCAAAAATGAATGTTAAGAAAATCTCCACAAAGCTTGCACCTACATAAGATAAGGCAGTAAGCTCATAGTCTGAATCTCTTAAGGCAAGTCCAATACCATTTGCTCCAAGTGATGTAAATTGAACTGTAATTAATCCCAAAATAAATGATCCTATAAATCCACCTACAACTTGGGCTAAGATATATAAAACACATTCCTCGCCGCTAATTTCTTTATTAATTAGCTTTGCAATACTTATTGCTGGATTGAAATGTCCACCTGAAATTGGTCCAATTGTATAGCATAGGATTGTAAGAACTAAACCAAAGGCAAGTGAAACATTAATTGTACCTCCAGCTGCGTACGCAACACCACAGGCAATAGCCGTAAGCATTGCGGTACCAGTTGCTTCCACAACTAATTTTTTACCATATTTTCCGAACATATTCTTTTCCTCCCTCATATGACGAAACCTTTAATTAATTTTACTATATCATACATTCTTTTTCAATTGGTTCGAAATAAAAGCGTAGAATTTTAGTTCTACGCTCTCTTAATTAAATCTTTTCAAACACAAGCTTTTCGGCTTTTCTACAATTAACACATTGACCTTTAAAAAATGTGTTAATTTCCTCTAAATTACCATAATGTAAATCAGATGTCATATCTAAAAGCTCTAAAATCTTATTCTTTCCTTTAATTTCTGAATGATCATACATAGTAAGCTTTAAAATATACTGTAAATCGGATGACAGCTTTCTATCAAACATCATTCTATTTCTCTGAATATCAGTTATAGGAGTTCCTCTTCTAACAAAACCATAATCAGCTCCTAATTCATTTGGTACTCCATTATAGAATCTTTCTCCATCAAAATCTTCACTAAAGAATAATATATTATTATCCTTATCATAAGCTGTTATTCTTAGCTTCATAATATCGTCTCCTTCCGTGTAAGACAAAAGAAACAATATAAATTGTTTATTTAACCCAAGCGTGTTAAAATTGAATCGAGGTGTTCCTATGCTATTATTATATCTTAGTTCAAGAACTGTTTCAATAGAATTGGATTCAAATAATCCATTTTACCATAACGGTTCAAAAATATATTTAAATGATAATTTAATAGGTCATGCTAATACTAATGTAATAACTCTTTATGATTTAGAGCCTGATACAAAATATAATCTAAAAATAGATAATGATTTTGTATCTTTTAAAACTAAAAGTGAAACAGCATGCTTTAACATTAAAAGCTTTAATGCGGCAGGAGATGGAATTACAGATGATACATCTAAAATCCAATCCGCAATCAGTACTGCTCCTAAAGGTGCATTAATCTATATTCCAGAAGGAACATATTTAGTTTCTTCTCTTTATTTAAAATCAGATATATCTATCTATTTAGAAAAGGGTGCGACTATTTTAGCTCAAACAGAAAGAAAATGCTACCCAGTTCACCCAGGACTTACTGATGAGCATCCAATTGGGATATGGGAAGGCACTGAGCAGGATAATTTCGCATCTATATTTAATTTAATTGATGTTAAAAATGTCGATATTATCGGTGAGGGCACAATTGATGGACAGGCTGAAAATGGAGATTGGTATATAGACCATAGAAATCCAAGGATTGCCTGGAGAGGTCATTTATTATTTACTGAAAGATCAGAAAATATCCATATTATAGGTCTTAATTTTTATCATAGCCAGTCTTGGTCTATTCATCCTTATATGTCAGAAAATATTGATATAATAAATGTTAATATTAAAAATAACCCACATATGCCAACTACAGATGGAATTGATCCTGATTGCATAAAGCATATGAGAATTTTAGGTTCTACTATTTCTGTTGGTGATGATTGTATTGCTATAAAATCAGGTACATATAAGCATGCCTTAAAATATAAGGCTTCATCTTCTGATATTTTAATTAGAAATAATTTAATGATTGAAGGACATGGTGGTGTAGTATTTGGTTCAGAGCTTTCTGGTGGTATTAATAATATCATAGTTACAAATTGTGTATTTAAAAATACTGATAGAGGATTAAGAATTAAAACTAGACGTGGTAGAGGTCATATAGGAACAATCAATAATATCAAATTTGATAATATTATTATGGATGGTGTAAAAACACCATTTGTAATAAACATGTATTACAATATGGGAGATAAGGGTGGCCATGATGAATATGCATGGACTAAAAAGAAATTACCTTTTAATGAATTAACTCCAGTACTTGGTGATTTTGAATTCTCTAACATGAATTGTACAAATGTAGAATACGCAGCTGGCGTATTCTTAGGTCTTCCTGAATCTAAGATTGATGGTATTAAATTAAAAAACATCAAATTCTCATACAATAATAATTGTAGTGAGGGCTCACCTGCAATGATTGAGCATAATTTCAAATTAAAAAATGCTGGAATTTATGCTTCAAATTGCGTTAATATTTCCTTTAATGATGTAGAATTTAGTGGTATTATAGGTGAGGAAATAATAAGAGAGGAAAGTGATAATTAATGGATAGTCTATTATTTACACTTAACGCAGTATTACCAATTATTGCTTGTATATTAATTGGTTATTTTATAAAAAGATTAAAAATATTCCCTGATAATTTCTGGGGAACATTAAATAAGCTTACCTTTAAATTATTCCTACCAGTTCTTCTATTTAAAAATATTTATGATATTGATGATATAGGAGCTGTAGGAAACTATTGGAAGGTTATCCTATTCTGTGCAGTAACAACTATAGTCGTATTTTTTATCGGCTTAATATTTGTTAAATTCTGCATAAAAGAGGATAAGCAAAAGGGTGTTATTTTACAGTGTATCTTTAGATCTAATTATGCAATTATTGGTATTGGTTTAATTGAATTATTAGCTAATGGCAATGAAATGGCTAAGGGTATTGGAGCTGTAATTAGTGCAGTATCTATTCCTATTTTTAATATTTTAGCAATCATTTCACTATCTATATTTGTAAAAAGTGAGGATGGTAAGAAGCCATCTCCTAAACAGATTTTTATTAAGATTTGTAAAAACCCACTTATTATTGGTGTATTAACTGGTTTAATCTTCTTAAGCATCAAATCATTAATTTTAAATAACACTTCCGCTTTAGAGGAGGAAGTATTCCTACAATATGAAGGCTGTGAATTCCTTTATACAACTATTAAATGGCTTGCACAATGTGCATCTCCTGTTGCCCTAGTAGCATTAGGTGGAGGATTTGTATTTAGTGCTATTTCAAGACTTAAATTCCAAATTATTATTGGTACAGTCGCAAGAACTATAATCGTTCCAGTTTTAGCTTTAATAGTTGCATATTTACTAGGCTTTGGTAATGATTCTTATTTCCCAGCATTAATTGCCTTATTCGGTACACCAGTTGCCGTATCAAGTGCACCTATGGCTCAGGAAATGGATAATGATGGAGAGCTTGCTGGACAATTAGTTGTTTGGTGCTCTATTGTATCAGTTATAACATTAACATTAATTATATTAGTGTGCTCACTAATGGGTATAATTTAAAACTAAAATGCCATTTATGATGGCATTTTTAATTTGGACGTTAGTCCTAAAACGTTTTATTTTATAATTATTTGCAAGTCCTATTCCATAGGACTATAATAGGCTAGAAAGCGTGATAATATGAAGGACATGAATATGACTGAGGGTAATCTTGCCAAAAAGATTATCGTCTTCTCAATTCCAGTAATGCTATCGAGCATACTTCAGCTTTTATTCAATACAGTCGATATGATTGTAATTGGTAAATTTGCAGGAGATGCATCATTAGCCGCAGTAGGCTCTACCTCTGCACTTATCAATTTAATAGTTAATATGTTTATAGGTGTTTCTATCGGTGCTAATGTTATTGTATCAAGAGCTGTAGGTAGAAAGGATATGGATGCTGCCCAGCGTGCTTGCCATACTGCACTTCTATTTAGTGCAATTGCAGGTATTGTTCTAATAGTCTTTGGTATTTTTACTGCAAGAACATGGCTTGAGCTTATGGGTACTACTGAGGAATCTATTGATAAGGCTACCTTATATCTACAGATTTATTTTGGTGGCTCATTATTCAATATGGTTTATAATTTTGGAGCCGCAATCTTAAAATCAGTTGGCGAAACTAAAAGACCTCTATATTATTTAACAATTGCCGGTGCCGCAAATGCAGCCTTAAATTTATTATTTGTAATTGTATTTAAAATGGATGTCGCAGGTGTTGCAGTTGCAACAATCATTTCTCAAGCAATTTCTGCAATCTTGGTAGTAATTTGCCTTACTAAGCGTGATGGCTATGTTCATATTAATTTAAAGAAGCTTAGAATTTATCCAAAGGAATTGGGATTAATGGTTTTAGTTGGTCTTCCTGCTGGAATCCAAGGATCACTTATTTCTTTCTCTAATGTATTTATTCAATCAGCCGTTAATTCATTCAAATCAACATTAATAGTTGCAGGCAATACCGCTTCTGCAAATATTGAAGGATTTGTCTGGACATCTATGAATTCATTCTATCAGGCATGCATCGCCTTTACAGGACAAAACTTTGGTGCAGGTAAGCTTAAGAATTGTAGAAAGGTTTTACTTATTTGTATGGCCTATGCCGCAATAACAGGTGTTGTACTTGGTGGCGCTGCTTATTTACTAAGAAACCCACTAATTCATCTATATACAAGTGGTGATGCTGTAAAATATGCAGATATTAGAATTACAATAATCTGCTTAACATATTTCCTATGTGGTATTATGGATATTCCAGTTGGTGGTATGCGTGGTCTTGGTAAATCAATTATCCCAATGATTATATCAATTATGGGTATGGTAGTATTTAGAATTATTTGGATTTCTACTATCTTCCAAGCTAATCACGAGCTATGGGTATTATATATTTCTTATCCAATATCATGGATATTAACTGAATCAGTACATTACACATGCTATTTCCTTGTGTTTAATAAGCTTAAAAAGAAATATCCAGAAATGTATTATGAAAATTTAAATAAAAATGAAGAAGCCCCTCACTTAGCATAAGCAGGGGCTTCATTTTTTATCTTTATCTTCTTTTTTTATTTAATATATTTCTCTGTGAATTTCTTAATTGAAAGCCATACATTATGGCATTCAGGTAATGAATCATCATGCGTGTAGAAATCATGCCACATATGACGATATAGATGTACTTCGTTTACTACATCTGATCTTTCTAAAATATCTTCAAGCTTTAAGGTATCTGATAATACCATTTCATTTTGTGATGTATTTACCATCACAGGAGGGAATCCTCTAAAATCCTTTAAAAGTGGATATAAATAAGGAGATTGACAAGCAGGATATGGATTAGGTAATACCTCATCCTTAAGTGAACCAAATATTATATCCTCTTTTCTCTTTGTTTCATAGCTTTCGCCATCGCATTTTACATCAAGCCATGGTGATGCAAGCACTAGGCAATCTGGAAGCCTTATTCCATTATCCTTAAGATAATGTGTAAGTGATACTGCAAGTCCCGCACCTGCGGACTGGCCTGCAATAACGATATGCTCATATTTATCTATTAAGGTTTCATAGCCTTTAAATGCATCCTCTAGAGTCTTTTCATAGCTACCCTGGCTTTTAACTGTATAATCAATTAATAGGATGTCTGAATTATCTGTATACTGCGAATATAGTGATGATCCAAAAATATTATTCTGAGAGATTGGTAAAACATATCCTCCGCCATGAATTACATATACAACATTTTTTCTAGATCCTTTTCTAGATTTAAAATAGTATGCCTTTACTCCATTGATTGTTTTAATTTCAATTTCAAAATAAGGCATAATATCGTGGAAGCTATAGCCTCTATTTTGATATTTATAGGTTTTTAAATCCGTAATAATTGGATTAGCCTTTAGCTGTAGTATTCTTCTTAATCCACTTGTGTACTGCATTTCGCCTCGCATTGAGACTTCATCAATTTTATTAATCACTTTTATCACTTCCTTTAGAGAAAATAAAAGACTGCGCGTGCAGTCCCTTATTTACCGAATTTATCTACTCCGTAAACCTGAGGTTCACTAACCGGTAGGAACAGAATATGGTTATCTAATTCTTCACCATACATACCCTTCTCAACACAATTCCAATCCTTCGCGCTAAGGAATTTAAATTGTATCATCTGTCCTTCTGGTAGCATTTTTGTAATGGAATATTCTCCATCATTAACTTTCTTTAAGGCAACAGCCTTGGCTGCATCCCAATTACCTAGCTGTGGAATGCTTCCACACATGTAAATTTCTTCACCAGCCACTGCATGTACAATAATCTCGACCTTTTTATTTGCCATAAGCACCACTCCTTATTAATTTATAACCGCTTCTTTTAGTATCTCTATTATAACGCATTTTGTAAAAAAAATACAACCCCTTTAATTTATGGCCTTTTATGATAAAATAAAAGGGAGGTAAGAAACTATGAAATTTATAAGCTGGAATGTTAATGGCATCAGAGCCTGCAAAACCAAAGGTTTTGATGATTTTTTTAAGGAAAGTAACGCTGACTTCTTTTCTATTCAGGAAACTAAATGTCAGGAAGGACAAATAGATTTAGATGTTGAAGGCTATTTCCGTTATCAAAGTAGCGCAATTAAGAAGGGCTATTCTGGTACTTTAATTTATGCTAAAAAGGAACCATTAAGTGTTGTATATGGTATCAATGGTAATTATAATGATGAAGGTCGTGTAATCACTTTAGAATATGATAACTTCTATTTAGTAAATGCTTATGTACCTAATTCTCAGGAGGGCTTAAAGCGTCTTGATTATAGAATGGTATTTGAGGATGAAATGAGAAATTATTTATCATCATTAAGTAAGCCAGTTATCTACTGTGGTGATTTAAATGTAGCCCATGAAAGAATTGATATTAAAAATCCTGATGCAAATGTCAAGAATGCAGGCTTCTCTATTGAGGAGCGTAATAAATTCACTGAATTATTAAATGCTGGATTTAAGGATACATTTAGAACATTATATCCTGAAAAGGTAATTTATTCGTGGTGGAGCTACCGCTTCAACGCTAGAGCGAATAATGCCGGATGGAGAATCGATTACTTTGTAGTATCAGATTCAATTATGGACAAGGTTAAAAATGCAGAAATCCTAAATGATATTTATGGTTCTGATCATTGTCCTGTTACATTAGAAATTGATTTATAGGCGTAAAAAAACTCACGATTTCTCGTGAGTATTTTTTTTACTTCTTTACGATTAATGACTTAGATGTCATATCAGCTGGGATAGGTAATCCTAATAACTCAAGTAATGTTGGAGTGATATCAGATAAAATACCATCACGAAGCTTAATGCTCTTATCAGTAACTACAACTGGTACTGGGTTAGTAGTATGAGCTGTATGTACGTTACCATTTTCATCACGCATCTTTTCAGCGTTACCATGGTCTGCAGAAATTAAAGCAACACCGCCAACCTTATCTAAGGCTTCCATAACTCTACCGATGCACTTATCTACTGCCTCTACTGCAGCAACTGCAGCAGGAATAACACCTGTATGACCAACCATATCGCAGTTAGCATAATTTAATACGATTGTATCGTACTTTTCAGATTCAATTGCAGCAACAACCTTATCAGTTACCTCATAAGCACTCATTTCAGGCTGTAAATCATATGTTGCAACCTTAGGAGAGTTAACTAGGATTCTGTCTGCACCCTTAATATCACGGTCAGCACCACCATCAAAGAAGAATGTTACGTGAGCATACTTCTCTGTTTCAGCAATTCTTAGCTGAGTCATGTTATTATCAGCAATAACATCACCATATAAATTAGCAAATGACTGAAGACCGAATGCTAAATCACCCTTAACCTGGTCAGCATACTTCATCATTGATACGAAGCAAACGTTCTTAGGACCTCTAGAGATATCTAGCTTATAAGGCTTTTCAGGATTATAAACGATACCCTCTGGGTTAGAAATTGCAGTTGCAATCTGAATTGCACGGTCTGGTCTGAAGTTAGAGAATACAACTGAATCGCCATCCTCTACCATACCATTCTTATCAGATACGAATGGAACAACGAATTCATCAGTTTTACCTCTATCATAAGATAGCTGTACACCCTTTACAGCATCTTCAATGTATTCACCCTCGCCCTGAGTAATTGCATCATAAGCAAGCTGGATACGATCAAAATTCTTATCACGGTCCATACCATAGTATCTACCACCAACTGTAGCTACCTTAACTCCACCTTCTCTAATAACCTTAGCAAGGAAATCCTTACCAGATGTTGGAGCTGTATCACGACCATCTAGGAATGCATGATAATAAACATTTTCAATACCATTTTCATGTGCAAGCTTAGCGATTGCAATGATATGGCTAGTATGACAGTGAATACCACCGTCAGAGCATAAACCAAAGATATGGAACTTCTTACCATTCTTCTTTGCGTTTTCAACTGCCTTTAATATAGCCTCGTTCTTAAAGAACTCGCCTGTCTTAATTGAATAATTGATTCTTGATAATGACTGTCTAATAATACGGCCAGCACCAAGGTTCATATGACCAACCTCAGAATTACCCATCTGACCTTCAGGTAAGCCTACTGAATCACCTGATGCAAGTAGCTGCTTAGTGTCGAACTCAGAAAAGATACGATCTAGGTTTGGCTTCTTAGCTAAACTAATAGCATTAGAATCTGATGGAGCGGCTAATCCGTAACCATCTAAAACAATTAACATAACTGGTCTTTTTTTCATAATATAATATACCTCTACAAGCATTATAAAACAAAAACTATTTTATATCTATAAAATATTTAAAAAAGCGATTTCACCTAGACCAAAATTGGACATATTTTAATTTTTGATGCATATTAGATTCGATATTTATTGACAAACAATAAATCTTTAAATTATAATTTTATTATAAATTAAATTTGGAGGGTAAAAAATGGGTTTAATTAAAGCTTTAACAGGTAG
Organism: Acholeplasmatales bacterium; assembly: GCA_024697825.1. Classification (GTDB taxonomy): domain Bacteria; phylum Bacillota_I; class Bacilli_A; order Acholeplasmatales; family Anaeroplasmataceae; genus Anaeroplasma. Next base: position 12,709 of record JAILEP010000130.1, read on the forward strand.
TGTTAGCACTACATTTGGCGATCAGTGGTTGGAATACTTCTACTGTGACTCTTTAGAAAAGGATGTTCTTTGCGTTAAGGGTCAGAAAAGAGTAAATTCAAAGAAATCATCTAATACAAAGGGTAGCGATAATATTATTTCAAATGGTTCTATCATTTCAGTAAATGAAGGCCAGTGTATGATGATTGTAGATCAGGGAGCAATCGTAGAATTTACAGCAGAAGCTGGTGAATTCAAGTATGATAAATCAACTGAAGGATCTATCTTCGCAGGCGGTCTTGGTAATGGTATTTTCAAGACAATCGCACGTCGTTTTAAGTTCGGTGGCGATACTGGTAAGGACCAGAGAGTTTATTATTTTAATTTAAAGGAATTAATGGACAACAAGTTCGGTACTGCACAGCCAGTTCCATTCAGAGTTGTTGATTCAAAGATTGGTTTAGATATCGATGTATCAGTAAGATGTAATGGTGTATTCTCTTATAAGATTACTAACCCAGTTCTATTCTATCAGAACGTATGTGGTAATGTAACAGAGGCTTATACAAGAGACAAGATTGATACACAGCTAAAGACTGAGTTCATCAGTGCATTACAGCCAGCATTTGGTAAGTTATCAGAAATGGAAATGAGACCTAACCAGATTATGACTCATATCACAGATATGGAAAATGCTATGAACGAAGCATTATCAGAAAAGTGGAGAGACACTAGAGGTCTTGAAATTGTTTCAATCGCATTAGGTTCTGTAACTCTTCCTAAGGAAGATGAACAGTTAATTAAGGAATTACAGAGAAAGGCAGTTTACGCTAACAACCCTAACATGGCTGGTGCTACATTAGTTGAGGCTCAGGCTGACGCTATGAAGACTGCAGCTGGTAACTCAAACGGAGCAGCAATGGGCTTCTTCGGTATGGGTATGGCTCAGAATGCAGGCGGTATGAATGCTAACCAGTTCTATCAGATGGGCCAGCAGCAGCAAGCTCAGCAGGCTCAGCAGCCACAGCCACAGGCACAGCCTAAGGCAGATTCTTGGACTTGTCCTACATGTGGCAAGCAGGCAACTGGTAAGTTCTGTCCTGAATGTGGTACAAAGAAGCCAGCTACTACTTCTGATGGTTGGACTTGTCCTACATGTGGTACAACAAACAAGGGTAAGTTCTGTGTAGAATGCGGAACTAAGAAGCCAGCTGGTGTACCTCTATATAAGTGCGATAAGTGTGGTTGGGAGCCTAAGGATCCTAAGAACCCACCTAAGTTCTGCCCTGAATGTGGCGATCCATTCGACGACAAAGACATTAAGTAATTTAGGAGAATAGCTTATGGCAGATTTATTAGCATACACTTGTCCCTGCTGTGGTGGTTCACTTAAATTCGATAGTAAATCTCAACATGTAAAGTGTGAATTCTGTGATACTGAATTCAACATAACCGACTTACAGGCTTACGATGATTCATTAAAGGATACTCCTGAAGAAAAAACTGATTGGGAAACTGAAAATAATGGTGAATTCACAGAGGACGAAGGCTATAACATCTATACATGTAAGACATGTGGTGGTGAGGTAATGTGTGATGAAAACACAACTTCTACTACTTGTCCTTACTGTGGTAACCCAGTATTATTTACTGGTAGATTAAGTAATGGCTTAAAGCCAAACTATGTCATCCCATTTAAATTAACTAGTGAGGATGCTAGAAATAATCTAAACAATTATTTCAAGGGTAAGCTATTATTACCTGGAGATTTCAAAAAGCTAAATCAGGTAAAGGAAATTACTTCCTTATATGTACCTTATTGGGTATTTGACGCTAAGGTTGATGGCGCAGTAACATTTAAGGCTACAAGAGTAAAGCATGAACGCCGTGGTGATTATGAATATACTCATACAAGCTACTATCGTATCGTAAGAAATGGTAAGGTTGACTTTGAGCATATTCCAGTAGACGCATCTAGAAAAATGGATGATAAGATGATGGAATCAATTGAACCATTTGATTTCAATGATGCTAAACCATTCTCACAGGCATATCTAGCAGGCTATCCTGCAGATAAATATGATGTTTCTAAGGAAGAAAACTTTGAACGTGCTAACACACGTATTAAGCAAGGTACAGTTGAAGCCTTCCTTGAAACAGTTAATGGTTATGATACAGTAGCTCCTCAGGACTGCGCAGTTCAATACCGCGACAGTAAGGCAAGCTATTGCTTATATCCAGTATGGACATTAAACTCTGAATATAAGGGTGACATGTTCAAATTTGCAATGAATGCTCAAACTGGTAAGCTTGTAGGTAACCTACCTATGAGTGGACTAAGATTTACGATATTATTATTATCAACATTCCTTATCTTCTTTGGAATTGCATTCGGTCTTACCATTTTAATTGCAGGCAGCGATGCCGAATCATTATTATGGTCAACAGTAATTGGTTTAATTGTTGGTGGTGTTTCTTCTGGTGGTATTTCATATCACTTTAGAAAGCAGCTTAAGCCTGTTAAATTCCAATATGGTGCCGCTCAATATCGAGTACCTAACAGCCGTATTCTTGAAGTATCTAAAGATATTTATCTATATACTAAGACTACAAGCCGTAGGGTTTCATCAAGCAATAATAAGAGATAAAAATAAAGGCCTGTTCAACAAAACAGGTCTTTTTTCATTACCAGTTATTGTAGTGAATAGCACTCATATCATAATCATTTCTTTCTTCCTTTAAATCATTTGGATCTTCAGGATATCCAAAGGCAATAATTGAATGAGGTATTTGATTATCTGGTAAATTAAATAGCTTCTTTTGAGCCTCAACTCTATCCATTTGAGGCCATGTACCAAGCCATACTGAGCCAATACCAAGCTCAGTTGCTGCAATAATCATATTTTCTCCAGCTATTGCACCATCAACAACCCAGTAATCCTTTGCATACATAAATGCCTTATCATAATCACCACAGATTAAAACACCTAAGGCAGCTCCTCTTAAAGGCTCTGCAGGCTTTCCATTTAAATCTGCCATTTTGTTTAGCATTTTCTTATCTGTTACTACAATAAAGCTCCAGTCCTTAGAATTTACACATGTTGGTCCACTTACTGCAGCCTTCATAATAATATCTATTTCTTCCTTCTTTAAAGGCTTATCTAAATATCTTCTTACACTTTTTCTTTTAAATATTGCGCTCATAATTTTATTCTCCTTACTATATTATACAATTAAACAATTAATATTAAACCCCATTTGGAATCTACCAAATGGGCTAGTTTTAAGCTATAAACATAGTTGTATAATATGTAATTCTTTCACTTCTATAAAATAAAGCTTCAATGCCCTTTTCTTCTACAAAGCTTGCACCCATATTAGAGTCCATTGAAAAGATTGCAGTTGAATAAACATCCGCTCTCATTGCATCATCACATATTACAAATATACCATCATGATATGTTTCAGGATATCCTGTATTTGGATTAATGATATGATGAACCTTAATTCCATCAACATAGGTACTTTGATATTTAGAGCTAGATGCACCAAGGTTAACATTTTTTAATGATAATGTCGCGATAGTTCCTGTTTCATATTCATCATTTTCATTATAAGGCTTATCTAAGGCAACACTAAATGTCTTACCAGCCTTAGTTCCAAGCGAAATGTTAGATGAACCAGAAATCATATAGCCATCTACATCATTTTCCTTTAAATATTCTACAGCCTTCATTGTGGCATAGCCTTTGGCAATACCACCTAAATCTAAATTACCATCACCATTTATTGTAATGGTATTACCTTCAATAGTTACTGAGGTATTCTTAGCTATTTCTACCTCGTTTTGAATTAGGCTCTCATCTGGCATGCATGGATTATCGCTTTCAATTACGTCCTTCCATATATGTGAAAGCCTGCCAATAAATGGATTAAAGTAACCATTAGTTTCTTCCATCATAGTTAGGGATTCTTTAATTAAATCAACTAATATATCATCAGCCTCAAGAGTTCTATTTTGATTAAGCTCATATACTCCATTACCATATGGGCTTTCATTAAAATCATCTGTTACATTCGCAACATTATTGAAAATATCTCTTACAGCCTGATAATGAGTTTCAGCCTCTACTTCATCATAAAAATTAATTGTAATGAATGTATTCATTGTTGAAATAGTCTTACTATATGTTTCAATTTCACTACTTCCACATGAAGCAAATGACAAAACACATATAAACCCCAACAATAATAACATTAATCTTTTCATTTTAATTCCTCTTTTATTTCATTTTCCAAATAGCCATTGATATTGAATTAACTAAAAGCTCATCAATATCTAAGCCTGCTGGACAAATCTTTCTACAAGCAAGTGATTTACCACAGCCTGCATAAATATGCTCATCGAATAGCTTAGCAATCTCCGCTCTTTCCTTAGGTGATATTTCACTTAATAGCCTAGTTGTAATACCGATTGCGGCCATACCAAAGAATGTGCCTTTTGGATAGAAATTAGGACATACCTCAAGACAGCAGCCACACTGAATACATTTAGAGGCTTTAAATGCTAAGGCAATCTTCTTTTCAGGTAGATTAGAATCCTTTTCTAACCAAAGCTTTAATGTCTTTAGGTTTTCATAAAGAATTTCTCTATTGACAACTAAATCATGAACAATAGGAAATTTCTTTAGTGGCTCAACCTTAACAACATCACCAAATTCAATAAGCTTAGCATCACATGCAAGACGAGGTCTACCGCCTATTCTCATAGCACAGGCTCCACACTTTTTTTGAAGACAGCTGCATTCCCATTTAATAGGCTCAGTAGGATTTCCATCAATATCCCTTAAATCATCCTGCATATTAATTCTTCTTAATGCTGTGGCAACTGTATCAGCATCACCCTTCATTTCATAAAGGAAGGTTTGGTAATAGGCTTCTGAGTCTTTATCCTTTTGTCTTAAAACCATAATCTTTTTAATCATAAGGCTCACCTGCCATTCTAAAGCTTATATTAATTTTTCCATCATCATATTTAGCAATAGATTGAAGCTTATATTCATCAAGTGATTCTGGATAATCACTTCTATAATGAGCTCCTCTTGATTCCTTACGAGAAAGGGCAGATTTAATCATTGCAATACCTAAATAGATACGCAATTTATCTATTTCATTATCACAATTATTTAATAAATCTATAGCCTTATTTAAGGCATCATTTAATCCATCCTCATTTCTAACAATGGTAAGTCCATTATATAAAATATCCTTAAGCTTTACAACAGTACTCATTTTAGAATCAGCTAAAATTTTATTATTCTTTAATTCATTTGGTATTTCTAATTCCTCGAAATATTTAATTGCAGACTCTGCAGCCTTAATACCACCATAGGATGCACCAAGTAAGGAATTACCACCTAAACGATTGGCTCCATGATAAATACATGCACATTCACCAGCTGCATATAAATTTTTAACGCTCGACCTATGGAGATTATCAGTATTGATTCCACCCATAAAGAAATGAATACCGGGTTCAATTTTAATTGGCTCCTTTGCCGGATCCTTCTTCAAATAGCTTTTAATTTCTTCTCTTAAATCAGAAAGCTTATTCTTCCAGGTAGCCTTAGGAATAACAGTCATATCCAAATAAATATTATGCTCGCAAGCAGGGCTTGTTGAAACAAAATATTCCTCACGTGAGACAACATCTCTTGGCATTAGATTTTTAAGCTCTGGATACTTTTCTTCCATAAAATACCAAGGCTTACCATCCTTAATTACATAAAGACGTCCACCCTCACCTCGTGCAGCTTCGGTTATAAGCATTCTTTTTCCAGTTATCCTAATAGTTGTTGGGTGATACTGTAAAAACTCTAAATTCGCGAATTCTACGCCCTTAGAAAAGGCAATAGCTTGAGCATTTCCATCGTTTTGAGTAGTTCCAGTAGTTTCTTCTGGAAAGAATCCATTCATTCCTCCTGTTGCAAGAATTACAGGTCCATTTAAATAAATTAATTCATCCTTATATGTATCCTTGATTAAGCATCCATATAAAATACCATTTTCTATTAATAAATCCTTAAGCTCATGATGAGGCATGCGATTAACTAACCCTAAGGCTTCATATTTTCTTACCTCATCAATTAAAGCAGTCATTAAAATCTTACCTGTACTACTTCTAGCAAAGGCAGTTCTTTTCTTTTTTTGACCACCAAAATTTCTTTCTATAATATGGCCGTTTTCCATATTGAATGGCACACCATAGCTTACATATTTTTCAATTATTTTTGGAGCATTATCAGTTAAATTTTTAACTGCCTCACTAGAGGCGATAAAGCATCCACCCTTCATAGTATCATTAAAATGGAAAAGGGGCGAATCATCTTCACCCATTGTATTTAATGATGCATTTATACCACCCTCTGCAAGCACAGATTGTGCTCTTTCAGAAGGCTGTAATGATATTAGATTAGTATGAAAGCCAACCTCTGATAAAGTAATAGCCGCATTTAAGCCAGCTATACCTGAGCCAATAATATTAATTGTCTTTTCCATCTAATATCACCCCTTTAACAATCAGGAATTCCACCTGATAAAATATACAATAAATGCCACTGTAGCGATACTTAATATAATCATTATTATCACATAAATATCAGCTGCGTATGGCTTTAATTCCTTTATACCAAAGGCAATTAATAATGGCTTTACATTCATTATTATATGTAATGCTAAAACGATAACTAATGTAATCATTACAATAAGCCTAAATACTGTAAATTCTGGAAGTCTTTGATCTACTGATCTAAAGGCTAGGATATGAAATACTATTAATACAATCATTAAATATCCACTAATTCTTCTAGCCCAGAATAAGCCATTACCTCTAAAATATGACACTCCTGCCTTATGACAAGCATAGAGAGTTGTCACCGTTAAAATAGTACCTATAATAACATGAACTCCAACAAAGCCCATAGTTATCCAGCCTAGCACGCTAGTTCCACTAATGTTAACCCCAAACATTTGTAAAGAACCAAAAACTGCGTGTAGGAGGAACATAATAAGCATGAAGTGAGATACGAACATGTTTATTTTTCTTAATCCAAATTTTCTTTTCATATTAATCTCCTGTCGCAGTTTCTTCACTTGTATCCTCAGTTATATGTAAAACTATGACACCATCAATTTCATCCTTTAAGCTAAATGACTCTGCCATAGCCTCACTCATAACAACTAAATCTAGCATACCCTTTTCAGCCTTAGATACAACTAATATACCAGTTTCACTATCTAGTGTTATTGCAGCACCGTTTGCGATAGCTCCTTGGTAATACTGTCCCATAGTGATTCCAGCTGAATCACCATTTATAACAGTTAATTTAATCTTTTCATCACCAGTTAAAATATCCTTTTTAGTAATAAAGATTGATGAATCTCTATCACTACCATCAAAATATGAAACTAATCTAGTTTTAAGCCTATCAGAAAATGACGCTTCATTAATTAAAATGACAAAGCTTCCACTAGATTCATATTCTGAAAGATCAATTGAACCACCGGCTGTTGCGTCTACTGTTCCAAGCTTTATTAAATTGTCCCTTTGAACTAGCAAAGGAATACCAACAAATAGGAACAATGTAAGTAATACAAAGCCTATGTGCTTCAATATCTTTAGCATATTTCACACTTCTTTACTTAAATTTTATTCAGTATAAACAGGACCAGCCTTTAATGCCTTTTCTACTGCATTTACAAACTGATTGAAATTGATTGTCGCACCAGCGATACAATCAACATCACTAATATTTTGAGCTGCGATTAATGCATTAGCATATTCAACACATGCCTCAACTGCAGTCTTAGCATTTCTCTTTTGGTTACTATCTAATTCGGCATTATTATAATAGCTTTCATCCTTTAGTGTACCATCAAGCTTATATGTTTGGAAAGTACATTCAGTAATTACACCACCTGAAATTGTAAATGTTACAATTCCATAGCCTGAATCTACATCATCATCTGTACCATAGGTTGAGCTTTTACCACGATATGTACCATCTTCATATGTGACTGTAGCCTCACTTGATTCTAAAGCTTCAGTACTTGATTTAGAATCACTTCCACAAGATGCAAGTGCAAGCATACCTGAAGCTACAATTGCTAATAATCCCTTAATTTTCTTCATTATTCTTCCTCTTTCTCTTCCTTAGATTCATTGTTTTCTACTTTCTCTAAAGGAACCTCTTCTTTATCTTCGTCCTTATTAAGACCTAAAAGGTCATACTTATCGCCTTTAATATTTTCATCATTATTAAACTTAGGATTAATGTTATCGCTAACAATTTTACCATGCTCAAGCTTAACAATTCTTTGAGCATAATCACCAACCTCTGGTGCATGTGTTACAACAATTAAAGTCTTGCCTTCCTTATGAAGCTGTCTAAAAATATCAATAACTAGCTTTTCGTTTGCCTCATCAAGGTTACCTGTAGGCTCATCAGCTAGGATAATTTCAGGTGAGTTAATTAACGCTCTTGCAATACAAACTCTCTGTTGCTCACCACCAGATAGCTGGCTTGGTAAATGCTTAGATCTTGCACCTAAGCCTACACGTTCAAGTGCAGCTTGAGCCTCCTTTTGATCTGGCATTGAATGATAATACTGGGCAAGCATTACATTTTCAACCGCATTTAAATAATTTACTAAATGGAATTGCTGGAAAATTAAACCAATCTTTTCTCTTCTAATTTGAGTTAAAGATGTACTACTTTCCTTAGATATATCATTTCCATCAAGTAAAACCTCACCTATTGAAGGCTTATCAAGACATCCAATAATGTTCATCATTGTAGATTTACCTGAACCAGATGGACCCATGATGGCAACCCACTCGCCCTTTTCAATCTTTAGATTTACATCATCTAATGCTTTAATATCATCATATATTTTTGAAATATTTTTTAATTCTAATACTGTACTCATATTTTAATCTCCTTAACTACTCACCCTTTAAAACTACTGCAGCGTTAACCTTTGCAGCACTTCTAATAGGAAGCAAGCTTGCTAATGCTGTAACAGCAATAGATACTACAAGTGTAATAGGTAATAACCACCATACAAATGTAATTGTGTTTTTAAATACCTGAATACTTACATATTCTGCAAATCCAAAACCAGCAAATGAACCAATAAGGCCACCAACAAATCCAAGTACAATTGATTGTACTAAGAATTCTGTAATAATATCCTTATTAGATGCACCAATAGATTTACATAAAGCAATTTCCTTACGTCTTTCATTAACTACTGCATTCATTGTTGTAGCTACACAAATCATTGTTAATACTAAAACAATTAATGTAGTAACTAAAATTAATGACTGAAGCTTCTTTAATACTGTTCCTTCAGATGAAGTTAATCTTGTAATTGCCTTTGCAGTTGCATTAGCTAATGCATTAGTAATAGCTTCTGCATAGGTACTAACCTTTGAGCCTGATACTGAGAATTCTACTAAATCAAAGCCTTCTTCATTTTCTAAGGTATAATCAAAGCTTTTTCCTAAATATGTATATTCATTTTCATATTTATATAATGTTTCTCCATTTACATAAATATAATCCTCTTCAGAGCCACCTGTTTCAACAATACCAACAACTGTATATGTATATGCATATTCAACTGCAGCCTCAAGAGTATAATATGTTTCTCCTTCTTGATAGGCTGTAGCCTCTATATATGCGCCATCTTCTAAAATGTAATAAACTGCATCAGAAAAATTAGATGCATTTACTGCTGATGTAACATCTAAGTAATCATTATTAATTGTGATACTAGATTCAAATTTATCTAATAGCTTAAGTGAAAGCATATCAGCTACATTTTTACCTATTAAAACCTGAGCCTCTGTTGTTGGATAATCTCCTGAAACAGACCAATATGGGCTTGTCTTTTTAATAGTATCAAAGGTAATACCTGCAAGAACTACTGGCTGCTCGTGAACCTTTACAGTTTCATACTTATATGTTGTATAACCAACTAAATCATCAGAATCAATTAAGCGTACTGCTTGATCTACCTCTGAATCAGATAAAGCCTCATCGCCTGTTGGCATTAAAACCATATTAGCTCCATAATTACGGAATTCAGCACCCATCTGACGTGGGATATCATAATAAATTGTAAATAAACCAAATAAGACTGTTGCACCAACAACAATTGCAAGTAAAGCAATTATCATTCTCGATTTACGTCTAATAAGTGCAGCAAAGATCATTTGAAGGAACATTTTTCTTTTTGCATTCATCTTCTATTCCTCCATCCTACTTACCATGTAATACTTCCTGTGGCTTTAATCTAAGCATTAATCTTACCGCAGGAATACTACCAATTAGGGTAACTACTATAATAATAAATGAAACAACAACTGCGACGATACCATTCATATCAACAGATGCGCCAAAGACAGTATGACCTATCAACTGGGCAAAGCCATATCCTAAGAAATAACCAAATACATTACCTATTATTGCAACTATTACAACCTCAAGTAATACTAAAACTGTAATTTGATTATTCTTAGCACCAATAGCCTTCATTAAGCCTATCTCAGCACTTCTATCCATTACACTTGATGTAACTAAATTAGAAATACCTAAGGCAGCTGCGATAATACTTACTATCGCAATTAGCTGCATTAATAATTCAGTTTTTTCAAGGATATTTGATTCTGCATCCGCAATCTGTCTTACTGCTGATGCGACTGTATCAGGCATAACCTCCATAATTTGATAACAAATTGAGCTTACATAAGCTGTACAATACCATAAATCATATTCTGAGCTTGTAAGTGATGTTGGATCAATTGCAGCTCTTTTAGCAAGCTCATTATCTGGAGTAGTTAAAGCACTAACCTCTATTTTCTTTACATATTCGTCCATTCCTGTAAAGGCCTGAGCGAAATCTAAATATGTATAAATATATGAATCCTCATCATCACCTGATGAATAAATACCATATACCTTTACTGTTTGAGTTAAAGCATCACCTAGTGAACTAGATAATGTAATTTCATCACCAACAGAAATATTATTTGCCTTAGCATAATCAGCTCCAACCATTGCAAGGTTTTCAATAGTATTTCCGGCATCATCAACTGCAACCTGTTCATCTAGCCAATTACCATCAACAGTCCACCAAGAACGCATGCTTGTGATACCTAAATCAACCTCTTCCTTAGTTGGAAGTAATAAATGATGATTAAACCAAGCACCTACTACCTTAACCTTAGAACCATTTGAATCAGTTACATAGGTTTCATATGTAGGTGCCACATCAGTAATATTAAATGCCCAGAATACTGTTTTAATCTTACCGATATCCTCTTCTACAATATATTCATCTGGAGATAATGATTCCTCAGTATCCTCAAATTCATATAAGCTGCTTAAAACTGATGCCGACTTAGATACAACCGAAATATTAGAACCATATGATTTAAGCTCTGCATTAATCTTATCGCCAACATCAAGCATAACATTTAACATCGCAGTTGCAATTGATGCGCCAAGCATAACTGTAATTGCAATCATAAGCATTTTCTTAAATTGCTTACGATAAAGACCTATAATCATTTTAATAAAGAACATATTATGCTGCCCCCTTGCTAAACTTCATTTGATATTTAACTAGCTCAGGAATTGGAATTCTAATGCTTTCCATATCAGCACTATTAATTGTGTATGTACCCTCTTCGTATGAAATAACGATAGGGTTACATCCACCCTTCATACCAATTGTTGCCTTATTCATAACAACACCACATCTCTTACAGATGATATCTCCATCCTTTTCGTAGTAGCCAGCCTCACCACATGTTTCACAGGCATCAAGGCCAACACCATAGCACATATTAGGCTTTAATACGACAATAACTCTTGTGTTATATCCATCCTCTGTCTTATAGCCAAAGCGATGTAAATGCCCATCCTCAACCATTGTATATGGAATATAAATATATCCATTATCCTCTGTTACCTCAAAGCCATCAGAGTCTGTATATGTATAATAATCATGAATAACAATTGGATCTTCAACTGGCGCTTCATTAATTGAATTATCTGCAACTACATAAAGTGCAGTCATTGACAATATACCAACAATTGCAGATGTACCTGCTAGAATACTCCATCTAATACCATTTAGCCAACCAGCCTTAATCTTTCTCTTTTCAGCTGTATTACGATACTTAAGCTTTGTAGTATGTAATGTATAAATAAAGAAGATTATAGCAAGTGCTAAAATACCAACCGCAATATAATTTAAAATGTCACTATGAGCATCAATTTTTAAAATTTGACGATAAATATTATCACCAAAAATTACGATACTCTTAAAGAATTTTCTGGTTTTTCTAAAATAAGAATATGTTTTAGAAATTGTATTCATACCTGCAATAAACCAAGCAAGTGTAAAGATTGAATACATAATTATATAGCTATAAATCTTACTCTTTCTTTCAGTGATAATATTTAAAACCTTATATAAACCAACTGGAATGATAATTGAAATAATAACTCCTAATATATATCCTGATAGGAATACTAAATAGGTACTACTTAATACTCCAATCTCTGAATCATAATATTCAAATGGTATCTTAAATACCTTAGTGACATCGATAATGATAATAGCAAATAAAACTATACCTAAAAACATAAAGGTAATTGCATCAAGTAAATTCATTAAAGTAAAATTTAATACCTTAACATCAGGCATTGCCTCAAGCTCAGAATCCTCATATTTTCTATATTTCTCAGGATTCTTTTTCTTTCTACCCTCATCCTTAGCTAGCTTCTTTTCAACTCTAGCCTCACCATTTTTAGGATCATTTTTTCTTATTTCCTCATATTTCATTTCTTTAGCCTCACGCTTTTTAGCTAAAGAAATAATTCTTCTCTTTTTAAAATTTGGATATTTAATTCTTAGTGGAACACCATCAGTCTTCTTTCTTAATGGCTTAACACTAGTGACAATAGTCATAACAATAAATAATAAGAATGACCAAACAGTTAGATGTAGGAAGGTTAACATCATCTTATATTCCTTTGGTATTCTATAATTTAAACCAACGGTAGCGTAAATTACTGAGAATAAAAATCCTAATACTGCAAATATTGTCGCAATACGCATTCCAAGCTTGCCATATTTAGCCTTCGCATAGGCAAAGAATGCACCTATTGCAACCATAAATACCAATAATTCAGTTACTACGTCGCTTGTAAAATTAAACATAATAAAAACCCCTTTACTAATAAAACAATACAAATACGCCTAAAAGGTACACTTTTTATACGCGCGTATAAAACGGAAAATAATCGGCGAAGTTTTCCCCCGCCGATCACTATATAGCCAGTTATTACGAGGTTATCGTAAAACTAAATAGCTATTAGATTTCCCATTCGCCTTCCTTGTAATCCCATTCAACACTGATTGTCTGTGTTTCAGGATATACAGAAGATTCAGGACCTGTAGTCTCATCTGTATGGATTAAATAAGTAGTTGTTGTATCTGGGAACTTGATTGTGAATGTTAAATCATATGTACCAGAGCCGTTTAATGTTACGTTTGCACCATAGTGAGGACCATCTGATGCAGCCATTGGCATGAAAGTACCTTCATCAACAGTAGCGCCATTCTGAGATACTACATATTCAATAGTTAAATATGGAACCCAATCACCCTTACCATAACCATAGTCATTTTCAGTAGCCTTAACGTCTAACTCTAAGTGACAAGAAGCTGTAGTAGATGACTGACCATCTGTTAAATCACAAGCCTGGAAATAAACTGCATTGCACTCTAAGAATGCTACTGTCTTAGGCTCATCGAAGATATCAACCTCGTTGAAACCTGCACTTTCTTCCTCTTCAACGCTTGAAGCAGCTGAATCAGAACCACATGATGCTAATGCACCAACTAAACTTGCAGCAACAAGTACTGCACCTAATCTCTTTAATTTCATTTCGTTTTTCCTTCCTTTTTCTTTCTATATGATAAACTGTCTAGGAAACAGTATATCCCAAATTATTCTACTGACTCTTCAGTAGCCTCTGCTACAGGGGTGTCAGCTTCCCCTTCTTGAATTTCTGATACTTCATCAGATTCAACACTTTCCTCTTGCGCATCATCAATAACATTCTTAGATTCTGCTTTAGCCTTAAGCTTCTTATTCTTCTTTAGCTGAATTATGAATAAAACTGTTAAAGCGATAAATAAAATTATCTGAGGAATGATAGTACCCCAAACTGGGTAAATACCAAAGAAGTTTAATACCTCATTTTCAATCATCCATTCAAGACTTGGGCTAATTAACTGAGATGATGCATTTAATACACCTGAATCAAATAATAATTCCCAAATACCTGCACCAATAAAGGCAACTGCCATAATAGACATTAAAATACTTGTTACCATGAAGAATGGCTTTAATGGTAGCTTGATTGAGTAAACTCTAATTAAGAAATATACAACAAGGATTAATGCAATACCTAATCCTAAGCCAAGCCATACAGCTCCAATGCTTGTCGTAGCTGTAATCATAGGCTGATAGAATAGTACTACCTCGGCTCCTTCTCTAAATACAGCAAGGAATGCTGTAAATGCTATTGAGAAGACACCACCCTTATTAACTGAATTTGTAATAGATTTATTAAGATATTTTGTCCATGCCTCTGTTTCTGATTTAGAAATCAACCAGTTCGATACGTAAATAATTACAACAACTGCTATCAAGGCTGTTACACCCTCAATTACCTCCTGTGAAGTAGTTGACATCTTAATTAAATTAATTAGGAATGCTAATAGGAAGCTTGCTGCAACTGCAACAGCTACACCAATATAAATCCACTTTAGCTTATCCTTATTTCCTGTCTTAGCCATATATGCTGCAAGTGCAGATACAATTAATACTGCTTCTAATCCTTCACGGATCATAATACCGAAGCAAGCTAGGAATGTAGGCCAGAATGTATTTGAGCTGCCATCCTCTGAATAGAAAATATCATCAAGTATAGCTGCATCTGTTCTTAAATCCTCAATTAGCTCATCAACTGATGTGCATAAAGCATCATAACTTCCAGACTGATTATATAATTTTTTTATTTCACTGAACTTTAATTCCATTTCAGTTACTCTCGCACCTGAAATAAAACCATTAACCATTTTTTCAAAACCACAAGTGTCATACCATCTACCATAAATGTAGCCTAGGCAATCCTTGTAGTTATATTCCTTGTTCACATAA
Organism: Acholeplasmatales bacterium; assembly: GCA_024697825.1. GTDB lineage: Bacteria > Bacillota_I > Bacilli_A > Acholeplasmatales > Anaeroplasmataceae > Anaeroplasma. The sequence goes on from JAILEP010000130.1 coordinate 27,995, forward strand.
GCAGAAAGCTCTTCCTCTCTACCTTCTGGAACAACAATATAGTCAATGCCTGTCCCACCATTTTCATAGTCGTAATAAAGCTCAAGACCCTTTCTAGCAAGTCTTTCAATTCTATCTGTTACATTATCCCAAGTATAAGTAATATCTCCATCAGGGTTTTCTGTCTTCTGCCACTGAGTGTATGTTAAATATACAGGAGCGTCTGCATCATATGCTGCAAGAGCTGGCATATGAACAGGTAATAATAACAAAATAGCTGCAAACATTATTGCAAAAATTACCTTAAGCGATACACGGCGATGCTTCTTATTATCCAAAGCATTTTCCATGATTCTTCCTCTTTTCTCCTATGATTAAATTTTCTCATTTTCCCGGTTTTATCAACAATTTTCGTTGAATGGTTAACCAAAGTTAACCGAGTTAGTTAACGTTAACTAACCGAAAATATTATATTCAAGATTTTTTCAACTGTCAACATACTATAATTAAATTTTTATTATTATTTTTGTGAAATCGCTTACGATACAAAACATTTATAAACGTAAAATGAAAATCCTTTTATATTCTTGACTTATGTCATAAACCCATCTATAATAATTGCTGTTAGTTATATCTAACCAAAGGAGTAAAAAATGAAAAATAAAAAGTTAATTATTGTAGTGCTAAGTAGTATTACTGCTCTATTATCATTATTCTTATTAATTGGTAGTCAGTGGATATTTACTGTTTGCCAAAGTGAAGGCACTCACGGCTGTACAAATGCAGATCACGCTATCCTTGGAATGTCTATTATTATGATTTTAACAGCTTGCTCTGCTTTAATATTTAGAGATGAAAAAAGCTTAATTATAGCTTCTTCTTTAAATTTTGCAGAAAGCTTTATGTGTATGCTTTTAGCATCTGCTATTTTAAGCTTCTGTAAGATGGAGACAATGTCTTGTGTTGCAAAATTCAAGCCATTTGTTATTATTATGGGAGTCATTATTATGATTTCATCTGCTATTAATTTATTATATGGCCTATATCAGCTTAAGAAAGGAAATCACTAATGCAAAGAATCTTCAACAGTCTAACCTTTAAAAATTTAATCGGTAGACCTGCAAGATCTATAATGCTAATCCTATTATCTTTAATTATGTCGTTTACAATTATTGCAGGTACTCTTGCAATATCAGGTGTAAGTAGCGGAATTGACGCAGCTGAAGGAAGGCTTGGAGCTGATATTATGGTTTTACCATATCAAGCAGGCTCTCGTTCTACTGAATATACACTCCAGGGAAATAATGGTAGATATTATACTTCTATTAATTATGTTCCTGCTAGCTTAAATACTGAGGGTGTAGATAAGGTATCCTACCAATATGTACTTTCTACTCTTGCAGCATCATGCTGTGATTCTAAGGTTACAATTTATGGCTTTGTTCAGGAAGGAACATATAAGGATTTTACTATTTCACCTTGGATTTCATCTAAATATAGTGTTAGCACCCTAAAAATAGGTGAAATAATCGTTGGTGCTGATTTAGTTTTAGATAAAGGTGATACCTTTACAGCTTATGATTATGAATTATCTGTTGTAGCTCGTATGGATAAGACTGATACATACCTTGATACTGCAATTTATGCATCTATTGAAACTATTCAAGATATTTATGATTCTAATTCATCTACTCTTGCAAATTCAGGAGCTTTAAATCCATCTAGCTATGTTTCAAGCATTTTAATTAATGTTAAGAATGGCTATGAAATTGATGATGTAGTTGCTAATTTAAAATTCTCATTAGGATATACAGATACTCATTCTAATTATGGATATTATGTAATTGGTTCTGATGAAATATTATCTAATATTGGTGACAATTTAAGTACAGTTTCAAGTATTATTACAGCCTTAATTGTTGTAATTTGGATATTATCATTCCTAATTATGGCAGTTACATATACAATGATGATTAATGAACGTAAAAAGGAATTTGCAATTATGCGAGTTGTAGGCGCTTCTAAATCAAAGCTTTCAAGCATAGTCTTTAAGGAGGCTCTAGCTATTAATTTAGTTGGTGGTATTATTGGTACATTACTTGGCTCATTATTAGTATTATTATTTAAGAGCTCTGTTGAAAATATGCTAGGTCTTCCATTTGTAATGCCAGATTGGTATATCATTATTATCTTTATTATTGGTTCAATACTATTCGCTGCGGCAGCTGGTGCGATTTCTTCTCTTATTTCGACAAGAAAGATTAATAAGATTGATCCTGCTTATACATTAAGGGAGGATAATTAATATGATTTTAAAGGCTCAAAATATTAAAATGGAATTCGAAAGAAAAAGAAAGGATACTAATATCCTTGAGGTTTTAAATGAATTCAATTTAGAAGTACCTGAAGGAAAGCTTCTATTAATTATGGGTGAATCAGGTAAAGGTAAAACTACAATACTAAATATAATATCAGGTCTTCTTAACCCAACCGAAGGTAATGTATTTTTAGATGAAACTGATATTTATTCATTAAATGATAAGGAATTATCTAAATTAAGAAGTGAAAACTTCGGTATGGTACCACAAGGACAAACCTTACTTAGAAGCTTAAATGTATTAGATAATATTCTTCTTCCAATTAAGCTTTATAGAAATCCTAGTGATGATGATATTAAAAGAGCTAAGGATTTAATTGATGAAATGGGAATTACAGATTTAATTGATGTAATGCCAAGTGAAATGAGCGGTGGTGAATTAAGACGTGCCGCAATCGCAAGAGCGTTAATTAATAATCCAAAGATTTTATTTGCGGATGAACCAACATCTGATCTAGATTCTAAGAATCGTAATATGATTATTGATATCTTTAAGGCTCAAAGAGATAAAGGTGTGTCAGTTGTTATGGTAACACATGATGATTCACTAAAGGATATTGCAGATATTTTAATTAACTTAAATGAAGAGGCATAAGAAAAGGGATTACACATTTCGTGTAATCCCTATTTTTTAATATCTAAGTGCAAGTCTTTCCTTCTGCTGCTTTCTTCTAATTTGAAGCTTTCTAATACCAATAGTTAAAGCTGCACAGAATGGGAAGAATGGAGTACCAGGAAGTAACCAGAACCCCCAACAAGATGAGCCAACACCAATTAGCCATGGCTTATCAAATGTAAATCCAAGTGCCATAGGAACCCAAACCTCAGATCCTATTAATAAAACAACTAGGATAAATAAAACAACGGTTTTCCATGAAAAATATTCTTTAAACAATCTTTTAATAGATGTTTTACAATAATAAAACGCAAACACAATTAATAATAAAAGCTTTGCCCATATCTTCTTCATATACTCGCCTCCTCACCCAAAATAAAATAACTACCTCAAATCATATTGTAACACATATAAGCTATTTTGTAACAATATATTTACATTTGTTAAAATTTTGTTAATTATCTATTCATTAATAATGAATAGCTTACAACAAGCTCAGGATAATTCTTATATTTAGAAATCCTTGCTAGATTTTTACCATATAGGAATAATGTTTTTTCAGAATATGATTTTAATTCTCCTCTTAAATATGTCTCATATGAGGTATTATTAGGACTATCAGTACTTGTTCTAATAGTACGCATTGAACGACCTAAATCAGGATTTAATTTATTAAAATCCTCCATCTGCTCAACCTGAGTTGAAACAATCATCTCAATTAAAGCGTTCTGCTTATCACTAATTATTGGTAGTCTATCCTTAATCTTATTAAATTCGAAAGGATTAGTAGATTCCATCATATATGCATATTTAATCTCAGGAAGGCTATATCCTCCATCTTGAGCATTTAATAAATCTGATTGATATGATTTTAATAAATCTAAATCAAAGCTTAATGCTTGAGATTTTCTCATCATTTTGAAATATTCAAAATTATCCTGACAATCTGCTCTACCACCAATATTTTCTAAGATAGTAAATTGATTCCATTCTAAATCAACAATTCGATTAATTAAGCTATTCTTATATTCACTATTTTGAATAAATGTAGCTATTTCATCCTTATAATCCTCAATATATTTACTATCTCTATTTAGAATAATGTTATATTTAAATAATTCATCAATTAAGAATTTAATGAT
>JAILEP010000133.1 GCA_024697825.1 Acholeplasmatales bacterium
AATGAAATTATATAACTATTGTGCTCTTTTTGCAATAAATCAAAATAAATAATAGAAAGCATAATGAAAAAGACCTATTGCTAGGTCTTTAATTATTACTATTCTTTTATAAGAGTTTATTTTGGTTACCATAATTCAGTAATGCTAATAATTATCGCAACTAATGCACAAATCATTCCTAAAATATGACATAATAATGAAACATTATACAGTCTTTTATTTCTTCCAGTTGCAAATCTTGAACTAAAAAAAGAATATACAGCAGATGAACCTGTTAAAACAATTAACATCGTTAAATCAACTAACATAAATGCTTTATTTTGAGAAATCATAAATAGTATTGCGAAAATAACGCACATTAAACCAACTAGAATAAATGTACAAACGAAAAATTTTTTTAAACTTATTAATTCATTTTCTTTTCTTAATAAAGCTAAATTATTTTCTGCAACATCTTTATATTCTTCTTCTTTTATTCGTTCACCATTTAATATTTCATTTAATGAAACACTAAATATCTTACTAATTTCCATCAACATATCAATAGGTGGCATATAATTCCCGTTTTCCCACCTGGAAATTGTTTTATATGTAGAACCAATTTTAGATGCCAATTCATCTTGAGTCATTTCTTTCTCACTTCTAAGTTCTTTTATGAATTTACCAATTTTAATAATATCCATATTCTCACCATCCACATTCATTCTATCATTTATAATACAAAAGATATATACCATAAAACGCGAATACTGAAAAAGACCTATTGCTAGGTCTAATCTTTCGCTACTTTTTTGTGTAACTTTATTGCTAACGCTTGTGTCATCCAACACAAAATGTCTAGCGCCATAGCAGGGTAGCAAAAAAAAGACCTTTGCAGGTCTTCTTTCATTTCGCTACTTTTTGTGTAACATTTATGCTAAAGCTTGCTGTCTCTCGACACAAGAATTTTAATTTTAGGTTGGCAGGACCAGCTGGGTTCGAACCAGCGAATGAGGGAGTCAAAGTCCCTTGCCTTACCACTTGGCTATGATCCTATTTAATTAAGGACTTTTACATCCCTAATTATTTTACTAAATAAATGCATTTATTTCAAGGATAAGTTATTCTTCGTTAGTTTTCTTGTATTCTTTTACTACAACATCAGCCTGACTGACAAACTTATCTAGATTATCCCAGCTACCAAGGGATGCACCAGATGCCTTAGCATGTCCTCCACCGTTCCACTTTTCAGCTAAGGTATTAATTACTGGTCCACGTGAGCGTAGTCTTATTCTAATATCATCTGGATATTCAATGAATAATGCCCATACAGGGCAGCCCTTAATTGTAGATATTGCAGAAACCTGATTTGCGGCATCCTCATCAGATACATTAAATCTTGTAATAGTTGCACGGTCCATTACTAAATAAGCAAAGCCTGCCTCAGTAACCTTGAAATTTTCAAGACAATAGCCTCTAAGCTTCAATGTTTCTACTGTCTCAACAGAAAGCTTATTATCAATTTCACCTAGATTTAATCCATATTTCAATAATTCAGCTGCGACTATGAATGTATCAGATGTAACTGAATCAAATTTAAATCTGCCTGTATCTGTAACAAGTCCTACATATAAAGGAAGTGCAGCCTCATAGCTTAGCTTTAAATCATTCTTAAATTTCATTACAAACTGTGTAAGAATTTGTGTGCATGAAGGTGCCTTATCATCTACATATTCATAATCTGTAAATTCAGATACCTTAATATGGTGATCAATTTTAATTGTATAATCACATTCAGTAATTCTTTGGTCTGATAATCTATCTAAATTAGGACAATCAACAGAAATACCTAAAGCACCCTTTAAAACATCATCAGCTACATGAGTTGGTCTACCTAGGAATGATACAAATTCAGATGTATCTCCTGTAACATAAACCTCTTTATCAGGGAATGATGCCTTAATAATATTCATTAAGCCATACTGGCTTCCAATACAATCTCCATCTGGTCTTAAATGACCAAAGATAACTATCTTTTTATATTCCTTAATTTTATTTAAAATAAATTCCATAAAAACACCGTCCTTATATAATTGTATCATAATAAATTAAAAACCACAGCAGTTAAGCTGTGATTTTTTAATATTAGTCGTTATTTGCAAGTAAGAATTCAGATACCTTTCTTCTTACCATATCAACTGCGATATCATTCTTCTTTTCAGAAACGAACTTATCAAATGCTGTATCATCCATCTGATAATACTGCTTATAGAATGATAATTCCTTTTCAACCTCGCTATCAGCTACTGCTAAGCTTTCTGCAGCTGCGATTGCATCAAATAAAACATCTGCCTTAACTGATTCAATTGCGTTTGCAGTAACCTGATCTCTAAACTGTTCAGGAGTCTGTCCTGACATACCTAGGAATGAATTTAAATCCATACCATAGCCTGCAATCTGCTGCTCATAATAGCTAACCATATCATCAATTCTAGCCTTAACCTGATCTTCTGGTAATTCATCGAATTCTGTAGCCTCTGTTACCTGCTTAACAAGCTTATTTAAATATTCATTCTGAGCTTCATTTTCCTTCTTTGCATTCATCTGACGCTCAAGCTCTGCACGTAATTCTACTGCAGTTGGAATACCAAAGCTCTGTGCTAATTCATCATTTAATTCAGGCTCAACCTTTTCCTTAACTGCATGTACATGACACTTAAATACTGCAGGCTTACCTGCTAAATTATCTGCATGATATTCCTCAGGGAATGTTACATTAACATTAACATCATCACCCTTATTAGCACCAACTAGCTGATCCTCAAAGCCAGGAATAAATGAATTAGAGCCTAACTCTAAATCATAATTTTCGCCCTTTCCGCCTTCAAATGGTACATCATCTAAGAATCCTTCGAAGTCAATTGTAACTGTATCACCTAAAACAGCTGCACCTTCCTTTTCCTTAGTAGAAATCTTACTAGCTAATAAGTTAGCAATTTCCTTTTCTACCTCTTCAGGTGTAACTACTTCATATTCAATCTTACCGATTTCTAAACCTTTATACTGTGCAATTTTCATTATTAATTCTCTCTTTCTAAAGTTATGTTTTGATTATACCAAAATAAAGATAAAGAAAAAAGAGCAAAATTGCTCTTTTACTTTAAAACAAAGGCTCTTAGTACAAGATATGTTAAATATGCAACATATAGGCCTACAAAGATAAAGCCTGCAGCTCTACCAAGCTTACCTGTGCCTTCTTCCTTATTACGAAGCATTGTAATAAACGCAATACCAAATAATAGGATTGTAACACCCATCATAACAATTAAATCAACAACAATTTCATCACCTGTTACAATTGGGTTAATTGTTGATGCGATACCAAGTACAAACATGATATTGAAGATATTTGAACCAATAACATTACCTAAGGCCATATCACTTTGACCCTTCTTAGCTGCGATTACTGAAGTAACAAGCTCAGGAAGAGATGTACCTACTGCAACTAATGTTAAGCCTAATACTAATTCAACCTTATCCTCATCTGCACCAGCAGCTACTGCAGCCTTAAGTGCTAAGCCCTTAGCACCAAATACTACAGCCTCACCACCAAATACAACACCAGCAGCGCCAACAATTACTAATAAAATAGCTAACCAAGTCTTATATTCCTTGATTTCTGTTCCATCATCCTCTTGAGGGTGCTTCTTTGCGTCAATTACTAAATATGTTAAATATGCAATCATGAAGATAACATAGATGATACCTTCCCATCTAAGAATTGCATATTGACCATTAAAGCTAAATACTAAACCAAAGAATACAAGTAAAGCAGATGCGCCAAGTAATACTGGGAAATCTCTCTTCATTGTATCTCTCTTTACAATAATAGGTGTAAAGATAATAGAGAAGCCTAATACTAATAATATATTACAAATATTAGAACCAACTACATTACCCATCGCTACATTGGCATTACCACCATCCATAAGTGCACCAATTGAGTCAGCTGCAGATACGGCAAGCTCAGGACAAGATGTACCCATCGCAACTACTGTTAAACCAATGATCATTGGTGGAATCTTAAATTTATGTGCAATTGAGGATGCAGCATCTACGAATATATTACAGAACTTAACTAAGCAGAATACACCAAGCGCTACTGCAACCACATAAATAACTAACTGCCACCCCAGCGGCCAATTAGCTTCAAAATTAATATCTAAAAACATTTTCTTTTCCCTCCACTGTTTTTAAGTAATAAAAAAGACTATGATACATTGTACCATAGTCTCGAATTTAATATAACACCAGGAACTTATCCGGGTATGACGGTGCTATAACCTTAAGGCTTCTACTCCCTATATTATTTAGATGAATATTTTGAGGATACCTTCATAAAATCCTCGCCAGATACGAAATCCTCTACTGCCTTAACTGCCTCATCAAAGGCACCATTCATAGTAGCCATATCATCATTGCTGAATTTCTTTAAAACCCAGTCAACAACTGAAATGTTTTCGTCTCTATCGATACCGATTTTAATTCTTTTATATTCCTCAGTACTTAAATGTAAGGCAATGTTCTTAAGACCATTATGGCCTCCAGCACTTCCCTTAGCACGAAGTCTTAAACGTCCTAGTCTTGAATCTAAGTCATCACAGATAACTAAGATATCATCAACGTCAATTTTGTAAAAATTCTTTACGAGAATAACTGATTCACCTGACAGATTCATGTAAGTCATTGGCTTCAATAGAATTGCCTTTTCTCCATTTAGAGTTATCTGTCCGATTTCTCCCTTAAGCTTTGCGTTAAGCTTAAAATCTACACCATGATTTTCGGCAAATCTGTCTAAAACCATGAATCCGCAGTTATGTCTTGTATTTGCATACTGTGAACCAGGATTACCAAGTCCTACAATAAGCTTCATAATTATAATAATTCTCTCTTGCTCTTATCGTAAGAATAAGTGAATAAACCAGATAATGGCTCATCAGATAAGATTCTTAGGATACCATGACCTAATAACTGACCAACTGATAATACCTTAATCTTATCAATTCTTCTAGATTCAGCTAGCTTAATTGTATTAGTAATGATTAATTCCTTAATACAAGAATTCTGGATTCTTTCGATAGCTGGACCAGAAAGTACACCATGAGTACATGCTGCATAAACCTCAGTTGCACCAGCCTTCATTAAAGCTTCTGCACCAATAGTTAATGTACCACATGTATCACACATATCATCAACTAGAACACAAGTCTTACCCTTAACATCACCGATGATGTTCATAACCTCAGCCTTGTTAGGTTCAGGTCTTCTCTTATCGATGATAGCGATAGTTGTGTCTAATACCTTTGCGAATTCTCTAGCACGAGTAGTTCCACCATGGTCTGGAGATACAACTACTACGTTTTCTAGATGCTTATCCATTATATAATTAGCTAAAATAGGTAATCCCATGAAATTATCTACTGGAATATCAAAGAATCCCTGTTCCTGAGCTGCATGAATATCCATTGTGATAACACGGTCAGCACCTGCAACCTGTAATAAATCTGCAACTAGCTTAGCAGAAATAGGCTGACGGCTTCTAGCCTTTCTATCCTGACGGCTATAACCATAGTAAGGAATAACTAGATTAATACTCTTAGCTGATGCTCTCTTTAATGCATCACACATGATTAATAATTCCATTAAATGATCGTTTACTGGAGCTGAAGTAGGCTGAACAACGAAAATGTTATGACCTCTTACAGTTTCATTAATCTGAACATTAATTTCGCCATCTGCAAAATGTAGAACATCACAGCTTGATAGTGGAATACCTACAGCGTCAGCGATTTCCTGAGCAAGCTCAGTATTTGAAGTTAATGAGAAAATCTTAACTTTCTTTCCCAATAAAATTGACATGAGAAAATCCTCCTAAAATTTTGTTTAATTTAAAACCACCTAGATTATATCACAACAATACTAAAATGTTAACTTTAAAATTAGGTTTTTTCACTTCCGTTTTAGGACGTTTTAACCAGGTTGGTTTTATTATTTAAAATAGCCTTAAAACTCCCGACCAACTTTGTATAAAAGCACAAAAAAATCCAACAATTTTACCTGTTGGACTTAATTTGTTTTTATTGCTGCTGAGCAAGATTAAACTTCTTCCACTTGCCGCCTCTCCATCTAAAGACAAAGATGACTGCTCGCATACATTCATCAATTGCCATCGCAATCCATACACCCATCAATCCTAAATTTAAGGCTTTTGGATATCCAAATAGGAATGAGCCTCCTACTGCGACTATCCAACAGAAAATAATTGATAGAATTGTAGGGAATAAAACATCACCAGATGTTTGAAGTGCTCTAACATATACAACATTAAACGCTCTACCTAATTCTAAAGCTATTTCAACTCCCATTACAGCCTTTGCTATCTTTAATAGCTCAGGGTCAGTAACCTGGAATATTCTAAAGATATAATCACTTGTTAGGAAGAATGTTAAAGCAATTATTTCACTTGTTATAACTGATATAACAATAGTCTTTTTAACTACCCTATCTACATCACTAGTTTTGCCGGCTCCAAGTAGCTCTCCTATTACAACCTGCATAGCCTGAGCTACAGCGTTAGTAAATAAATATGTTACCATCGCAAACATAGACGCATAGGTCTTAACATTACCTATACCTACATTAGATGCATTATATATAACTATTGAATTAACAACTAGCTGAATAATAATTTGAGATGCCTGATATGATAAAGATTCTCCACCTGAAGGTGCACCAACTCTAATTAGCATTTTTACAGTTGATTTAAATCTTAAGAAATCTCTAAATGATAGCTTAACACCAATCTTTTTAATATAAATTATTAATAGGATGATAAAACCAATAAGACGTGATGCACTAGATGATATTGCAACACCAATAATAGGCTCTCCAATTTCTGCAAATACTCTAATTAATACAATATTACCAACAATATTAATGATATTCATTATTACATTAGTAATCATGGATTCCTTCATTAAATTATTAGCCTTTAAAAATGAAGACATAGTAGTTGCCATAATTTGGAATACTAAGCTTCCGCCTGCAATCATTGAATAAAGAATTGCGTCATTAAGTGCAGATTCAGGAGTCTGAAGCCATCTTAAATAAAATCTAGAGCATGTTACAACTAAAATAGTAAGAGATAGAGATGTGACCAAATTAAACCAGAAGGTTGCAGAATAAACCCTTCTCATTCTATCATAATCCTTAGCTCCTCGATACTGACTAATTAGAATAATTGCCGCACTTGAAAAAATTGCAAAGGCATTAATTATTGTATTAATAACTACATTAGCATTAGTTATACCATTAACGGCATCAGGATATGATGACATCATAATCTGATCAGAATAACCAACAACTATTTGTAATAATAGCTCAATAAAAATAGGAATGGTTAATATTAACATGTTTTTTGTTGATACAAGCTTTAATCTTCTTGCCTCGTCCATATATTAATCACCGATAGTATTATAGGCTTTATTAATTTCTTTTCAAGTTTTATTTTTAAAAAGAAAAAAGAAGAGAACTAATCGTCCTCTTCATCTTCATCATCGTCGTCCCAGTCGTCGTCATCCTCATCATCTTCATCGTCATCATCCCAGTCTTCATCATCCTCGTCATCTTCGTCTTCATCGTCATCATCCTCATCGTCTGATTCAGTAATAAACTTAACGACTGGACCCTTTCTAACTGGCTTAGTTTCGATTTTTGATTCTTCTTCTGATTCAGCTTCTTCAGCCTCATCTAAAGCTTCGGCATCATCATCGGACTCTTCCTCTAAATCAAGAGCTTCATCCTCTTTTAATTCCTCTTCATCATCTGATTCTAAAACATCATTTGATTCTTGCTTTTCTGGAACAGCATTTATAAAGGCCTCAAATTCATCATTTGATTCGCTTGATTCTTGCTTTTCTGGAATTGCGTTTGCAAAGGCTTCAAATTCATCAGCCTCTGATTCAGAATTCTCATCTAAATCAACAAGCTCTAAATCCTCATCCTCCTGAGTTTCCTCTTTTTCTGGAACACTATCTAAAAATGCAGCAAATTCCTCATCTACTGATTCATTACTTTCTTCCTTTTCAGGAATTGCGTTTGCGAAGGCTTCAAATTCATCAGATTCTGTTTCATCACTAGATTCCTCATCTAATGCGATTTCTTCTTCCTCATCTGATTCTAATATAGCTTCAGTTTCTTCTGAAACAGCCTCTTCCTCAGTTTCTAAAACCTCTTCAATCTCTTCTTCGATTTCTTCCTGGTTTGCTTCGATTTCCTCTTCTACTTCATCTGCTAATTCCTCTGCAGCTTCATTTGCAGCCTCAATTGCGGCTACCTCCTCTGCAGTAAGTGGATTCCCATTTTCATCTACATACTGGATTTCTTCAGCAACTTCAGCTTCTTCCTCAGGCTCATCCTTATCGAAGATAGAATGATATGTATCCTTATAATCAAATAGCTGATATAAAACCTTAGATTTAGAAAGAGCTGCAAATTCACCCTTCATAGCACCATACTGGTTTAAGACATCAGTTTCGATTGCCTTAGTAATTTCCATAATATGATCCCAATTATCGAATAAATGCTTACAAATTCTTGAATCTAGCTTACCTTTACTACAATCGCTCTTTAGGATTTCTTGAATCTTATTGTCATCAAATGATCCCTTATAGCTTCTCTTACAATATAAAGCACTTGTAATATCTGCAACAGCGATAATCTTATCACCAATTGATAAATCTCTTTCTCTTAAATGCTCTGGATATCCAGAACCATCAAGCTTTTCATGATGGTGAGACGCAATATCAACAATCTTAAATGAGAAACAGCCAGTAATAATATCTCTTGTATATTCTACGTGCTTCTTCATTTCTGCAAATTGAGCATCATTTAATTTACCTGGATAGCTTAGAATCTCAATTGGAACTCTAATCTTACCAATATCATGAACAAGTGATGCAAGTCTAATTTCAATAATCATTGGCTCAGGAAGCTTAGAAAGTCTTGCAAGCTCCTCTGCGATAGCCGCAACTGTTACAGTATGCGCTAATGTTTCATCATTATGGAATTCGAATGCGAATGTAGCCATATCAATGAATCCAATTAATTCCTCTACTGAATAATCAGCAGTTGAAATATATTTACTTGCTTCATAAATAAATAATGAATTCTTATCATTAAGCTTTTGATAAATATCAGGCTGCTCCTTAAGAAGCTTAAACATCTTCTTAACCTGCTCTGGATTAAAAATACCTCTCTTATCATCCTTGATAAGGTCCTGCATTTCATCAATTGTATATTCCTGATAATTATATTCAATAATCTGATTAACAAGTGACATTAATAAGCCTGCCTGATGGTCAGGGTCATTTGTATCAGATAAATATTTTGATTGATAGAATAATAAAGGCTTTGCATCCTCATTAAATGGAGAACAGTTATGCATGAATGCATAAGATGATGCGGCAGCAAGCGCATGGTTAGATCTTGGAATCTTACCAGACTTATAATATGTACCGATATCCTTTAGCATTGTAAGTAATGCAAGTCTTGGACCCTTTTTAGGATTATCAAAAACCTTATATCTTTCGATATATCTCTTTAGTAGGAATGCTGATCTAATACCACAGTCAACATAACCTGGATTAATTTCGGCTAAAACCTTACGTAAATATTTAAGAACTGAATTGTCGTCGAAATAATAAATTCCGTTACCGTTCACTGTGACTCACTCCCTCGCACAAAAACTTAATTTATTATAAAATAAATTCAAGACGCTTTCAATAGAATTAAGGAAGTTTAAAATAAAAAAATTGCCCCTAAAATACAGGGGCAAATAAATTGAATATAAAAGCTATAAATTTTTGATACCATGGTCTCTTTTTAAACTTTTCATATGTAATGAAATCAGCATTTTCTATTTCCTTAAGGAAATCATCCTCCATTACACTAATTTCTGGAGAATCCATTATTAATGCACCACACTCAAAGTGTAGATATAGGCTTCTATAGTCCATATTAGCAGTTCCAACAAAGGCACACCTACCATCTACCATAATATTCTTAGCATGGTTAAAGCCTCTACTCATTTCATAGATTTCTCCACCAGCTCTAATAATTTTACTGTAATTCTCTCTACTCATATAGAAGGCAGTTCTCTTATCAGGCTTTCCTGGCATTAAAATTTTTACATCTAATCCTTCCTTACATTTCATACAAATAACATCAATCATTGTTTCATCAATGATAAAATATGGAGTCGAAATATAAACACACTTTTTAGCATTAGTAATCATTGATAAGAATAGATTATATGTTGAATCACCAACGAATAATGGTCCATCAGTAAAAGGCATGACATAGCCATAGCCCTCAAACTGAGGAATAATTTCAGGCTCAAAATCTCTTAATACTTCTTTAGTTGATGCGTACCACATTTCGCCAAACTGAATGGCAAATGATAATGCAGCCTCACCCTCATATCTTGAGCAATTATCTCGCCAATAGCCAAATCTTTCAATAATATGTGCATATTCATCAGCTAGATTATCACCACCACAATAAGCAATAACCGAATCAATAATACATAGCTTTCTATGGTTACGGTAATTAACTAGGATATTGAAGTTAATACCAAATGGCTGGTAAGGACAAACCTCACAATTCTTTATTCCTGCAAGCATCTTAATAATCTTACCATTATTGTGTCCACGACATCCAATATCATCATAAAGAATCTTTATCTTAACTCCAGCCTCTCCTCTTTCCTTTAATATTTCATATAATTCATCAGTTAATTTACCAGGTGAAATAATAAAATATTCAAGATAGATTGTCCTTTTTGCATTCTTTAAATCTAAGAACATATCCTGATCCTTTATAGCAATATCAGGATAGAATTTAAATTTAGAATTCTTTAATACTGGAGCGAGCTGAATATTATTAACTACATTAGCTATATTATAGAATCTTGGATTATCTTCCTTTAATTCCTCTTTAACATCAGAAAGTGGAATTTGCTTAAGCTGCTCATGAATTAAGGTTCTCTTTCTTCTAGATAAATGCCTTGATGTTAAATTTAATAAATAGAATGGTCCAAAGAATACAGGAGCGAGCATTATTAAAATACACCATGTAAGCTTATAATTTGTATTAATTCTTCTTTTAATAATTGTTAATACTAAAATAAAACCTAATAATTCAGTAATGATATATAAAATTGACATACCTGTTGTGAAATCTAATGTTTCACGAACAGTATATAGTACCATAACTGTAAAAACTGCCAGCTGTAATGCAATCATCACAATTGACAGGATTGATACTAATATTCTTTTCCAAATTGGTAGTGATCTACGCTCATTATATATCATTTTCAAAAACACTCCTTTAGCCTATTATATAATTTTTTAGCTTTTTATTACATAACAAATTAAACCAAAGTGTTAAAATAAGCCCCAAAATAAGAAAAAATACACCCAATATGAGTGCATTAATTCCGTCTAATTTCTATAAAAGCTTGAATCATAAGCTTCTTAGCTAGCAAATGTAATAATTAATAGTGTCAATAGTGTAACTATTATGATAACTCCAACAACGTTTAATATTAATCTTTTGTTACGTCTTGTGTATCCCATGTTCTCTACCCCTTTATATAGTTAAATGTGTAAAATGGAATGCTAAGAATTAAATAAGCGAAAAAAGTGGATGTAAGATCCACAATTCACCCAAGTATTTAATTAATAGCTAATTTGATATTTAAATATTACATTTAAAATACATCTTAGTCAACCATTTAGGTCAAATGTGACATAAATACGTTTTCAGTACTGTATAACTTTAACCTTTTTGGTATAAAAGGTATTTAATTAAACAAAAATTAAATATTAGCTGGCATTAAAAAATCCCCCTTGAGTGGGGGATTAATTTTAATATTCACAATTCTTAGGAGTTCTAGGATATGGAAGTACATCACGGATATTATCTACACCTGTTAGGTACATAATTAATCTTTCAAATCCCATACCAAAGCCTGAATGTACACAGCCACCATAGCGTCTAGTATCTAAATACCATTCGATTGGGCTTGGGTCTACATTTAGCTCCTGCATTCTATTTAATAATACATCAAGGTTTTCTTCTCTCTGAGAGCCACCCATTAATTCACCTGAGCCAGGTACAATTAAATCTACTGCAGCTACAGTCTTATTATCTGGGTTAACCTTCATATACCAAGCCTTGATATCCTTAGGCCAATCAGTAACGAATACTGGACCATTGAAATGCTCAGTAATGAATCTTTCATGCTCCTTAGAAATATCATCCTCATAAGAAGGCTTGAATTCCCACTTCTTACCTGAATTTAATAATAAATCTACTACATCATGATGAGAGATTCTTACGAAATCAGACTTAACAATCTTTTCAAGTCTAGCACGTAATCCCTTTTCAATAAATGCGTCACAGAAATCAATTTCTGCAGATGCGTTATCAAGTACATACTGAACTACATACTTTAGCATTTCCTCTTCAATGTCCATTAAGCCATTTAAATCACAGAATGCCATTTCTGGTTCAATCATCCAGAACTCGTTTGCATGAGTCTTAGTATTTGAGTTTTCAGTACGGAATGTAGGTCCGAATGTATAAATATCTGAGAATGCCATAGCGAATGTTTCGCCCTGAAGCTGACCAGATCCAGTGATGAATGCCTGCTTACCAAATAAATCCTCAGAAAAATCTACCTTACCATCAACCTTAGGTAGGTTGTTCATATCAAGTGTTGTAATCTTAAACATCTGGTCTGAGCCTTCACAGTCAGCACAAGTGATTAATGGTGTATGAACATATAAATAGCCTTCCTTTTGGAAATAAGAATGTACTGCCATTGCAGCGACACTTCTAATTCTAAATACAGCATTGAACTTATTAGTTCTTGCACGTAAATGAGCATTATCTCTTAAGAATTCAGGTGTATGTCTCTTTGGCTGAATAGGATAGTTTTCAGGACAATCTCCTAACATAACAACCTCTTCTGCATGCATTTCTAGTGGCTGCTTAGCTTCTGGTGTTAAAACAATCTTACCAGTTACCTTAACACTCATACCTACACGGAACTTAGAAACCTCTTCGAAGTTAGAAAGTGCCTGATCATAAACTACCTGTAGGTTTGAAATGATTGAGCCATCATTAATATTTAAGAAACCAAACTGTGACTGAGCTCTATTAGTTCTTACCCAACCATAAACAGTTGCAGTCTTAGCTTCCTTTTGTTCAAGTAAAGTCTTAATCTTATCTCTTTTCATAATATCCTCCTGTTTAAAATAAATAAAAAAATCCTTAAAGCATATAGCTCTAAGGACGAATAATCGCGGTACCACCTTAGTTCAGTAATAATTACTGCACTCAATTAGCCCTTAACGCAGGCATACGGATGGGTCTACTTTGTTCTTCCATCAACTCCGGGCTGTTCTCCATATCGAATCCGCTACCACCTTTCACCAACCGTGGCTCTCTTCTAAGCTTCAACCGATATATCGGTCCCTTCCTCGCATACATTTATTATACAACTTATATTTTTAAATGCAAATTATTTTTAAAAGTGCCATATATTATTGTAAAATGCCTTAATAAATATTAAAATTGTATTAAGAAATGAGGTAATTATAATATGTGTGTATTCTGTAGTATTATTAAGGGTGATATCCCATCTAAGAAGGTATACGAGGATGAAAATGTATTAGCTATTTTAGATATTTCTCAGGCAACTAAGGGTCATACCCTAGTTATCCCTAAGAAGCATTTTGCTAATATTTTAGAAATCGAATATCCTGAATATGAAAATGTTATGTATGCAGTAAAAAAGGTTACTGAAAAGATTAATGTTGTTTATAAGCCAGCAGGCTTCAATATTCTAAACAACTGTAATGAGGCTGCAGGCCAAACAGTAATGCATTTCCATGTTCATGTTATCCCTAGATATGATAACAATGATGTAAAAATTGAATTTACCGATCATTCAAAGGAATATGATTTAAATCAGATTGCAGAGGATTTAAAGTAAAAAAATAAGAACGCCAAGCGGCGTTCTTTTATTTTAATCTAATGGTACTAAATTAGTCTTCTTCTCTGTACCAACCACAATTGATGTTTCAATATTTGATACAGCTGGAATAGAAAGTAGCTTATCAAAAATGAAATCTCTATAATACTGGAATGATTTAGCAACAATCTTTAACTGGAATGCTGCATCACCTGTAATTGTATAGCATTCAACAATCTCAGGAATCTTTCTAGCCTCTTCAATAAAGAATGTTGAAGTCTCTCTATTTAATGGATGCATAGAAATCTTAGCGAAGCATGTGATTTCATAGCCTAAAACCTTCTCATCCACCATGACAGTATACTGTTTGATAATTCTCTGCTCCTTAAGGTTCTTTACTCTTAATAAGCATGAAGATGGTGCAAGTCCAATCTTCTTTGAAAGTTCAATGTTACTAATTGACGCATCTTCCTGAAGATACTTAATAATCTTCTTATCAAATTCATCTAATGTTAATGGCATAAACTCATCACTCTTTTCTTTTTCGTTATGATATTATTTTAGCACTAGCAAACTTTTAAGTCAAATAATATTCGGTTATTTTGCGTATTTTTAGGCAAAAATTAAATAATATTTCACAGACACATAACTAAAATTTAGCAAATGATAAAAATTTAGACGAATTTGGCGCATAAGACTTAAGAATTCCGTAAACCTTACTTTGAGGCCTTACTGTGACAATATATTTAATATTTGGATTATTTAAATATTTCTTTAAACGCTCATGAAGCTTAGGGTCATCTGTACCCTCACATTTCCATAATCCTAAAATTTCACCATTAAAATAATCATAAAATACTACATAATGATATGGATTAATTGTAATATGGTCTACTGCGATTCTAATTTCATTAAATTCCTTCATTTGTCTTTCATATGATTCCTTAACAAGCTTATCAGAATCTAGCTCCATAATACCCTTAATCTTCTTATAAATAATATCGACATTACGATCAGATATTTCAATATCCTTACTAGCTAGCATATCACAGATTTCTTCTCTTGATTTATGCATAGACTTATAATATTCAATTGTACAAATTACCTTAGTTGAATATGTATATCCCTTAAGGCTCATCTTATGAGCAGTAAGAGAGCTATAGATATTACCATCATTACAATTAGGACATCTATATGCCATATTCTTAATCTTGATAATCTTTCCTGATGAAAACTGAATTACCTTATTACTAGCCGTATATGCAAACACAAGCTTCGCATTACATTTAGGGCAATTCATGATTTCAGGCTTATAAACCTTAATTGCCTTTGGCTCTACCTTACTCATAGATATGCAGCTCCTAACATTCCTGCATCATTAAATAATGCAGCTAATTTAATTTCTGTATTCTTACATGCATAAAATGCATATTCCTTATAATATTTTCTAATGCCATCAATTAAAATACTACCAGCCTTAGAAACACCACCACCAATATAGATAGTCTTTATATCATTAGTGACAGCTATTATACTTAAGGCACGTCCTAGTGCCTCACTAATATAATCTAAAACAAATAGACCTAATTCATCATTATTTCTTGCGGCATCAATAACTGCCTTTGCTGTAATATTATTAAAATCTATATTTGTTTTATATTCATTTTTATAATCCTTAGCTAGCCTTACAATACCAGTTGCTGAGGCAACTGTTTCAAGACAGCCCTTAAGACCACATGTGCAGCTATAATTATGCTTATCAATTTTGATATGTCCAACCTCACCACAGGCAAAATGATTACCCTCTACTAGCTTATGGTTATATACAT
Source organism: Acholeplasmatales bacterium (assembly GCA_024697825.1). GTDB lineage: Bacteria > Bacillota_I > Bacilli_A > Acholeplasmatales > Anaeroplasmataceae > Anaeroplasma. Next base: position 15,910 of record JAILEP010000133.1, read on the forward strand.
ATCCACCACCTACACCTGTACCTAGGGTAATAAAATATGATGAATCAGAATCACCATCATTTATATCCTCACCAAGTGCTGCACAATTGGCATCATTAGATGATTTAATGCTTAGCTTAGTATATTTCTTAACTATATGATTTAAATCTAAATCCTTAATACCAATATTAGGTAAATTAACAATGTAATTATTAATAACATTACCTGGTAAACCAAAGCCGATATTTTCCATATCATCTAATGTCTTATTATATTCCTTTAATGTATTAATTAAGGAATTAAAAATATCATCAAATAATGTATCCTTTATAGTCTTTATTTCATATGATTTAATTATTTTCTTATCCTCAATTAAGCCAATCTTAACTGTAGTACCACCAACATCGACACCTATTCTCATCTAAAAAGACCTCCAAAAATCGACATAAGCCCATCTATTTGATCACTCTTTGATTCACCAAAAATGCATAGGTTGGCAAAATGCTCACAATTGTTTCTTATAATATCATATCCACCCATATCATCGCCAAGCTTAGATTCTGCAAATTTAATAATATCAAGTGGTGATCTCTTCTTACTTTTTTCCTCTTTAGAGAAGCTTCTAACCTCAAGCTCTCCATCCTTAATAAATTCCTTTAGGCTAGTAATTATAATTCTTGCAGTCTCAGGTGAAACCTCACTGCCAATAGGAGATGCGAACTGAATAACAGTCTCATCATCCTTATATATTCCATGATGATAATATAAGCCTCTAGATACTCTTATTTGATCACCATATTCTGGCTTTCTTTTACTCCACATCTTAACACTTCCATTTACTTAAATATAACACATATTAAGGAAAAATCCACTCATTTAAAGAAAAAATAAAACGGAAGCTTACTTTTCTTCCGTTTGTGTATCACATTTTTCCTTTAAGCCTAAATATTCATATAAATGAAGAACATTTAATTTATGATTTTCATTAGGCTCAACATAGTTATGACATAAATATCCATCACTAGTTCTTTCTAAGGCAGTATAATATACTCTTTCACCCTGAATAGAGAAATCAGCAATCTTTTCCTTAATTTCATCATTAGTGCTTAAGAATATTTCTACTGCAGTAAAGGTATCACATCTATCAAGCTTTTTAGCAAGGCTTTGGTTAGTTTCATTATTATCAGCTGTAAAATAGCCATCTGGATCATTAATTAAAACTACCTTATAAGCATTCTTACCCTCAATCTTAATATAGCTTCTACCATAGCTTCTATTTCTTAAATCAAATTTATTGTCCTTTAATACCTCATCAAAGTCCTTATCTGATTCATATAGCTTAGATTCATATTCAATTTTCTTTGGCTTAAATTTAATACTTCTTTGAACACCCCACTGAATACAGAATGTGAATAAGATTAAATCAATAGTCATCAATACTACAAATAGCTTATTGCTCATTCCAGATGGAGTATAAATTGCAAGTAGGATAAATCCTATCGCAAGTAAGAATAATACTAAAGCCAAAATCCAAATATATCTTGTCTTTATTTTACCAAACATAATTATTAATCCATATTACTATCAATAAATGCTAAATCGAAATATAAATCCTCCATTAGCATTTCATACATTCTTGTCATATACTTAGGAACAGGTCTATAAAAATCAACCTGAACTAAACGAGGATTATATATTAGGGCATGCTCAAACTGAGTTTTGTTGCTATCACAGAATTTTCTACACTGATCAACTGTGTTTTGATTATAGTGCTGGAAAATTACTACTGTTACAGATTTATCAGTAGCCTCAAAGCCCTTATCTAATAAGATTTCCTTAAATCTAGAATATTTATATTTTTCAATGTCGAAGTCCTTATCCTCATTTACAAGCACATTAACAAATGTAGTCTTCTTGTAAACTCTTGTATAAACCTCAACCTCTTCTGTTTCGATTACGTTATTTTCGTTTGCGTAAATTAATGCATATTTAAAATTATGATAAGGCTTAGATTCATAATGTCCTAGTACACCAGGATTCTGAACTGGCTTTACCTTATGCTCATGCAATAATTTTCTTCTTAACCAACTGTCAAATGACATAAGAAACACCTACTTCCTACGTGAATTATATCATAAAAGAATTAAAAATAATATGCGAAATTATTTGATTTAACAAATGGGTATAATTTGGTACAATGTAAATAGGTGATAGAATGAAAAATAAAGTATATTTTGTAGCTCCATCCTTTGGTGTTACTACATCTCCATATAAAGAAAGATTTAAAAAAGCCTTAAAGAATTTTGATTCCTTAGGCTATGAATATCAAATAGGTGATAATGTCTATAAGGCTAAAGATAAGGCTTCATCTAATACCGGTATTTTAAGAGCTAAAGAAATAATTGATGCCTATAATAGTGATTCAGATATTATTTGGAGTGTTGGTGGTGGCGAGGTAATGGTTGAAATCCTTGAGCATTTAGATTTTAACCAAATTAAAAACCATCCTGAAAAGGTCTTTGTAGGCTTTTCTGATAATACTAATTTAACATTTACTATTCCAACAATTACAGATATTCCTGCAATCTATGGTGTTAATGCCCCAAGCATTTGTATGCTTGAATATGATTCAAAGGATACCTTAGATATGCTAAATGGTAAAAAAACCTTTAAAACATATGGTAAATGGCAGCTAGAGGATTTAGATGAAGCACCAGTTCATCCATATCAATTTGATATGAAATCAAAAATAAAAGCCTATAATTATACTGAACCATTAAATGGTAGATTAATTGGTGGATGCTTAGATGTATTAGTAGGCCTATGTGGTACTAAATTTGATAATGTCGTCAATTATAATAATAAGCATAAGGATGATGGCATCATCTTCTTTATGGAGGCCTGTGATTTAAATTCTATTTCTTTAATTAGAGCTCTAACTCAGCTTAAGAATGCTGGTTGGTTTGATAATGTATCTGCCTTTATTATTGGTAGATCATTAAATTATTATGATAAATCCTTTGGTATATCAATGAAGGATGCCTATTTAAGAGTGCTTGCCCCTCTTAATAAGCCAATCATATTAGATGCTGATTTAGGTCATCTATCTCCTTCTATTCCTATTTATGTAGGTAAGAAGGCTAAGGTTACATATAATAGAAATAGATTAACATTTGAATATGAATAGAAAAAAGGGACTCGCGTCCCTTTTATTATTTTCCTAAACAGAATTTTGTAAATAAAGCTGTAATCAATTCATCAGGATAAGATTCACCTGTAATCTCACCTAAGGCATCAAAGGCATCCTTAATATCAATTTCAATTAAGGATACATCTGTAAGCATTTCACATGATACTTTAGCTGCCTCTAGTGATTTATAAGCCTTCTTCATTAAAGCTACCTGACGGTTATTATTTAAATAATTACCATCCATATTCTTTAAGGAATTAATAGATGTTATTTCTAATATCTTATCAGATAATAAATCCATACCCTCACTTCTTAAGGCAGATACTGATATAGCATCAGCTATTTCAAGCTTTTGCTTAAGATCACTCTTATTTAAAATAATGATTCTCTTCTTATTCTCAGTTAGCTTTAATAGCTCTTTATCAATATCATCTAGCTCATTTGATGCATCTAAAACCATTAAAACTAAATCAGCCTTATTAATGGCATTACGGCTTCTTTCAATTCCAATTGATTCTACATAATCATCAGTTTCATGAATACCTGCAGTATCAATTAGATTTAATGTTACATTTCTAACTGTAAGCCTACCCTCAACTAAATCACGAGTTGTACCAGGAATATCAGATACGATAGCCTTATTTTCATCAAGCATCATATTAAGCAATGAGCTCTTACCAACATTAGGCTTACCAACAATAGCGGTATTAATACCATGTATTGCAATAGTTGATACCTCAGAATTATCTAATATCTTCTTCATATCAATTAGCATATCATCAATTAATGGTGATAAATATTCATGAGTTACATCTACTGAATCCTCATATTCAGGATAATCAATATTAACCTCTATTTTAGCAAGAATATCTAATATCTTATCTCTAAATATTCTAATTAAATTTCTAGTTTGATGTCTTAAAGAGCCAAGTGAAGATTTTAAGGCAATATCATTTTCAGATGAAATGATATCCATAATAGATTCAGCCTCTGTTAGATCAAGCCTATGATTTAGGAAGGCTCTTTTTGAAAATTCACCACGCTCTGCAAGCCTAAAGCCATTATCAAGTAAAACTCCTAAAACACGGTTTGTAACATAAACACCACCATGTGTGCTTATCTCTACAATATCCTCACCATCAAAGGAATTAGGACCCTTAAATACGCTACATAATACCTCATCTACTGCCTCACCATTTTCTATGATGTGGCCATAGTGAACTGTATGTGATTTACATTTAGCTAGATTTTTACCATCAAAAACCTTAGAAACTAATTCAATAGCCTCTGGTCCTGAGCATCTAATTACAGCTATTGCCCCAACACCATATGGAGTTGCGATAGCACAGATATTATCTACCATACCTATTCATCCCTTCCTAAAAATTCCTTTATTTTAGCCTCACTTATTCCCTCACCAATAATAATAACGACATCCTGACCATTTGAAAGCTCATTAACATTTAATACTTCCTTAGTCATATTAAATTCAAGCCATTTATCATTATCCTTAAGGAAGCCCTTAATTCTCATTATATTACCAAATGATTGGTCATTAAATAAAATATTAGCCTTAGCCTTTAATTCATCTAGCTTAAAGCCTGTATTCATAAAATAGATAGATGAATATTTATTAACCTCCATAATATTCATCTTCTCGTGAGCCTCACTTCTATATGAAGCACGCTTAATAGTCTCATAATCCTCTTCAGTATAATCATCATAATGCTTACGAAGAATAATATTCTTATCAAGATGCATATTATATTTAGTCATTAAATAATCTAAATAATTAATAGTATCATCTATTTCATTATCATTATATTCATCAGTCTTACTAATAATAATTTTACCACTAGATGATATTTGATTTATTAATACATATTCACTCTCAGCTGAAATATTATTTTTAACAGCTGGGTCTAATATAGAAATAACTGAGCCTATTTCATACCAGCTATCAAGTGGCTCCTCATATAAGGTATCAAAGAATTCATCTGTATCAAATATGCCAGATGGCTCAATAATAACCCTATCATAGCCCTTCATACCCATCGCAATAAGCTTTGTTTTAAATCTTCTCTTATGACAATCAAAATCACAGCCACCAGCTACCATTTCCATATCACAGATATTATTAAATTCCTGAAGTAACATCATATCAACATTAATGGCACCATAATCATTTTCTAATATACAAATTCTTTCGCCCTTAGATATTAAATATTTAACATACTTCTTTAAAAATGTAGTCTTACCAGACCCTAAAAAGCCAGTAATAAGATCGATTCTAGTCATAATATCACGTCCGAAAACATTATAACATAATCTTAAATTATTTATTACTCCTGATTACGTTTTCTTTTTCTAATGAAATAAAAGGCAGTGCCACCACCTATTAACGCTATTAAAACAGACCCAATAATTATATAGATAGTATAGGAATTCTTATCCTCTTCCTCAGCTACTACATCATTACTTGTTCCCTCTTCTACATTAATTAAAAAATATTTAACCTCATTATTAGAAAGAACACTTACTAAATAGCTTCCTGGAATTTCCTTATTTTCAAAATATTTTGAAGAAATGGTTAATTCCTCACCACTTTCATAAAAGCCCGAAAAAACAAGCTTTTGACTGAATAGAGCGCGTGTTAGTTGGTTAGTAGTACTAACATTAAATTCATATACAATTGAAATATCATCAGAAACCTCTATTTCATCATCTATTTGAACCTCTTCTACATAAACATCATAGGATACTAGCTTAGATTCAGTATTACCTGCATTATCTGTAACACTAACTCTAAAACTATAGGTACCACTTTTATTATAATTAGCTAAATAATTATCAACATCAATTATTTTAATTCTATCGCTAATATCACCATCAATATCATCAATCGCACCTGCAGTAATTAAATCAGCTATTTCTATAAATGTGCCATCACCTATATTATCAGTAATGCTTGCCGTAAGAATAGGCTTAATATCATCTATTACATTTATATAGCATTCCTTGTTATATATTAATTCCTCTTCACCACTTAATTCAAATTTAACTGTATATTTAAATTTGCCAATGATGCTTGAATTATTAAAATATTCAGATTCAATAGAATAGGATATAACCGTATTCTTTGCATAATAATCAATATAATATTCATATATTCTAGCCTTAGATATTGGATTCTTATAGCTTATATAAATATCCCTACAATAAAAGAATTCCTCATCATTTTTAATTTCAACATTATAAATATCCTTATATATTATTCCATCACTATTA
>JAILEP010000135.1 GCA_024697825.1 Acholeplasmatales bacterium
TAATAGTCTTTATAATTAGCTCCAAATTACTGGCTTATTATCTTCGCCATAATGCCAATATACATTCTTCTCTGTTGGTTCAGTTTCTGAATAATAATACATGTATGCCTTTGAATCAACTGAGCTATCATCTACTGCATATAGTTTTTGCTTAGTTTCTTCGGGTTCAAAGTAACCTCCATCAACTTCAACATTTGCCCAATCTTCTTTAGTTCCTTCATAATAGATATATTCTACAAATGAATACGAAGTATAAAATGCATACTTAGAAATCTTTTCTAATGTATTAGGTAAAACAATTGTTGTATCTGAAAGAAAAACAAGAGATAAAACATCTGCGCCAATTTCCTTTACAGATCCAAAGTCTACATAATCGATATTATATGAAGGAATTGCATCAACACGTACTTGATAAAGTCCAAATGCGAAATCTTCAACAACCTCAACACTATCAGGAAGAGTTAATTCATTATTATATTTAAAATAATTTGTCATTGAATCAGTGCTTATTACCTTGACACCATTTGGAATAAAAGACTCCTGTGAATTATATAAAATAGTATCAGACATTGTATCAATTAAGCATCCGCAGTCCTCTCTTGAATCATATATTTCATTCTTTTTTGAAACACTGATTTTTTTAAAGTCATTAGGGTTTAAGCTAGTATAACGTCTTGTGTAACTGTAATTAAATGTATATGGATACGTATAAGGAAATTCCTCAAAATAACGAGGTAATGTAATTGATACATCTGTAACATCGTCTTTTGTTAAAGCAACATATTTAACCTTGTATGTCTTATTAAAAGGTCCTGTTCTTCTAGTAATAGTATCTGGTAATACTACATCCTTATCATTACCAATGGATAATAATCCACATTCTCCATCACCAAAGAAAGGTGTATCCTCATATACAACATACTCATAACCGTTATTTTTAATTACAGTTCCTTCATCAGCTAAATTAGCACCATATATCCAAGCTAAAATTCCAAAAACAATTAATAGTCCTACAGCACAAGCAGATGAAATAAAAACAATTAATGTTTTTCTATCACGCTTTTTAACTAGTTCCTTATATTCGTCAGGAGTGATAAAATAATTTTCTTCTACTCCAAAATATTCCTCTAGCCTACCAATTGTTTTACCTCCTGGTAAAACCTTATCCTTTTCCCATTTGTCGATTAATGAAGCACCGACAAAGAAATCATCAGCCATATCTTGCTGACTAATTCCTTTTTTCAATCTTAATTCTTTAATTTTCTTTCCAAATTTCATTTTTATAAGTCTCCCAATTTATAACTATTTATATATGATAATTATATAATATTTTTCAAAAATTAAAATAGTTTTTTAAATAAAAGTCTAAAATTGAACTTAAAACAAAAAAAGAGCTATAAGAATTGTAACTTATAGCTCTAATATTTATTTTGATATCTTTAGAACGCCTTACATAAAGCGATAAAGTTATCTGCGTCTAATGATGCACCACCAACTAAGCCGCCATCTACATCTGGCTGTGCTACTAAGTCATTAACATTCTTAGTATTCATAGATCCACCATATAAAATACGAATCTTATCAGCTGTTTTAACTCCGTAGATGCCTGCTAAAAGCTCTCTGATATACTTGCAAGCTTCTTCTGCCTGTTCAGTAGTTGCAGTCTTACCAGTACCGATAGCCCAGATTGGTTCATAGGCAACGATTACGTTTGCAGGGTCCTCAAAAACAACTCCGTCAAATGCCTTGTTGATTTCTGACTTTAAGACATCCTGCATCTTGCCTGTTTCTCTTTCTTCAAGATTTTCACCAACACAAACGATAGGTTTTAAATCAAATTCTAATGCCTTCTTAATCTTGGCATTAACAACCGCGTCGTTTTCGTTATAGTAAGCTCGTCTTTCGCTATGTCCAACGATAACATACTTAACTCCTGTATCCTTTAACATAAGCGGAGAGATTTCTCCAGTATATGCACCCTTATCATTTTCGTTCATATTCTGAGCACCAACCTGAATTGTATCAGCTCTCTTTACTAAATCACGAAGGATAATTGCAGGGGCACAAACAATGCAATCTACACCACTTTTAGGAAGTTTATTATCTACCTGAAGAATGAACTGAATGGCTTCATCCCTAGTCTTATTCATTTTCCAGTTACCAGCTAAAATTGGTTTTCTCATTAAATTTTCTCCTCAACTTTCAATACTTTTTTATCTTTCAAGTATTGTAGCGATATCATTGATTGCAGCTTCTGCCTGATCTCCTGTAGCTTCAATTACTACATTCTCACCACTTGGAATTGCAAGACTCATTAAACCTAAAATTGACTTAACATCTACAGTCTTGTCATGATAATGTAAGTTAATGTCTACAGAATACATATTTGCTGCCTGAACAATCTTAGCAGCTAAGCTTGCGTGTAAACCTACAGTACTTTTAACGATAATGCTCTTTTCCATAATAATTTCCCTCCAAAATATAAATTTTTTTAATTTTTTTACTTCTCATCTACACAAGCAACGCCTGGTAAAGTCTTACCCTCTAGATATTCTAGAGATGCACCGCCACCTGTAGAAATATGTGATACCTTTGAAGCATAACCTAACTGCTCTGCAGCTGCAGCTGAATCACCACCACCGATGATAGTTGAAGCACCTTCAGCAGTTAACTTAGCTAATAATTCACATACGCCAATTGTACCAGCTGCGTAATTCTTCATTTCGAATACACCCATAGGTCCATTCCAAACTACAGTCTTAGCACCAGCTAATTCCTTAGCGAATACCTCAAGTGTCTTAGGACCGATATCTAAGCCCATATCACCATCAGCGAAATCCTTGATTGCCTTTGCAGTACCAGGAACATCCTCAAATGCCTTGTTTACTACTGCATCAACTGGAAGAACGATCTTGCCATTAGCCTTCTTTAATAGGTTAGCAGCTAAATCAACGAATTCCTGCTCCTCACATCTTGAAGCCTTAACATCATATCCTAAAGCTTTTAAGAATGTAAACATCATTGCACCACCAACTAAAACCTTATCAGCCTTGTCTAGTAATGCTTCAATAACACCGATCTTATCAGAAACCTTAGAACCACCTAAGATTGCTACATAAGGACGAACTGGATTGTCTACAGCTCCACCGATGAACTTGATTTCCTTTTCTAATAGGTAACCAGCAGCTGTTTCACTAACATTTGATGCGATACCTACATTTGATGCTGCTGCACGGTGTGCAGTACCGAATGCATCATTTACGAATACATCACCTAATGATGCCCAATACTTACCTAATTCAGCATCATTCTTAGATTCCTTCTTTACTTCCTTGTTAGCAGCAACATCGAAGTCCTCATAACGAGTGTTCTGGAACATAACGATTTCGCCATTCTTCATATTAGCGATAGCGTCTTCTAATTCCTTACCCTTAGTTGCATTAACAAAAGTAACCTTCTTACCAATTAACTCTTCTAAACGTACTGCAACTGGAGCGATATCATTCTTTGCGATATCCTCAGCTGACTTAACACGTCCAAGATGAGAGAATACGATTGCCTTTCCACCATTGTCGATTACATACTTGATTGTAGGTAATGCGGCCTTAACACGTGTATCATCTGTGATAACACCATTCTTCATAGGTACGTTGAAGTCTACTCTAATAAGTACCTTCTTACCATTTACCTTTAAGTCTGAAACTATTTTCTTAGCCATATTTCATAATCCTCCTAAAAAATGACTTTTTATCTATCTTCAATTATAGCACAATAACTTTTTATTACTCAACAAATTTTTATGATAATGTTTTCTTACATTTACATTTTCAAAAATAATGTATAAAAACGGCCACATCTTAGATGTGTCCGCTTATTTTACTTCATTTATTTCATAAATATTAAAACTATCCTCATCACGATTATCCTTTTTTAAAAGACCCGTAACAATATATAGCTTATTAGTGATTGGCTTAAATGGAAGCTTTTCTAATGTTGATGGGAAAATAATATATCTTACCTCGCCATCAATATCATATAAATCACCAACTAGCATAAGCTCATTTTTGGCCTTTGTTCTTACCTCACTAATCTTAGAAAAGGCACATAATAATGTCGCTCTTTGATTATATTGTAAATTAAGAATTGGAGTAGTTCTATACCTAGCTCTTATGCTATCTGTATTACTGAATAAATTGTATTCTAGATTAATTCCTAAATACTTCTTTTCATTTTCCATTAAGACATCAAACGGATATTCATCCATTACCTCAACCTTAGTTATGAATTCACTAAATACTCCACTGCTTTGATTATCTGATAATAATGATTTTTTACTCTTACCAAATGAATCTAAGGCTCCACTATAAACAAGTGCCTCAATATGACCCTTTGATAAGAAATCACAACGATTAATTAAATCAGAAAAATCCTTAAATGGAATATCTCCTCTAGCCTCTAAAATCTTATTTGAAACATTAGTACCAATCGAAAAGATTGTTGAAATTGGCATATATAGCATATTGTTATGCTTTACATATTTCTTAGCTGAAATATTAATGTCAGGCTTTCTAATTACAAGCCCATGGCTCTTAGCATATCTAATATATTCTGCAGTACCCTTACTATCAGATACTGAATCATTTAAAATGTTAGCCATAAATTCAGGGAAATGGTTAGCTTTAAACCAAGCCATTTCATACGATACTACTGCATAGGCAACTGAATGAGATTTATTAAATCCATAATTTGCAAATTTATAAATCAAATCATAAATGCTTCTAGCAATATCCTCACTATACCCCTTTTCAACACTTCGCTTAATGAATGATTCCTGTAGCTCATCCATCTTATCAGCCTTTTTCTTAGATACGGCACGTCTTAATACATCGGCCTCACCTAATGAGAAGCCTGCGAATTTTTGCGCAATTTGCATAATCTGCTCCTGATAAACAATTACGCCATATGTACTCTTTAAAATAGGTGCTAAATCAGGATGTAAATATTCAACCCTTTCGCCATGCTTACGTCTAATATAGGTTGGAATATTATCCATAGGTCCTGGTCTATATAGGGCAAGCACTGCAACTAAATCATTAAATTCAGTTGGTTTAAGCTGAGTAAGTGTTCTTCTCATACCAGGCTTTTCAAGCTGAAATATTCCTAGGGTATCTCCCCTTTGTAGCATTTTATAAACCTTGATGTCATTAAGTGGAATATTCATAAGATTAGCTCTTGTGAAATTACCTAAATCATCCATCATGCCCTTAATCATAGATAAATTCTTTAATCCTAGGAAGTCCATTTTTAATAGACCCATAGCCTCTAAATCAGGTGCCTCAAATTGTGACTGATAAACACCATTTATACCAGTTCTAAGAGGGATGACATCAGTTAAATCAATATCAGATAAAATAATACCTGCGGCATGGGTAGATATATGCTTAGGTAAGCCTTCTAGACCCTTAGCGATAGTTAAAAATTCTGTAATTTCAGAATCTCTATCCTTATAATCATCAATGAGCTTATCAAAGCCATATTCCTCAACCATTAAAGAAATCTTATCAACTCTCGCATTATCCATGTTAGTAACACGAGCTAAATCTCTAACTGATGATTTTAGCTGAAATGTACCAAAGGCAGTAATGCTTGAAACATGCTTCTCACCATAGAATTCCTTAACGTAATTTATGACATTATCACGTTCATTATCAGGGAAGTCTGTATCAATATCTGGCATTGATACTCTCTCTGGATTTAAGAAACGCTCAAATAGTAAATCATAATCAAGTGGATCAACATCAGTAATGCCTAAAGTATAGGCAACTAAGCTACCTGCGGCACTACCTCTTCCTGGTCCAACTAAAATATTGTTCTTTTTAGAATATCTAATAAAATCCCAAACAATTAAGAAATAATCATTATATCCCATTTTGGATATAATAGATAATTCATAATTTAATCTTTCCTGGTAGGCTCTATTAAGCTTACCACGTCTTTCTAAGCCCTTATGGCATAAGGCCTTTAAATAGGTTTCACTATCAGTTCCTTTAGTATTAGGGAATTTAGGTAATGCTATTTTATTGTTAAATAAATCCAAGCTAATACCATTAACTATTTCATTGACATTTTCACTTTCAATTGGATTTGCAAGGAATGAATAATCATCAAATTCACCAAGCTTTTCATTTACACCATCAATCATACGTAGTGCTTCATAAACCTTTGAATCTGCAGTTTTTAAATATTTACATTCATGAACGAATGTAATTTTAACATCATGATCTCTAGCATAATCCTCCATATCATTTGATATAGCAGTCTTTTCAAGCTTATTAGTGTATGATAAACCAATATAGCCATTAAAGCTATTAATGATTTCTAATAAGGCATTTAATCTTTCATAATTTCTAGAAAAGAATAATTCCTCTATATATGAATCATTGAATATAAAAATAATAAATAAATTATCCTTATACTGCTCTAAATAATCTAAGGAATCAACCTCATTAATGTTAACATCAGATGTAATCTTTAATAATGATTTAAAGCCTTCATTATTTTTAGCATATAAAATAACCTTAGATTGCTTTAAATCTAAAGTATATGTATATTCTAAGCCCATTACAGGCTTAATATTATTTTTAATACAAGCCTTATAGAATTTGTATGCACCATACATATTCTTATCAGTTATCGTTAAAAAATCGAACGAATTACTTTTTGCATAGGAAATATACTCATCAAGTCTATTTGTTGAGGCTAAAATGCTGTATTCAGTTTTTCCATATAAAAAGCCCTTCACATCGATCACCTGTATTAATTTTACTACATAAAGGGGTTATTTTAAATCTTTTTTCTCTTTTTAAGGATAAGATATGTACCTATCAAACCAGAAAGGGCAATCACTATTACAAACAGGATAATTGCAATTATTGAAATACCAATATTAGCTTTTGAAAACCAAGAATCAGATGTAATAATAATTCTAAATTTTACTGTACTAGATAAGCCACTAGAATTCATTGCGAAGGCCGTTGCGTAATAGGTGCCCTCCTCACTATAATTTACAGCCGAATCATCTATTTCAAGTGATTCATATATATTGTCATCACTTTCATCTACAATAGTTATAAACTGACTTAAATCAACATTTGTATCTTCCTTTATACTA